>JBAZNG010000054.1:0-7477 GCA_041649385.1 Candidatus Omnitrophota bacterium | reverse complement strand
AATCCGTTGAGGATATCTCCTTATTATCCGGAAAGTTCGGGATATTCCGCGGGCTTGTCCTGCCGTTTGTCTTTGTGGCCATGCCGATGTTTTTGATCATTGAACAGCCGGACCTGGGAAGCGGCATGATGATTTTGCTGGTTTTTGTCACCTTGCTTTATCTGACGCATGTGCGCTTAAAATATATCTTTACGATGGCTGTCCTGATGCTTATACCTTTACCTTTTGCCTGGCATTTTTTGCGCGATTACCAGAAAGAAAGGCTTTTGGTTTTCGTTAACCCGAATATCGACCCGCTGGGCGCTGGATATACGATCATCCAGTCAAAGATCGCCATTGGTTCAGGCGGCTTCTTCGGCAAGGGCTGGCTTTCCGGGACACAGAGCCAGCTGCGCTTCTTGCCTGAATCGCACACGGATTTTATCTTTGCCACATTCAGCGAGGAGTGGGGCTTTTTAGGAAGCAGCTTGCTGATCTTTTTGTATTATTTGATCATCCGGCAGGGCTTTATCATCGCCCAGAGGACCAATGACGCTTTCGGCAAACTGCTTGCTTACGGCATCTCGCTTTTATTGACGCTGCAGATTTTTATAAACCTCTCCATGAATATGGGGCTGGCTCCCGTAGTCGGCCTGCCTTTGCCGCTGATGAGTTATGGCGGTTCAAGTATCCTGGTGACTTTTATCTCCCTCGGCATATTGGCTAATATTGACCGGACAAGGGCGGTGTTTTAAATGCGCATAGCCGAAGAGATACTTCTAAAAGTCCACAAGCCTTCCCAATATATCGGTTCTGAATGGAACGCGCTGAAACGCGATTTTACTTCCAGCGCTGTGCGCGCGGCTTTGGGTTTTGCCGACCTCTATGAGGTGGGGATGAGCAACCTGGGGCTGCGCATCATTTATGGCATTTTGAATAATTTGCCGGGTGTCTGTTGCGAAAGGTTTTTCTCACCGGAGCCGGATATGGAGGCTATTTTAAGAGAGCAGAAAATGCCCTTGTTTTCTTTGGAGTCGCAGAGGGGGCTGGGAGAGTTTGATATTATCGGGTTTTCCCTTGGTTCGGAATTAAATTACACGAATGTATTGAATATCCTTGACCTGGCGGGCCTGCCTCTGGAAGCGGCAAACCGCGATAGCCGGCATCCTTTAGTTGTCGGCGGCGGGCCGAGCGTACTTAACCCGGAGCCATTGCATGAATTCTTTGATCTGTTCATTATCGGGGAAGCGGAAGAGGTGATCGTTGAATTCATCGATGCATACCGGCTGTTAAAGGATGATTTTAGAGCCGGCAAGATCAGCAAGGATGAGCTTTTATTGCGCTTTTCCCGCATCCCGGGTATTTACGTTCCTTCGCTATACGAAGCTATTTATGATAACAACGGTGATTTTCTTAAACTGCAGGCCAGGCGCCCGGAAGCGCCTGAACGTATCCGCAAGCGGTTCATCAAAGAACTTTCCAACGCCTATTTTCCCATTGAATGGCTTGTGCCGTATTCCCAGACGATCCACGACCGTTTCACCCTGGAAATAATGCGCGGCTGCCCTAATCGTTGCCGTTTCTGCCAGGCAAGGAGCCAGTATTTTCCGTTAAGGTTCAGGGAGAGCAGCCAGATACTTGAGCTGGCGCAGCGCGCTTATCAGTGCACTGGTTATGAAGAATTCTCCCTGTCCGGTTTATCAGTAAGCGATTATCCAGGGTTGGGCAAACTGGTGGACCAGTTAAGCGGCGTTTTTAAAAGCAGGTCCGTCGGCCTGTCGCTGCCCTCGTTAAAGGCAAAAGCCCTGCTGGGAGATGTTTCCGGAGTGATTGCTAAGACCAAAAAGACCGGTTTGACTTTTGCGCCGGAAGCAGGCACAGAGCGGCTGCGCCTGGCGTTGGCAAAAGATTTCTCCGAGGATGATTTCCTGCTCGCCATTACAGAAGCGTATCAGGCGGGCTATCAGCACCTGAAGCTTTATTTTCTTATCGGTTTGCCTAATGAGAAGGATGAGGATTTAGACGGTATAATTGAATTCTCCAGGCGCGCTTCAGAGTTGAAGCGTAAGATAAACGGCTCTGCCGCACTGATCAATGTCAGTGTTAATGGCCTGATCCCCAAGCCGCACACGCCGCTACAGTGGCTGCCTATGCAAAGTATGGAGGCCTTAAAACAGAAAGAGGATTACTTAAAGAGCCATAACCGGAATAAAAGGATCAGATTCAGTTTTCATAACCGGCAGATGGGTTATCTGGAAGGGATATTAAGCCGGGGGGACAGAAGATTAAGCCGCGTGATCAGGAACGCTTACAAGAATGGAGCCCGTTTTGACGCCTGGAGCGATCATTTTTCCCTGGGGTTATGGCTTGAGGCTTTTAAGCAGGAGAATATCAATCCGGACATTTATTTGCGGGGTATTCCTGTGGGAAAACCGCTGCCCTGGGATTTTCTTGACCTGGGGATGGATAAGAATATTTTGATCGCGGAATTTAACAAATCTGTTGCTATATAACAGGTTAAGAGGTATAATTTTTTCTGATTATAAAGTGTTATAAATTCCGGAGGATACTAAAATGGCCAGTAGCAAGGACAGGTTATCCTTAAACTCGCGCAGCCTTAATCAAAAACTCATCGTTGCTTTTGAGTTGATGTCTATTTTACCATTGTTGGTCTGTGTCTACCTGGTCTCTACCTATATACTTCCCAAATTCGGGATGAGATTGGACATCGTCGCTTCCATACTGACCAGTATCCTGGTAGCCGTGGTAGGGTTCTTAGTGATCAAGGATATCTTTGACAGGTTGACTTCCGTGACCAGCGAAGCCAAGAAGATCGCTGCCGGTGATATCTCCCTTGAGGTCTCTGTAGAGCATGACGATGAAGTAAGCGACTTAGGCATTGTGGTCAACCAGCTTACCCAGCGCATCCGCGGCAATATGGAGGAATTGAAGAATTACAGCGTGAAAACCAACGCGATCAACCTTGAGATCCAGAGGAGGGTGGTCGTTTTAAGCAACCTCATGCAGATAAGCGCGTTGATCACCAACGGCTCAAAATTCGACGATATCCTTAAAATAGCTGTTGAGAAATCGCGGCTTTTGGCTAATTCCGATTCAGCTTTCCTGTTTTTCCGCGATGAGGCGCAGGATTCTTTTTACGTCAAGATCGCCGACGGAGCAAACGCAGATTATCTGTCCACTTTGGTAGTCAAGCACGACGATGAGCTTTATCTCAAGGCGCTCAACGTGAATAAATTCCTCCTTCTGGATAAGCAGAACTTCCTAAACGATAACCTTACTGTCGCTTTTTATGAACGGTTCCATTTAAAGAACGCGCTGACCATGCCGGTTTTTTTAAAGGGCAAGATCAAGGCAGTGCTGGGAATCGGCAATACGCGCGAATCCTTCCAGTACACTAAAGACGATATCGAGCTTTTGGATATTTTCGCCAAACAGATCGCCATTGCCATTGAGAATGATATTTTAAGTCACAGGGTGGAGAAGCTTGAGGTTAAGGACGCGCTTACCGGCCTGTTCAATACCTCTTATATCCATAACCGGCTGCAGGAAGAGATAAAACGCGCGATCAATTACCAGCGGCCCTGCTCATTTATTATTTTTGACATTGATAATTTTAAACAGTTCCACCAGAATTTCGGGCTGATCGCCGCGGAGGGCGCGATAAAGAATATTGCCTCTTTGATCAGCAAATCGCTTGATGAGATCGCCCGCGTAGGCAGGACCGGCGACGATGAATTCGCCGTAGTGCTGCCGGAGTGCAACAAACGCCAGGCGTATGAGGCCGCCGAGGAGATCCGCAAGAAAGTGGAGGCCGCCTATAACGCGCAAACTGAACAAGGCAAGAAGATCACTGTTAGCGCAGGGGTCTCTGAAAACCCGTTAGACGGGGTAGAAGCGCAGCAGCTGATCGCCAAAGCCAAAGAATTGCTCAACAGCGCCAAGCGCCTGGGGCGTAACCGTGTAGCCGCTTTTTAACGAGGGGAATAATGTCCATAAGAAGGATCATTAATAAACAATTAGGGGAATTGCTGCTGGATAGGGGTATCATCAGCCAGATGCAGTTGAATCAGGCTTTGGATATCCAGCATGCCAAGGGAGGGCTGATCGGCGAGATACTCGTTGAGCTTGGTTTTGCCAAGGAAGAGGATATCGCCCAGTCGCTAACTGCCCAGTACGGTTTTCCTTATTTGCCTTTAAGTAATTATGACGTCAACCCGGAGATAACCAATATCATTCCCAGCCGCGTTGCCCGGCAATATTTGCTTGTGCCGATAGATAAGATCGGCAATAACCTTACTTTGGCTATGTCTAACCCGCTGAATATCCAGGCGATCGAGGACGTGGAACTGCTTTCCGGATGCAGCGTGCAGACTTTTGTTTCTACCTCTTCGGATATCAAGAGGGCGATTGAAAAGTATTATAAGGACAAGGCATAGGGTAGTTAGCAGTTAAGGTTACCTGCATTCTACCTACTACATTCTACCTACTGAATTTATGCTATCTTTAAAAGACCGGCTTACCGAGATCCTGATCAGCAACAAGCTGCTTACCGAGGAGCAGCTTAAACAGGCCCTGGCCTTGCAGAAACAAAAAGGCGGAAAGCTCAGCGATATCATCGTCGGACTGAACTTCATCAAAGAGCACGAATTGATCACCACTTTAAGCGAAAGCCTCGGCCTGCCATTGATTGATCTGAAGCGTTTTAAGATAGACCTTGAGATAGTCAAGCTTGTCCCCGTAGAAGCAGCCAGGCACTACCAGATCATCCCCGTCTCTAAAATGGGGGATACGATCACTCTTGCCATGGCTGACCCAATGAACATCTTCACTATTGATTACGTCCAGTCGCTCACCGGCTATAAGATCAACCCGATAATTTCTTCTGTCCAGGATATCATGCAGACAATCGAATTGTCCTATCCGGATACGACCAAAGGCCTGATCGACGACCTGGTCAAGGAGATGTCTGTTTCTTCCATTGAGCTGATCAAGGAGGAAAAAGAGATCTCGCCCAGCGACCAGGAATTAGGCAGGATCAGCCAGGAAGCGCCCGTGATCAAGGTGACCAATATGATCCTTGAGGAAGCGGTAAAATACAAAGCTTCCGACGTGCTTATCGAGCCGTTTGACAAGAAATTGCGCGTGCGTTTCCGCGTGGATGGCTTGCTGAAGGAACAAAAAGCGCCGCCGAGGAATATGCATGCTTCCATCGTCTCCAGGATAAAAGTCATGTCAGAGCTGAATATCGCCGAGCACCGCCTTCCGCAGGACGGCCGTTTTAAGATAAAATTGCTTAACAGGGAAGTGGATTTTCGCGTTTCCATACTGCCTTCCAGTTTCGGTGAAAAGATCGCCCTGCGTATCCTGGATAAATCGGAAGCCAAACTTGACCTTGAGAAACTGGGGTTTGCCGATTACTCTCTGGAGATATTAAAGAAAGTTTCCTGCCTGCCGCATGGGATGATTTTGGTCTGCGGGCCCACAGGTTCAGGAAAGACCACGACCTTGTATTCCATCTTAAAATTCGTGGACAGCCCGGACAAAAATATCGTTACGGTCGAGGACCCGGTAGAGTATCAGCTGGGAGGGATCAACCAGGTTACCGCGCGCCCTGAGATAGGGCTTACTTTTGCCGGCGCCCTGCGCTCCATATTAAGGCAGGACCCGAATGTGATCATGATCGGCGAGATCCGCGATTACGAAACAGTGGATATCGCCATTAAAAGCGCTTTAACCGGGCATCTTGTTTTATCTACCTTGCATACGACCACCGCGCCCGGCGCCATCGTGCGCCTGGTGAATATGGGGGTTGAGCCATACCTGATCAATTCTTCTTTAGTCTGCGTCATGGCGCAGAGGTTAGTGCGCAAGGTCTGCCCGTACTGCAAGGAAAGTTACATATTGAAAAAAGATATCGCCCAGAGTTTGAAACTTGATTACAGCAAGATGGGTAAAGCGGAGTTTTTCCGCGGCAAGGGGTGCGCGCATTGTTTTAATACCGGCTCAAGCGGCCGTACCGTGATCTCCGAGACGCTGGTGCTTTCCCAGAAAATAAGGGAACTTATTTTAAGCGGCGCGCAGGAGCAGTTTATAAAGCAGCAAGCGCGCAAGGAAGGGATGCAGACACTGCGCGAGGACGGCGTGCATTCCGCCTTGAGGGGTTTAACTACTTTAGAGGAAGTTGTGCGCGTGACCGCGCCTGACGAATAAAAAGGCAGTAGATAGAATGTGGGGAAAAGATAAATAATAGGGTAGATAGTAGATAGTAGGTAGTAGGTAGGGAAAACCTATCACCTAGAACCTAATTTATGAATACATTAAAAGAAAATATCATTGACATATTGCTTAAAGGTAAACATATCACCAAAGAGCAATTGGATAAGGCCTTGAACCTGCAGAAGGAAAAAGGCCTGCCTTTACGCCGGGTGCTTATAGAAGAGGGGATCGCCTCCGAAGAAGAGTTGCTTTCCCTATTCTCCGAGCAGCTCTATATGCCGACGATGCACATCTCCCGTTTTAAATTCGACCCGCTGATCATTAACCTCATACCTGAACGCATGGCAAAGCTTTATACGATAATCCCGCTCTCCAAAATGGGCAATACCCTGACTATCGCCATTGCCGATCCTTTGAACGTATTGGCGCTGGATGACCTGAAGAATTTTACCGGCTGTAACATTGATATTGTCTTAAGCCCGGAAGAAGAGATATTAAAATGCGTTGAAAACCAGTATAGTAAAGAAGTCAAGGATATGGCTACGATCATCAAGGAATCTGAAGCCGGCAAAGAGAACAGCAGCGACAAAGGCCCTGAGCTTCTTAAACCCGACGAGATAGAGATCAGCAGCGCCCTTGAGGATAGCGAAAAAGCGCCGATCGTGCAGTTAGTTGATATTGTCCTTGCGCAGGCGTTAAAAAGAAGGGCGTCGGATATCCATATTGAGCCGGAGATCGACTGCCTGCGTATCCGTTACCGTATTGACGGCACGCTGCATGATGTGATCAAAGTGCCTAAAATAAACCAGAACGCGATACTGGCGCGGCTTAAGATCATCTCTAATTTAGACATCACGGAGAATCGTATCCCGCAGGACGGCCGTTTCAAGGTTAAATCCGACGGCAGGGAAGTCGATTTCCGCGTTTCCAGCCTTCCGACGACATTCGGGCAGAAGTTCGTTTTGCGCGCTTTGGATAAAGGCAATCTTTCCATCGGCCTGGATAAACTGGGTTTTTCCGACCAGCCGGCAGCCGTATTTAAAGCGGCGATCGCCAAGCCCTTTGGTATGATCCTGGTTACCGGGCCAACAGGCAGTGGAAAATCCACGACTTTGTATTCGGTCTTGAACCAGCTGAATACGCCGGAAGTGAATATCGTCACCATTGAGGATCCGGTAGAGTACCAGGTGGAAGGCATCACGCAGATACAGGTGAAGCCGGATATCGGTTTGAATTTCGCTTCCGGTTTGCGCGCGCTGCT
>JBAZNG010000053.1:0-7489 GCA_041649385.1 Candidatus Omnitrophota bacterium | reverse complement strand
AATACACCTATCCCTTATTTTAATTCTTGAAGGTGGCGGCATTTTATGATGTAGGTAATGTCTGGGAAAAGATCGGCGATATCGGGTCAAATAAAAACGCTAATGGCGTAGAGAATTCCGGTGGCTTCAAATCTTCCGTCGGTATAGGTTTCAGGATCAAGACGCCCATCGGCCCGGTGATGCTGGATTATGGTATCCCGATGGATAAAGAGCCGGGAGAAAGCAGCAGAGGCGACGGCAGGTTCCATTTCAGCGCAAGCCACAGTTTTTAGTCAATTTATCAAATAAAATGGCTGTTATGGCCAAATTAAGGAGGAGCAGTGATGAATAAAACAAAGATGGTTTTAGCGGGGTTGATCATCAGTTTGTTTGTTGGTTTTGGCGCAGCCCAGGCAGCTGATAAATTCGCCTATATCGACCTTAGCCGTACTTTCAGCGAATATAATAAGACCAAGGAATATGATAAAGTATTAAGCGACAAAGAGAAGGTTTATACTAATGAGCGGGACAAGAAGATCAATGACCTGAAAGCTTTTCAGGACAAGATAAATTTACTTAATGATAAAGAAAAAGAAGCCAAAAGAACAGAGCTTCAGAATAAAGTGAAAGCTATGCAGGAGTTTGACCGCCAGAAGCAGACAGAGCTGCGTAAAGACCAGGAAGACAGGATGAAGGAGATACTTAAGGATATAGAGGTAGCGGTGAAGAAATACTCCGAAAAAGAAGGGTACACGCTTGTTTTTAATGACCGCGTGCTGGTTTATCAGACTAAGAGCATGGATATCACCAGCAACATTATTGCGATATTGAACAAAGGTTCAAAGTAAATTAAAGGATCATAATTCCATATGCAGAAAACATTAAGAGAAATAGCCAAGATCGTAGAGGGCGAAGTTGTCGGCGATGCCGAGCTTCTGATCAGCGGCGCTAGCGGGATAAGGGAGGCTGTTGCCGGGGAGATAACTTTCCTGGCTAATCCCAAGTATAGCTCGCTTATGGATAAAACGGCCGCATCGGCGATCGTAACTTCGCGGGATATGCGTTCAACAAACAAGCCGCTCATCCTTACGGATAATCCCTCTTTGGCTTTTGCCAAGATCATCTCCTACCTTACGCCGGATGAGACCAGCCATCCTAAAGGTATTGATTATACTACGGTGATCGGCAAAGATGTTTCATTGGGTAAAGACGTTTCCACCGGCCCTTACGTGGTTATCGGCGATAATGTGATCATCGGCGACAATACGATTATTTACGCCGGCTGCTACATCGGCCACAACACCAAGATCGGCGCAAATACCCTGATCTACCCGAATGTCTCTATCAGGGAGAGGGTTAAGATCGGCAGCCGCGTGATCATCCATTGCGGGACAGTGATCGGTTCGGATGGTTTTGGTTTTGCCACGATCAAGGGCTTGCATCATAAGATCCCGCAGGTGGGTACTGTGGAGATCGGTGACGAAGTGGAGATTGGCGCCAATGTCACCATTGACCGGGCGCGGTTTGACAAAACAGTCATCGGCCGCGGCACAAAGATCGATAACCTCGTGCAGATCGCCCATAATGTGGTGATCGGGGAGAATTCTTTGATCGTAGCCCAGGTGGGCATATCCGGCAGCACGATCATCGGCAATAATGTCACGCTTGCCGGCCAGGCTGGACTGGTCGGCCATATCACTGTCGGCGATAACGCGGTGGTTACCGCGCAAAGCGGAGTGAGCAAATCCGTGCCTGCGGATACAATGGTTTCCGGTTATCCTGCCAGGCCGTTTATGACCTCGCAGAGGGTGAATGCCTGCATGCAGAACTTGCCGAAACTGTTTGAGCTGGTTAAAGCCCTGCAGAAGAAAATCGCGGAATTGGAAGCCAAACTGGAGAATAAATAGCTTAATATGGAAATGCAAAGGACGATTGCCAAAGAAATTACCCTGAAAGGCACTGGTATCCATACCGGCAATAAGGCAAACATTACTTTTAAGCCCGCCGAAGTGGATAGCGGAGTGAATTTTATCCGTGTGGACCTGCCTAATAAGCCCAGGATCAAGGCCTGCGCCGGGTCATTGCTGCTTGAGCCAAGTTTTGGCCGGCGCACGACTATCGGCTTGCGTGGCGAGGAAGTGCAGACCATAGAGCATGTCATGGCTGTTTTATCCAGCTTGAATATTGACAATATAAATATTGAGATAGACGCTAACGAAGTACCGGGTTTAGACGGAAGCAGCCAGAATTTCCTGGAGGCTTTTGAAAAAGCCGGCGTCAAAGAGCAGGAAAAAGAACGTTTTGTCTTTACCTTGAAAGAGCCGGTCTATATTTGCGAGGGTGAATCTTCCATTGCCGTGATGCCCGCCAAGGATTTCCGCATATCCTATACATTAAGCTATAACCATCCTTTACTGGAAACCAGTTTCCTGGAGATAATGATTAACGCGGCAGATTTTAAAACGCAGATAGCTTCCGCCAGGACATTCTGCCTTGAGAGCGAAGTAAGCCAGTTGCAGAGCCAGGGTTTAGGCCTGGGCGCTAATTATGAAAATACGCTTGTCCTGGGCAAGGATGGAGTGATTAAAAACAAGCTGCGTTTTAAAGATGAATTTACCCGGCATAAGATACTGGATTTGATTGGTGACCTGTATTTGGCAGGCTGCCCGATCAAAGCCCACGTTATCGCGATAAAGAGCGGGCATTCATTGAACCTTAAAGTTGCCCAGAAGATCTATGAACAAAAAGAAAAATTTGCCAATCTGGGCGGCTTGCCTTCTGGGGGCCTGGACGCTGTTGAGATCATGAAGATCATTCCGCACCGTGAACCGTTCTTGTTCGTAGACAGGGTGACTTACCTGGAAAAAGGAAAGCGCGCCATAGGGATCAAGAATGTCACGATGAATGATTATTTCTTCCGCGGGCATTTCCCGGGCCATCCGATCATGCCGGGGGTGATCATTGTTGAAGCGATGGCCCAGGTCGGCGCCGTGATGATGCTTGCCTCCGGAGAGAACAAGGGAAAGTTAGCCTTCTTTTTATCTATCGATAACGTTAAATTCCGTAAGCCCGTTGTTCCCGGCGACCAACTAGTCCTTGAGGTTGAGGCGATAAAAGTAAAATCCAGGACTGCCCAGGTGCGCGGCAAGGCGTTAGTTGACGGCAAAGTAGTCACCGAGGCGGATTTTGTCTGCGCTTTGGTCGGAGATTAAATATGCCGATACATCCGAATGCCCTAATTTCCCCAAAAGCAAAACTTGCTGAAGATGTCAGCGTCGGCCCATTTAGCATAATCGGCGACGGCGTTTCAATTGGCGCAGGCACAAGAATCGCAAGCCACTGCGTGCTGGAAGGCAATACTGCATTAGGCAAGAACTGCGAGGTTTTTACCGGCGCGGTGATCGGTTCACGGCCGCAGGACCTGAAATTTAAAGGCGAAAAAGTATTCCTGGAGATCGGGGATAACAACATTATCCGTGAATACTGCACGCTTAACCCCGGCACTGGCGAAGGCGCAAAGACCATTGTAGGCAGCGGTAATCTTTTAATGGCTTATACGCATATCGCTCATGATTGCCGCGTGGGGAATAATTGCGTATTAGCCAATAATTGCACGCTCGCCGGACACGTGACTATTGAGGATAAGGCGGTGATCGGCGGGATAGTGGCGATACACCAGTTTGTCAGGGTGGGCACGCTTTCTATCATCGGCGGCTGTTCCAAGGTGGTGCAGGATATCCCCCCATATTCAACTTGCGACGGCCACCCGGCGCGCGTTTACGGGCTTAATCTTATCGGCCTGCGGCGCAAAAAGATACCCCCTGAATCCATTAAAGCGCTTGCCTTTGCTTTCAAAACCATATTCAATTCCGGCCTGCTGGTTAAGAACGCCATTGAGCAGCTTAAATCCCAGGTTAATAATACCGAAGAAGTAGCTTACCTTATTGATTTTATAAATAAAACAGAGCGCGGGATAACCCGTTCCTGCCGTTAGATATGGAGAAGATCGGTCTGATAGCCGGTAACCGTAATTTCCCGCTTTTATTTGCCGCCTGCGCCAGGAAAAAAGGCGTTTCCGTCGTAGCCATCGCCATCAAAGGCGATACCTCCCGTAAACTGAAAAAACTCGTTGATAAAATATACTGGCTGGGCCTTGATGAATTCAGCAGGATGTTCGATATTTTCAAGCTTGAAGGCATCCAGAATGTGGTAATGGCCGGCCAGGTCAGCCCGTTTAGGCTATTCAGCAAAGAGATCAATAAAGACCCGCAATTAAAGGAGATGCTGCAGAACCTTAAGAATAAAAAAGCTGATTCCCTGTTCGGGGCGGTGGCTAAGAAATTGGAAGAAAACGGCATGAAACTCTTGGATTCCACAAGTTTTATTGAGGAGCACTTGCCTAAGAAGGGCGCGCTTACTTTAAAAGAGCCGGATTTTTCCGGTTGGGAGGATGTTTATTTCGGCTTGGAGCTTGCTAAAGCCATAGGGTTATTGGATATCGGCCAGACAGTCGCGGTCAAAGAAAAAGCGATCGTTGCGGTTGAGGCGCTGGAAGGAACGGACAACCTTATCCGCAGGGCAGGAAAGATCGGTAAAGCAGGCATAACGGTGGTCAAAGTCAGTAAGCCCAAGCAGGACATGCGTTTTGATATCCCTGTCGTCGGTTTGAATACAGTAAAGAACCTGGTCAGGGCACAGGCAAGGTGCCTGGCTTTTGAGGCGGGTAAAACCCTGTTTTTAGACCGCCAAGAGAGCCTTGCCTTGGCGGATAAAAAGGGCCTGGCGATTGTAGCGGTATAACCTAAGGCCTGATTTAGTCGTTAAGCCTTAAGCTGCCGTAGTTTAAGTCTCTAATCCAGCAGACAATTATGCTTGACAGTTTTACTTTGTAGTGTAAGAATATTCTCATAACAAGGAGGGTGTTATGCCTAAGGCCGTGGGAACAAAACCGACAGAGTTCAAGTTTTACGCTCCGCAAGCTAAGAAAGTCATCCTTTCCGGAAGCTTCAACAAGTGGGATACCAAGAAACTGCTTGCCAAGAAAGACACCAAGGGTAATTGGCTGGTCAAGACAAGCCTTAAGCCGGGTAAATATGAATATAAGTTCCTGGTTGACGGTTCCTGGGCAAATGACCCGAATTGCACCTCCTGTGTGATCAACTCATTCGGAACGCATAACTGCGTTGTTGAGGTCAAATAATCTACCTAAAAATAGTGTTTTTAAATAAGGGGGGCGCTAGATAAAAATAGCGCCCTTCTGAATTTATGAAATATATCTACGGGCCGGTAAAATCGCGCAGGTTGGGTTTATCTTTGGGGCTGAGCCTTACGCCTTATAAGGTATGTAACCTTGATTGTGTCTATTGCCAGCTTGGCTCAACCAAGGAAAAGAATACCTTGAGGACAGAATACGTGAAAATTGAAGATGTCCTTGAAGAATTCAAATGCTGGCTGCAGCAGAATCCGCAGAGCGCCGTTGACCTTGATTTTGTGACGCTTTCCGGGCTGGGGGAACCAACCTTGAATATTAATATAGGTTACTTGATTGCGCAAATCAGGAAATTGTGCAATGCCCGTATCGCGGTGATCACGAATTCCACCCTGCTTAAGGACCCCCAGGTGCGCCTGGAGATCAGCGCAGCGGACCTGATCGTGCCTTCTTTGGACGCGGTAAGGCAGGATGTTTTTGAGAAGATAGACAGGCCGGCCGCGGGTATCAAGATCGATGAGATCATTGAAGGGCTGGTCGCTTTGCGCAAGGAATTCCACGGCAAGATCTGGCTTGAGGTGATGCTTGTTGACGGGTTTAACGATACCCTGCCGCAGATAAAGGAGTTCCGTGATACTATCGAGAGGATCCACCCTGATAAAATCCAGCTTAATTCCCCGGTGCGCTCTACCGCAGATTACAATGTCCTTCCGGCGGATAAAAAGAAACTGGAGAAATTCAAGAATATCCTGGGAGAGAAAGCAGAGATTGTTTGATAATTTTGTTTTTTAGGGGATAATAATAATCAAAGGCGGTGATTCAAGCGGTGGAAAATAATCAAGGAAACCAGGAACGTAGAAGGTCCGAGCGCATAGATGTGGGGTTCACGCTGATCTATAGCGTGGAAAAACCCTATACTTTGCGTATCAGTTTGGGGTTTGCCGATGATATAGAAGCGGTGATGCTTAATTTAAGCGACCTGGGTATGGCGATAATCGCCAAACACAACCTTCCGCCGGGCACGCTGCTTTATATGAAATTCACTATTATTGACCTGACTTTGCAGGGCGAGGCGCGCAGGCGGCATATGGAGATAACCGGCGAAGTGGCTTCCAGCATTAATTTGCCCGGCCAGAGTTACAGGATCGGCATACGTTTTGACAAGATAGCTGAAGAAGATAAATTGGCGATCAGTAATTTCGTGAAACGCAACAAATTTCCTTCTGAGTAGCTTAAGATGCAAGCCTCGCTAAATTAGTTTTAAGTTTTGTTTTATTTGTTATAATTTAAGTTAATTAAAGAAAGGGGTTAAGAATGAAAAGATTATCATTATTATTGGTTGTTTTAACGTTTATTCTTGCTGTCAGCGGATGTCAGAGCAATAAAACCAGGGTTGCCGAAGGCGCAGGTGTCGGAGGCGTGGTTGGGGCGCTCGCCGGAGGGATTATCGGCCATCAAACCGGTAGCGGGGTTGAAGGCGCGTTGATCGGCGGCGCGCTTGGCGCAGGCACCGGAGCGTTAGTGGGCAGCCAGATAAATAAACCTGAGCAGAATACAGCTTCTACGGCAGTTAGCGCGCAAAACCAAGTCACTGTGCAGAAAATAGTCGAGATGACCAAGCAAGGTATAAATAGCGATGAGATAATCAGTAAGGTCAAATCCAGTAATTCCAAGTATTCTTTGACCGCTGATGACTTAGATTACCTTAAGAAGCAGGGGGTAAGCCAGCGTGTTATTGAGACGATGCAGGGCCTTTAATAGCATGATTAACGATTAAGCCTATGGCCGGCAAAACTCTGGAAAAATATAGAAGCACAAGCCATGGTTTTAAGATCACCGTGGTGATTTTGTTATTCTTACTTTCTGCGTTAAGGCTTTATCTGATTCAATATTACCCCGCCACTGAAATAATCCCGGAAAAACTTTTGTTTTTAGTTATCTTGATCATCCTGTTTTATCTCTGGATCCAGGAGATGCTGGATTTTCATAAGATGGCCAGGATGAATGCCGAGTTACGCCTTGCTCATGAGCAGCTGAAAAATGCCGAGATTGATACTATCGGGGCGCTGATCAAGACAGTAGAAGCCAAGGACCTTTATACGCGCGGCCATTCCGAACGGGTGACAAAAATAGCTTTGGATATCGCAAAAGAGATGCATTTAAGTAAAGAGCAGGTCAATACGATCAGCCGGGCAAGCATCCTGCATGATATCGGCAAGATCGGCTTAAGCGACGCGGTATTGAACAAGAAGGAAAAACTTACGGATGAGGAGTTTGAAATGATCAAGAAACATCCGGATA
>JBAZNG010000052.1:0-7568 GCA_041649385.1 Candidatus Omnitrophota bacterium | reverse complement strand
GATCGAAGCGATCACGCCAACCGCGGCCATGACCATAGGCACTGTGACGCCGGCTAAACCAAGGCCTGCGGCAACGCCTAAAGCTGAAGTAGCCACAATTGAACCAACATAAGATTCATAAAGATCGGCTCCCATACCGGCAACATCACCGACATTATCCCCTACGTTATCTGCGATAACCGCGGGGTTCCTTGGGTCATCCTCCGGAATACCTGCTTCAACTTTCCCTACGAGGTCAGCGCCAACATCAGCGGCCTTGGTAAAGATACCTCCGCCAACCCTGGCAAAAAGCGCCTGGGAGCTGGCACCCATACCAAAACAAAGCATGGTAGAGGTGATCGCGGCGATCTTATCCATACCTGCGGGAACAGCGTGGCAGGAATAATACCAGTTCAGGAAATAATACCAGACACTTAGGTCCAATAACCCCAGCCCGACTACGGTCATGCCCATTACAGCGCCGCTGGAAAAAGCTACGCGCAATCCGGAGTTAAGGCTTTTCATTGCCGCTGCCGCTGTGCGGTTTGATGATTTTGTGGCAACGGTCATGCCGATAAAACCGGATAAACCGGAAAATAAGCCGCCGGTAAGAAAAGCGAAGGGCACAAAAATAACCAGGTAGTTCTTAAAAGCCATTGCCAAAAGGATACAGAAGACTACGGCAAAAAACAAAGCTACTCCCAGGTATTGCCTTTTTAAGTAAGCCTGGGCGCCGATCCTCACGGCTAAAGCGATCTCTTTCATTTTATCCGTGCCTTCATCCTGCTTAAGCAGCCAAATCACAAGATAAAAAGCAAATGAAAGAGCTAATATTGAACCTACGGGCGCAAGTAATAAAATATCAAAACCGTTCACTTTTTCCTCCTTGGTATTATTGAACTGCTGATTTTATATCTTAGGTTTCCTTAAAGCAGGCTGTGGATATCCGAGTCAGCTTAAAAGGGCCTGAAACGATATCAAAACCGGTAAATTTATCCTGCGATTATACTTCTGATTGTCTTCCTGTGTCAAGGTTTTTTTGGGGCTTCAACTTACCAGGGCCAGAAGATGATTATGCAGAAGAATTACAGTTTAAAACAAGCTGGCTTATCTCTTCTATTTCAACAAAAACATGCTCAATTCGGCAATCAAGCAGGTGCCCCCCTGCGTTACGGTCCTGGCTGATAAAATGAAAATGATACCCGGCAAAAGCCACTCCATCCATATTCTCCGGGAACCTAAAACCCACCAATACGCCCGGCATATCTTTATATTCAAATACCTCCTGTTTCTTGATCACCTCTTCCAGACGTGGAAAAGGCTTGACCTGGGCGGGGACGCTGCGCAACTTTAAAGCATTGAATTTGCCGGTGATCTTTATGGCATAAACCTTTTCTTTATCCGCTAATATGCTATCTAAAATACCGGCAAGGCCGGCATAATCTGTCCTTACATTCAACACTTTTTGCTTTTGGGGCAAAAACCTGGTCACAGTGGCAAAAGGAGTAAGTGTTTCATCTTCTATCAGGTAAACCTTGCCATCGGATCTTATCTGATAGAACCTGTTATCCAAAGCGATCATCTCGCCATCTAAGCCATTAACTGTGCCAATGCCGAAATTACCATAGGTCTTCAGTTCCCTGAATGACAAGGTGCCGGCATATGAGCCGCCGGAAAAACGCACCAAAGGCGCGCTCTGATAAACAACCTGCCTACCGCTCAGGCAGGCCGGCCGGCCTGGTTGCGTAAAGGCGCAACCGGCAAAAATAGCAGAAAGAATTAATAAAAATATGGCTTTACGCTTCATATCAATACGGCCACTTCCATTGCCGAATGTTAGGCATATCCTCGCCATGCTGGTTAATATAACGCTTATGTTCGATAAGTTTGTTGTGCAGCCACTCTTTAACATGCGCGGCGCGGTTAGCTAACTGCGGCAGGCGGTCAATCACATCATCTGCCAGGTTAAAACGGTCCAGTTCATTTAACACCGTCATATCAAAAGGCGTGGTTGTCGTGCCTTCCTCTTTATACCCGCGCACATGCACATTCTTATGGTTTGTCCGTCGGTAGATCAACCTATGGATCAGCCAGGGGTAACCGTGGAAAGCAAAGATCACCGGCTTATCCGTGGTAAAAAGGCTGTCAAAATCTTTATCTGATAAACCATGCGGATGCTCGCTCTGCGGCTGTAAGGTCATTAAATCCACGACATTGACTACGCGTATCAATAGCTGCGGGAAATGCTGCCTTAAGATATCAACGGCAGCCAAAGTCTCTAAAGTAGGCACATCACCGGCGCAGGCCATAACCACATCCGGTTCCTTACCGCGGTCATTACTTGCCCATTCCCAGATACCGATACCTTTTGTGCAATGCCTAATCGCTGCGTCCATATCCAGGTATTGCAATCCCGGGTGTTTCCCGGCAATGATCACATTGACATAATTACGGCTGCGCAGGCAATGATCAGTAACAGAAAGCAAAGTGTTGGTATCCGGCGGCAGGTAGACCCGGATAATCTGCGCCTTTTTGTTTACTACATGGTCAATAAACCCGGGGTCCTGATGCGAAAGGCCATTATGGTCCTGGCGCCAGACATGCGAGGTAAGCAGATAATTAAGCGAGGCGATCGGCCTGCGCCATGGCACTTTCAAAGAAGTCTTCAGCCATTTAGCGTGCTGGTTGAACATGGAATCAATGATGTGGATGAACGCCTCATAACAAGAGAATAACCCATGCCTTCCTGTTAACAGATAGCCTTCCAGCCATCCCTGGCATAAATGTTCGCTTAAAACCTCCATTACCCTGCCATCAGCGCCTAAATGGTCATCCTCCGGAAGTATCTTGGCCATCCAGGCGCGGTTAGTAACATCCAATATCGCTCCCAGGCGGTTAGAAGTTGTCTCATCGGGCCCGAAAACACGGAAGTTGCCTATTCTTTTGTTCAGCTTCATCACATCGCGCAATAAATAACCCATTACGCGCGTGGGCTCTGATTCAACTACCCCGGGCTTATCAACCTTAACGGCATACTTGCAAAAATCAGGCAGTTTCAAGTCGCGCAAAAGCGCTCCACCGTTAGCATGCGGGTTATCGCTCATGCGCAGCCTGCCTTTAGGCGCTAATTCCGCCAGTTCGGCTTTCAGGCGCCCGCGAGCATCAAATAACTCTTCGGGTTTATAACTCTTCATCCAATGGTTAAGCGCCTGGATATGTTCCGGCTTTTCGGCCATTTCAGAAAAAGGCACCTGGTGCGAACGCCAATACCCTTCAGTCTTTAAGCCGTCAATGCTTTTGGGCCCGGTCCATCCTTTTGGCGTGCGCAAGACGATCATTGGCCAGGCAGGACGCAAGGAGATTTTACTGTTAGCGCGGGCCCTCTTCTGGATCGCGCGTATTTCTTTGATCACAATATCCAGAGTTTTGGCCATAAGCTTATGCATAAGCACAGGTTCAGAACCCTCAACAAAATATGGCTTATAACCATAGCCGATCATAAGTTTCTTAAGCTCATTTTTACTAATGCGCGCAAGAAGAGTGGGATTGGAAATCTTATACCCGTTAAGATGCAATATCGGCAGCACTGCGCCATCAGAAACAGGATTAAGGAACTTATTTGAGTGCCAGGCGCAAGCCAAGGGCCCGGTTTCCGCTTCTCCATCACCGATCACGCAGGCGACGATTAAACCCGGGTTATCAAAAGCTGCGCCAAAAGCATGCGCCACTGAATACCCGAGCTCTCCTCCTTCATGGATAGAGCCTGGGGTTTCACAACTGACATGGCTGGGGATCCCACCGGGAAAAGAAAATTGCTTAAAAAGTTTTTTTAAACCCTGCGCATCCTGCGAGACCTCCGGATAATACTCGCTGTAAGTGCCTTCCAAATAAGCGTTGGCGACTAACGCCGGCCCGCCGTGGCCAGGCCCGGTGATATAGATCATCTCCAGCCCGAATTTCTTAATCAAACGGTTAAGATGGACGTAAATGAAATTAAGCCCAGGGGTAGTGCCCCAATGCCCAAGAAGGCGCGGCTTGATATGTTTCAAAATAAGTGGTTCTTGAAGTAACGGATTATCCAATAGGTAGATCTGTCCTACGGAAAGATAATTTGCCGCGCGCCAATACGCGTTCATTTTCTGTATTTCAGTGGCAGAAAGAACCTGGGAACGGTTTTTTTTCATATCTTGCCTCTTCCTTTAGTGGAATAGAAAGAAGAATTTAACTGGCTGCCCTGTTTATATCAGCCAGGCGTTTTATCTTTAAGCCGCTTACGCCATCATCGTAATAAACAGCGTTAACAGGGTCACCCTGTTCAATATCGGAGAGAGAGATGGAATTTGAGCCTCTGGTAATTGCTGAATCGCTGGTAACTTTGAGGTTAAGCTCATCGTAATTACCGCTGTAAGGGTTAAAATAGCGCACAGTAAGCGTGGAAGATACCCAGTCTGTATCGGATACTGTGCCGGCAATAGTGCTTTCGTCGCTAGCTAAAGCAAAGAACGGGATAACTCCTATAGAAAACAGGATCATTAATACGACCGCTATCCTATGCATACTGCCTCCTTAAATATAAAGTGGTTAGGCTTTTTGTTTTTTCACCGCTGAATAAGCAAAGCCCAGATATTCGCCAATACCGAAATATGCCCGCGTGCCCGGGTCGAAGACAAGCGGATTTACCTTCTTTATATCCGGCATGCCGTCTTTGTTCAAAATACCCTCTTCCGCCAGGACATTTTTTATTTCACCGATGAATTGAGTATGCGTGCCTATGCGCACAGCTTGAAGCAAAGTACACTCCAAAACAAGCGGGAATTCTTTGACGTAAGGGGCATCGACTATTTCGCTCTTTATAGGGGTAAGGCCGATAGAAGAAAATTTATCCTCGGTTTTCCCGGAGAAGATGCCGCAATAATCAGCTTCCTTCATATGTTTTTCCGGAGGGATGCTCACAGTAAACGCTTTTCTCTGCAGAATAGCCGCGTAAGTATGCCTGCTCTCACGGAAAGATACTGCCACAGCCGCGGGTTCAGAACAGCATATCCCGCCCCAGGCGCAGGCGGCAGCATTTGCTTTACTTTGCTGGTCATACGTACCGACGATCAAGACAGGCGCCGGATAAATAAGCGTTTTAACGCCCAAGGACTTCATTTGGATTTCCTTTCTGTTTTTAACACTATAACGCGAGACTTGACATTCAGGCGGCCAAAAGTGCAATAAAACTTGAATGAACCGGCTTTTTTAGACACAAAACTGACAGCGGTCACCTTTTGCGCGGGGATATCCTTCTCTATTTTAAAAGCGGGAAGGTTGAATTTGCAATCTTCGCCGCTTTTAACAAGCAAGAATACCATCTCCCCTGATTTTACTACCACCGGGTCAGGGTTGATCTTGGACTTGGAAAGTTCCACGTTTATGATGCGCATATTTCCCTTGATCATCCCGGATGGAGACAATTCTGCCCAGGCATAATGCAAAGCAATTAGCGTAAGGAATAACGCCGCGACAAAGATAAGGCTTTTTCTCATTGTTTTCCCCTCCATATAAAAACCATTTTTTATCATTATATTCTTCATTTATAACTTCCACAAGCACTTTTGAAAAATTACAGAAGTTGATCGCTTCTATTGATGCGTGGATAATTCCGTGACAAAACGCGCTTTTAATAAACCCTCGTCCCACTCGCCTTGCGGAGTGGAATCCCAGACGATCCCTCCGCCAATACCCATCTCACCGCGGCCGGCGCGTAGAAGCAGCGTGCGTATGGGAATATTAAAGAACATCTTCCGTCCGGGAGTAATATAACCTATCACGCCTGTATAAATACGCCTGTCTTCCTGCTCCAGGGTTTTAATCACCTGCATCGCGCGGATCTTAGGCGCTCCGGTCACTGAACCCGAAGGGAAAAGCGCGCCAAAGATCTCCTCCAGCGGGATTTCTTCCGGCAATGACGCGCTGACCGTGGAAGTCATCTGAAAAAGAGTCCTGTACCCAGCGATCTCAAACAACCTGGGGGCACGTACATTAAAACCCACCCTTCCTAAGTCATTACGCAAGAGATCGGCGATCATCACGTTCTCCGCCCTGTTCTTTTTGTCGCGGCCAAACTTTAAACGCTGGATCAAGTCGTCAACAAACGTATCTCCGCGCGGCCAGGTGCCTTTCATTGGCTTGGTGACAATATGATCACAATCTTTATTAAGGAATTTTTCAGGAGATAAAGAAAGGATGCTGAAATCGCTGGTTTCAATATAAGCAGGATAGGGCACAGGCTGGCGTTTAAGCAAGCTGTTATAAAGCCGCCATGGCGAGCCTGCGAAATCAAACAGAAGTTTCAGGCAATAGGTGATCTGATAAACATCTCCACGGGCAATATGGTCGCGGATCAAGCCGATATCCGAAAAATATCTTTCCTGAGAAATATTCAGGCGCGGGTGTTTTAGGTGATTTTCAACCAGAGATGCCTTTGGCCATGGCAGGGCATGTTCGCAGCTTTCATAAACCCCCATATAGCAAAGGGGAAAATCATATTTTCTCTCATAAGTAAGGCTTTTTTCCCAAGCATACCCTGCTTCATATGATAGAAACCCGGCAAGATAATAATTGTTTTTAAGCGCCAGTTCCATCCGGGCAAAACAATCCTTCAGCCGGCCCGGCTCATAAGTAGTAATAAGAAAAAGTGGTTTTTGGAATAATAGAGGCTTATTATGGAATTGGGTAAAAACGATCATGGCCGTTTGACTAAAAGCCTGGGTGCCTTTATGCTAAAGGCTAGGTCATGGCCGTTTTAGAAAAGTCGCGGTTAAATAACCTTACTCACAGTAGTTTATAATTGTGGCGGTAAATCAATACTCCTCAATTGATGATCCTTCGCTGCCTGGATCCGATGGTTCTTGCGCCTCTGCGGCTTGAGCAGGCTCTTCCGGCTGCGCGGTATCGGCCCCCTCAAGGACCTTGTCTTCCCTGCCCATGGCGAATATTTTCCAGGCGCCATCCTCCTTCTTAAGCTGAAAACCTCCTGATTGTATTTTCCTTATTCTGCTGTTATCCGGCCTGGATTTTGTCACAAGATAAGAGAATTCCACAAAACCCTTTTCGTCGCTGACCTGTATCCTGCCGATTTTAAGGTCATCCAAAGCAAGCGAAACAGTGTTATTTATCTCATCTTTCATCATCGACCTGAAATTCTCCGCGTCAATGGCATACTCGGAGTCTTTGGCCGCAAGGCCAAGAAGTGCGTCAATATCAGCATCTGATTTTGTCTCATATGCCTGTTTGATGATTGTAAAGAATGCAGAAATCAACTGCTGGATCGCCGCTTCATCATCGGCAGAAACAACTGCCTCGGCATCCTCTTCTGCAAAAATAGGCGCTTGTGCAGTAAAAGATAAAAATAAAACGCTGAAGATAATAATCGCGATCAATTTCTTAAACATGCTCCCCTCCTTTTTTTATTTTAGGACTGCTCTTTGGGCCATCTTGCCTGGATCAGGCGCATCATCTGCTCTAGTGTATCAAAATTGCCCACATTTATTTCTGCGGCATTTATAGTAACATTAAAATCCTTTTGGATAAAGACTAACAACTCA
>JBAZNG010000051.1:0-7852 GCA_041649385.1 Candidatus Omnitrophota bacterium | reverse complement strand
TGATAGTTTGTTTGGCATAAGTCTAGCGCATAAGGAAAAACCGGATCTAATCATCCTGGACCTGGGTTTACCTGCCGGAGGCGGTTTCTATGTTTTAGATAACCTCAAACAATCCACAGAAACTTTTAGTATACCGGTTTTAGTACTGACCGCGCAAACAGCAGAAGGCCTGGAAGAAAAAGTCAAACAGAAGGGGGCATTAGCATATTTTCATAAACCTTTTGAGCCGGAAGCATTATCCCGCCGGATCAAAGAGATATTTAATACAGCAACTTGAGCGTTTTAACAATTGTTTTGTCCTAAAATGCGCTAAGGCGCACTTTGTATTATTGCCTCTCTAATAGAATATATCTAGAGAGGGTTTTGTTATAATAGGAAAATCAGGGAAAGGGCTGCTTTGTGAAAAAAACCGCGCAGATAGTCATTCTTTTGGTTTTGCTTGCTGTGTTTTTATTTGTAGGCAGGAATAAACTGGTGGCATTTTATTATAACCGCGGCAGCGACCTTTATCAGCGGCATTCTTATAAAGAGGCGATAGGTTTTCTGAATAAGGCTGTTTGGTTGGATCCGGGCAATGCCGGCATTCATTATACTCTTGGTAACGCCTATCTTGATGGTAAGCTGGAGGAAGACGCGGTCAAGGAATATACAAAAGCGATCCAGTCAGACAGTAGTTTTGCCTGGGGCTACAAGGCCCTGGCGCAGATATACCTGCGGCGCGGTTCGTATGCAGAATCACTTGAGGTATTAAAAAAAGCAGCGGCTGTTATTGCCGATAACCAGCAGATTTTGGAGCTGGCGGATCATGTTGCTTATGAATATAAAGCGTCTCTTGTAAATTCCGCAGTGGACGCATTCCTGGCGAATGACAAAGACAAGGCGCATGCGTTAATGGATAAAGCTTTGCAGGTTGACCCGGATTTTGCTTTTGCCAGGTATTTATCCGGTTATTTTTATTACTCCGAGCATAAATACGGCCAGGCTGAAAGCATGCTTAAAGAGTCGCTGCGGGAGGAGAACAGATTATTCCCCGCGCACAGCTTGTTGGGAGATATTTATTTTGAGCAAAAAGATTTTATCAATGCCGCCAAAGAGTATAAGGCTGCTCTATCGGTCAACGGAAAAGACGCGTATGTATTGAATAATCTTGGCCTAACCTGCATGAACATGGAGAATTATCAGGAAGCCTTGCTTTTCTTGAAAGAGGCATCACGGCTTGAGCCGAAAAATGTCAATATCCGTTATAGCCTGGCCAGCGTTTACAGGGATAACGGAAAGCTTGACCAGGCTATCCTGGAATACAAAGCCGTTCTAAACCTGCGTTCGGATTATCCCAACGCGCACAATGACCTGGGGGATATTTACAGGCAGCTTGGCCGAGAACCCGAAGCTATTGAGGCATATAAAAATGAGTTATCTGTTGGCCAGAGCAGGCTTCTGGCGGCTCCGGAGGATTTCGTGTTGTTAAACAGTATTGCCCATGCGCATAACGGGCTCGGGGAATATGACCTGGCAGAAGAGTTTATTGATAAGGCATTGGCTGTTAAGCCGGCTTATCAGGAGGCGTATCTGACTTTGGCGGGTATATATAAGGATTCCGGCAAAAACCGGCAGGCTTTGGAGGCATTAGAAAAAGCTAAAGGATTATCTGCCCAAAAATACTCTTTTATAGAACGCAAGATCAAGGATGTAAAACAATTACTTTCTTTGATGCAGGATAAAGCTGTTTTGCAGTAACCGGGTCAGCTATCTTGTTCTTCCTGCTCTTTTAGTTGATCCCGCAGTTTCAGGATATTCTGGTTATCCGTAAGGCCCATAAACTTCTCATTCTGCATAAGTGTTTTGATATCCTGCGCCTTTACCGCTTCCACGATCGCCGGGTCTTTCAACAGCTCATTAAACTGCGGGTCAGAAAGCATACCCGCCACTGTTTTCATTGATTCCGGGTCCTGGGCGATCTTTGACTGCATGCGTTGCATTTCTGAACCGATGGTTTTATCAGAGACGGCTTCCGGTATTGGTTTTGCCGGGGTGAAATTTCCAGCAGGAGTCGCGCTGTTCTTGAACGCAATATGGCGGATCTTTGAGGCGTCAATTTCAACCTGTCCAAGGCTTTCGGTGTTTATGCTGTAAATGCCGTTATTTAAGGAGGTAACCTCTCCCTCTATAACGCTGCCGTCATTCAATTCTATCTTGCTGATCATCTGTTCAGAGTAAACAAGAGAGGCCATTCCGATAAAAAGTATCAGTAATAAAGCAGGTATTTTCATATTATTTATCCTCCAGCGACAATTATAACACAAAGTAACCGCTTATCAATTTAAAGAGCTCCCCCCCCAAAAAGAGCATGGAAAGGGGTGAGCAATTGACTATCTAACCTGCTATGATAGAATATAACATATTGTTTTTAAAGAAAGTTAAGGCGGTAAATGATAAAAAAAGCATATATTGATGGTAATGGCTGCCCGATGAGCAAAGCGGAGAACAAGCTGCTGGAGTCATTTTTCCGTAAGAATGGTTTCAGGATGGTTGCCGCCTGCAAAAATGCCGATCTTGCCGTATATAATTCCTGCGCCTGCTGTAAATCCCATGAAGATACGGCGATAAGCCAGATCAGTAAGATCCAAAAACGCCTTCCGAAAAGCTCAAAGTTAATTGTTTGCGGGTGCCTGCCCAGGATCAATAAGGCGCGCCTGGAAAAAAAATTCCAAGGTGCCGCTTTTGGCCCGCAGCTGTCCATGTTCAATAAATTGGTCCCTCATACCAGGCCTATCGAAAAGATTATTCCGGAATTCGCTAAAGACGATTATCATATGGTCAGAATAGCTGACGGTTGCCTGGGAAAATGCAGTTTCTGCGCGGTAAAACATGCCCGGGGAAGATTAAAAAGCAGGGATCCTGAAGATGTGCTGCGAGAAATAAAGTTTGCTTTGCGCGCAGGCCACAAGAAAATAGACTTGGTGGCTTCTGACCTGGGCTGTTACGGAAAAGATATCAATACGGGTATCTTGTGTTTATTGACAAAAATATTAAAACTGCGGGGAGATTTTAAGGTAAAGCTTGGGCCGGTCTGCCCGAATTACCTTCAGCCCATACTGGATGATTTTATCCGGGTATTTAAAAATAATAAATTTGAAAGATCGCTGCAGCTGGACATAGAATCAGGCAGCGACAGGATCCTGGGTTTAATGAACCGCCGTTACAATGTTTCCTGCGTGCGGCAATGCGTAAAAGCCCTGATCGAAGAAATACCTTCGCTTAAGATAACCTCTAATTTTATCGTGGGTTTTCCCGGAGAGAGCAAAGCGGATTTTGATATGACCATGGCTATTGTCAGGGAATTATCGGTATTGCCGGAGCCTTTTAAGTTCAGCAAAAGGCCTTTTACAAAAGCGCAGCATATGCCCGGGCAGCTATCAAATAAGGAGATCTCGCGCAGGTACAGGCAATTAAAGAAATTGGGGGAGAGGATACGTTTTTTATCTTCCAGTTATTTCAAAGATCATCTCCGGCCGTTTTACAATAAGGATTCCTAAGGAGGGATAAGTGGCTAATTTTTCATTTGATATTGTTTCAGAGGTTGACCTGCAGGAGGCAGATAACGCGGTAAACCAGGCAAAAAAAGAGCTTGCCCAAAGGTATGATTTCAGGGGCAGCAAAGCTTCCCTTGATTTTGAACGTAAAGAGAAAAAGATCACCTTGATCGCCGACGATGATTTTAAGCTGCGCGCGCTTACTGATATTCTGGTCACCCGGCTTGCCAAAAGGGGCATTTCATTAAAATCCCTTAAATTCAATGATCCGGAGAAGGCTTTTGAAGGGTACCTGCGCCAGTCAGTGGATATTTGCATGGGTATTGATAAGGAAAAAGCCAAGGAACTTATCGGTATTATCAAGGGGCTTGGTTTAAAAGTCCAGGCGCAAATCGAGGGGGAGAAGATCAAGGTAAGCTCCGCGAAGAAGGACGAACTGCAGGCGGTGATCGCTTCCCTTAAAGGGGTAGATTTTTCCTTACCGCTTACTTTCTGCAATTACCGTTAAATTATAATGGACCCAATCTTTATTATCGGCACAGAGCGCACCGGCACAAACCTGCTTAGGCTTATTCTTGATTCCCACTCCCATATCAGCATACCGCATCCTCCGCATATCATGAAGAATTTCGCGGGCCTTGAGCCTTTTTACGGGGATTTGTCAGTGGACAGGAATTTCCGCGCGCTTATCCGCGATGTAGTAACTACAGTCAGGTTGCACGCTTACCCCTGGGGGATAATCCTTGACCAGGAAAAAATATTCCGGAAGGCTAAAGCCAGGGATCTGATCAGCGTATGTTTTGCCGCATACGACCAGTATTTGGAGAGCACAGGCAAAGCCAGGTGGGGATGTAAAAGCACTTTTATGATCTACCACGTAGCGCTGCTTAGAAAGTATTATCCTGCCGCCAAATTTATTTATATGGTCCGCGACGGCAGGGACGTCGCAGCCAGCGCCAAAAAAACAATCTTTAATCATTATTGCGTTTATTTTACAGCTAAGCTCTGGGCTCTGGAGCAAGAGATCGGTATTTACTGGCTGAATAAATTAAGCGGCCAGGAGATTATCCTGTTGCGCTATGAAGACCTCCTGCGTGATCCAGAGGCTACAGTGCGTTCATTGTGCAAGTTCTTGGATGAGCCTTACCAGGATAATATGCTGGATTTTTTCAAGAGTAAAGAAGCGCAGAAGAGCGCCAGCCTTAGCTATGCCTGGAAAAATACGGCAAGCCCGATATTAAAGGATAACAGCGCGAAATTCACGAAAGAACTCTCTAAAAAAGAGATCGACCTGTTTGAAGCGATCGCTTTCCGGGAGCTTGACCGTTTTTCTTATGCCTTGAGCAAGCCATTCTGCCTTGTAGAAAGCGTTAACGCCAGAGGCGTAAAATTCAAGCTTTCCTATCTGGCGCAGGAGGTGTTTCTAATGGCCTGCGTGCAGTTACAGCATATCTTTACGGATAAAAATACTCTGATCAGGTTCAAGAAGTTCTTATTTTTACAGTACCTGAATTTTATACGGCCTTTAAAATGGAATTAAAAATCCTTAAAAACTCAAATCCCGCGAATGACCTTGCCTGTTCCAGGAATAAGGCCTTTGGGATGATCGCAAGTAAAGATCCCGGAAGGGCTTGTTTTACTTCTTCTCTTAAGGATATCAAACGCGCGGTGATCATTAACGCCGCGCCCCGTTCAGGTTCAAGCCTGCTATTTGCTTTATTAAAGAAGATCCCGCAATTCTACTCCCCCAGCGCAGAGTGTGTTCCTTTCTATAAGCTGGCAGGTTTAAGCGCGGATAATTTCGGCTCAGACAGTATTCCAGAGGCGCCTTTGATCACCCAAGAACTTCTTTTTGGTTTGAGCCGAGATATACTGGCTGATCTTTCTGTCTCCAGCGCAATGGGGGATATATTTAATGATGAAAAGCTGCTTGAGCAATATATCGACGACTTGGTTTTACGATTCAGCTTGCAATGGCCGCAAGTGGATTTTTCTTACGATCTTTTCAGCCGCTTAGCCAGGGATGCTTTTACAGCTTACAGAAAGGCGCACAAAGAATTCCACAAAGAGGGGTTTTACCTTGAGTTGTTTGGCTGCCTTATGCAGGCCTACCCGCAGATCAACCCTTATTATTATGATATAGCTCCTGCGCTTATCGCAGCCAAATTCCCCGGTTTAAAATTGCCCTGCGCGCCGGCGCACCAAGAGCCGATGATTGAAGAGGCGCCATTTGTTTTATTATCTCCAGCGCAAAAAGCCAGAGCCGTTGATCTGGCTGAAAAGACTTTGCTTCTAAAAAGTTCCGTAGACGCATACCGCATGCCTTTCATCCGCTCACTTATGCCGCAGGCAGATATCAAGATCATCTACCTTACCAGAAACCCGGCTGCTTCCATTAATGGCTTATATGACGGCTGGCTGCACAGGGGTTTTTTCTCCTATAACATGGAGCCTCTCTTAAAAAAATATTTTAAAGGTTCCGCCAGGATGCACCTTCGCATTGCCGGGTATTCGGATAAATATGAATGGGGCAAATGGTGGTGGAGTTATGACCTGCCGCCAGGTTGGCAGGAATATGTTACCGGTAAACTGGAAGAAGTATGCGCTTTTCAGTGGGTTTCTGCTAATACCGCGATAAGCGGATATCTAAAGGCCAGCGGCAAGCAGTATTGCCTGGCCAGATACGAGAAGATCATCGAAAGCCCTGAATCCAGAAGAAAAGAAATATCCATGGTCCTGGATTTTATCGGCGCAGATCATAGCGCCCTAAACCAGATGGGCCTGGATAAATTGCCCACTATCCAGGCTACAGAGGCGCCGCGTGTTTTCCGCTGGAAAGACAGAAGAGGTATTATCCTGCCTGTTTTGGAGGAGCCCAAAGTATCCCTGATAGCCAAGCAGCTTGGCTATAGAAAAGATAATTTTAAGGAGTGGTTCTAATGCTGCATTTTTCAGTGGATTCAGAGTATAAAAAATTAAGGGCAGTATTATTAAGCAGGCCGCACCCGGCAATAAGCAATGTAGGCCATCCTGCAAGTGTCCTGCACTTGAAGAAGCTCGATCAACCTTTACTTAAAAATGAGATCAACCATCTGGCTGCGTTATATAGAAGATTAGGGATAAAAGTATTTTTTATTGATCATCGGCCAATGGAAGGTACTGGCCCCAGCTATATTTTTAATCTGATTTTTACCCGCGATCATTTTCTGATGACCACGCGTGGAGCGATCATGGCAAGGATGTCCTCTGAAGTAAGGGCTGGCGAGATCAGCCATGCCAGCCGGGCTTTGAGAAAAGCAGGTGTCCCCATAAGAAAGATGGTACAGGCAAAAGGAAGGTTTGAAGGGGCAGATGCTTTGTGGATTAACAGAAAACTGGTGATCGTTGGTGTGGGCAGGCGTACTAATATGGAGGGTTTTCGCCAGCTTAAGGCGGAATTAAGAAAAGACAGGGTTGCTTGTGTTGATGTGGCGTGCGCGCGAAATTCCCTGCACCTGTTAGGTTCGTTACAGTTAGTGGACGCGGATATGGCGTTAATCAGGGAAGGCTCTCTTGGCAGGGAGACGGCCAGTTTATTGCGTAAGAACGGGGTAAAAACAGTGGTTATACCGGAGAACCCGGAGACAAAACTTAAGCAGGCGATGAATATTGTTACCATCTTTCCACGGGCAGTGATCATGCCTGGCGCGTGCCCCAAGACAAAGAAAGCCTATGAAAGAGCAGGGCTTAAGGTGCTTTACCAGCCGCCTGTTTTGCAGATACTTGGCGCAGGAGGCGCGATCGGTTGCGTAACCGGCATCCTTGCCAGGGATTAAAAGGATTAATATGTTATTTTCCCGGGTTTTATGTTAAAATTAAATCTCCGATCTACCTCAATAAAATAATTCAAGGAGAAGAAAATGTATAATGGCCATAAGAAATACGCTTTGTTCATCGGCAGATGGCAGCCTTTCCATAACGGGCATAAATACCTCATTGATGAGGCGCTTGCCAAAGGGGAGAATGTCTGCGTTGCGGTGAGAAATACAGAGATCTCAGCGAGTAACCCGTTTACAGCAGAGCAGAGAGTGGAGATGATCCAGCGGGTTTACAAAGAGAAGGTGGAGGTGATCGTTATCCCGGACATTAAAAGCATTAATATCGGCCGCAATGTAGGTTACGACGTTAATATCACAGAAAGCCCTGCGCAGATCGAGAAAATCTCCGGGACAAATGTCCGCGCGGGCAAAGATAGCAGCGTGCCCGCGGAAGTTGCCGAATATATCAAGTTACTGCATACAACGCTTTGGTTGACCGGCCTGCCCTGCTCCGGAAAGACC
>JBAZNG010000050.1:0-7873 GCA_041649385.1 Candidatus Omnitrophota bacterium | reverse complement strand
TGCCTTGCCCATGGAATCATCCAAAAACTCATCTATTTTATAGACGCGGTTCTCAAAACCCATAAGCAGGCTGTTCGTATTTTCGCTTAAAGCGCCCGGGGCATCCCTATCCGTTGATTCAATGATCTTCCTGCCGAGTGAAAAAAGTTCATCAAAAGAAACCCCCATCTGATCTGCCCATTCTTTTTGCTCCGGCAAATATGCGTTAGTGCGGTAAACCTCAAGTTGTTTTTTAAAATTCTCCCCGGCCTCGGTCAGTTTCTCCGGAGTAATCGCCATAGCTAACGCCCCAAGATACCTCGATGAGCGCCAAAACACATAGTTACGTATACCCATGGCGTAAACTTTATTGTTAATGCGCATCTCTAAAACCGCGCTTTCCAGCCTAAGGTTATTCTTGCCTAACGCTTCAATCTTGCGGCTTAGCCCCTGGATCTGCGAAATACCGACTAACCCTATTAAGAAGGTAAGCAAGATCAGGAAAGCAAACGCAAAGAGAAGTTTTCTTTCTTTTAAGTTTATGTTCTCTAAACCTTCCATGCGCCTTAGATTACCCTCCTAATTCAACTACGCGCTCGGCGGCTTTTCTCGTCCAGTCATCGTTGGGATTACCGTAGAGGACGCGCTTACGCCAATATTCCAGGGCCTTTTCATAATCATTCCTGCTTTCATTGAATAAAGCTAAATTGGAATACGCCGGAGCGCAATGCGCGTCAACCAAGATAGCTTTTTTATACATCTCTTCGGCCTTATCGGATTTGCCCTTTTGCTCATAAATAACCCCCAAGCTGTTGAAAGCTGCGGCGAATTTATTATCCAACTCAATGGACTTTACAAAATAACTTTCCGCGTCCTTGATATTGGATACTGCCTGGGCGTTCAAACCCTTGCGGTAATAATCTTTGGCTGTTTCCTTGGCCATTGACGCGGATAATACAGGCGAAACAGCCGCGGCGGCAACAGGTTTTTTAGGCGCAAGTTTCTCTGCCTGCTCGTCTTCGGTCTTAAAAAGGGACTTGTCTATACTCTCATCGCGGACGACCTTATCTTTCAGGTTATCCGGCAGATGCTCCATAGGAATAATCTTGCTTATATCATGCCCGCGCAGGCCAAGTTTTCCGGATATTAAATGAGGAGTGAGGAAAATGATCACTTCAGTTTTAGTAAGTGATTTGGAACGATAACTGAAAAATATCCCCAGCCACGGGATTTTGGATAAGATCGGCCACCCCTTGATCGTATCTATGTCTTCAGTCTTGGTCATCCCGGCGATCATGATCATCGTCCCGTCCTTGACCTTGACCACTGTTTCAGACTGCGATGTCTGCACTATCGGTATGCGGCTGCCTAATTCCGTGGTAATCGTTTCTTTGACCGAGCTTACCTCTGGTTTAAGTTTCATGGTGATAAAACCGTCTGCGCCGATACGCGGGACAATCTTGAGTTTTACGCCCACATCCACGAACTCCACGCTTTCTGAAGTGACTGTCGTGGAAGTCGCCTGGCTCTGCGTCTGGGTAATATACGCCTCGCGCACGCCAACCATAATATTGGCTTCCTCATTGTTCACTACCGCGATCCTCGGCTGGGAAATGACATTGGTCTTGCCGTAAGTATTCAAAAATTGTATGACTGCGCTATAGTGGTTTACATCAAGGGTGCCCACGCCAATCTGCTGGTATGCCGCGGTAAGTGAGGCCGGAAAATATCCGGCGAATGTTAGCCCATCCATTGCCGCGGATGTCCATATCTTTTCCCAGTCTATGCCTCTTTCAAACTCATCGCTTAAAGTAAGCTCGATGATATCGGCCTCCACATAAACCTGGCGCGACTCCTCATCAAGCTCGCGCACAAGCATCTGCAGCTTATCCATCTTCTTAGGCAGGTCCGTGACAAAAGCCTTGCCGCTTCTTTCATCAATGATCACTTCCCCTGTGCCGGGGGTGATCGCTGCATTTAACTGCGTTTTAGCGTCAGAGCTCTTAGTGTAATTAAGGTCAAAAACTGTCGTTTCCAAAGGCTGGTCCAGTTCCTTGATCGCTTTCTTCAAGAACTCCAGTTTTTCCGGGATATCGATCAAAATGATCGTGCCGGTCGTCTCATCAACGACGATCTTGCCAACCTCTGACTTCAACTGGCTCAAGGCGTTGAAAACTATCGCCGGTTTTGCGTAAGAAAGCTTGACCGTTTCTATCTTCCTCTGGTCAACATAATCCCTGCCGAAGATTTTCTTGTATTCGGCGTCAGTCATCACATAAAAAACGTTATCCTTCTTGTTCAAAGCAAGGCCCTGGGTAAGCAGGATGATATCCAGGACGTCATTAAAGGCGACATTGCTTAAATAGACCGTGATGCGGCCGGAAACTTCCTTGCTGGGGACGATCGTCTTGCCTGTCTTAAGAGAAACTATGCGCAATAACTCCACGATATCCACATTCTTTAAGTCCAGCGAGATCTTATCCGAGCTTGGCCGCTCATCCTCCTGGCTATCCTGGGCCGTGCTTACGCTTAAAGGGTTGATCGCGACCGCTAAACACGCTATCATGCAGATATATTTATTTGCTTTCATTGTTGCCCTCGGCTGCCTCGCTCCCGCCACCGGATATGCCGGTGATGATCGTGGGAGTTATTAATATAACCAGTTCCGTCCTGTTCTTTTCTTTGTTCTGGGTAGAAAACAAGTTGCCGATCACCGGGATGCGGGACAAGCCGGGTAAACCGCTTGTCTCATCAACATCCTCATGTTTCATCAGCCCGGCGATAACCAGGGTGCTGCCGCTTTTAACCTTTACCACGCTTTCAGACTGCGAAGTCTGCACTATCGGTATGCGGCTTCCGGCATCGGTGGTCAAAGTTTCCCTTACTGAACTTACTTCGGGCTTGATCTTCATTGTGATAAAACCGTCTGAACCGATAGTCGGCACAACGACAAGTTTTACGCCTACATCAATAAACTGCACGCTTTCCGCGGTGATCGTCGTGGATTCGCCCTGGCTTTGAGAACTGGTCACATAAGCTTCGCGCGAACCGACAAGCACTTTGGCCTCTTCCTTATTCACCGCCACGATCCTGGGGCGGGTAAGCACTTTTGTGGCGCCGTAAGTCTGAAGCAATTGCATAACTACATTATAATTATTGCTCGCCAATGTGCCTACGCTGATCTTGCCATAATCCGAAAGCGCGGGGCTCACCGGGAAACTGCCCACTAAGTCCATGTTATCCCAGGAACCGCCGAATACTTTTTCCCATTCGATGCCGCTCTGGAATTGATCGTCAATAGTCACTTCAATGATCTCGCCTGTGATCAAAACCTGGCGCGACTGCTCATCGAACTCCCCCATAAGCTGCCTTATGCGCACCAGGCGTTTGGGCAGGTCGCTGACCACGACTTTAGCGCTTCTTTCGTCTACGATAATCTGGCCCAAGCCGGGGGTGATCAGGTCATTAAGATAATTCTTTAGGTCCGCGAACCGCGCGTAATTGATGTCAAAGACCGCTGTCTCCAGCGGCTGGTCCAGTTCGTTGATCGCCGCGGTCATTGTGGCGATCGCTTGTGGCGTATCGATCAGAATGATCGTGCCTGTTGAGTCATCGGAGATGATCTTGCCTAGGTCTGACTTAAGCGAATCAATCACTTTCATCACATTTGCCGGCTTGGCATAACTAAGCCTGACCGTGCGCGTTTCTTTGCGCTCGCCGAACTTCTTGCCGTAAGCTTTTTCATATTCAACAGCGCTCATCACTTTGACCACGTTGGCTTTTCTTTCATAAGCCAGGTTCTGCATGGTCACGATCACGTCTAAAGCGTCATCAAAACTCAAATTATCCATGAATACGGTCACCCGGCCCCTTACTTCCGGAGTGGTCACAATCGTTATGCCGCTTTTAGCTGAAAGCATCTTTAACAACTCGTTGATATCCACGCCTTTTAAATCCAAAGAGACTTTGCCCGGGGCCTCCTGCTTGGCTGCGGCAGTTTCCTGCTGAACAGGTTTTTTAGCATCCTCTTTCTGCGGCTGCACTTCTGCAGCCAAAAGTAAACCTGAAAAACCAAGAATATAGGCAGCACCTAAAAACAAGCGCAAAATAAATCTCATCTTATCTCATACTCCTGCACGCCGGAATCAGTGTTCATCTGTAGCGTCGCCGAATTTCGCGAGATCTCTTTTACTTTAAACTGCTCGTTTAAGGAATCGCCTTTCTTCAAAGTATATGTACGCGCGTCCTTAGAGTTCTCGATCATTACCTCCGGAGAGTTAGACCAGATGATCCCCACAAGCTTTAGGTCTTTTACCGTCTCAGCCAGGAGAGGATTCTGCGCCTGGGCCGGGCCTTGCTCTGTGGCAGCGGCTTTGCTGCCGAAAACAAGGAAGATATTCCTTTTCAGCTCCTGGATCGGGAAGATCTTCCTCGACAGGTTTTGTGTTGCTTTTGCCGAGACCAGCTTTGCTATGGAAGCTGCGTCCGAATCTACAAAATAGGCGGCATTGGAATTTGAAACTGCCGGGCCGCTGGCTAAAACGTAGAAGAACAACACGATTAAAAGCGCAGAAATGCCTATCAGCGCCTTGTTAATAGTAAACAACCCGATCTTTATGTTCTTGATGAAAGTTTTTGCCTGGGCCATGTCAAATTTAATGGGCTTTAATCCAGGCATGCCTTTTGATGGTGCTGAAATGACCGTCTGCCTGTGTTTGGCAGGGTCTGTGGACCCTTCAATCAGTTTCAGCAGCCTTTCATCGGAAGTCTGTTTGTCCATCATATTAGATCATACTCCTGGCTACCAGGTCGCGGATCAATGAACCATCAATAAGCATCTTATTGCCTGTGATCAGGGTTCTTAACGCATTATGACAAATCAGGTTTATTTTTCGCGGGTAACCCTGGCTGTAATGGTGGATTTCGCTAACTGCATCATCGGTAAAGAGTTTCATCTCTGGGCTAAACCCTGAATGCCTTAAACGGAAGTTTATCAGGTCATGGGTATCCTGTTCATCCAGCGGGTTGATCACATACTTAAGCACGATGCGGTCAAAGAAATTATTCATCTCTTTTATCCTGGGCAGAAGTTCCATCTGCGAAAATAATACCAACTGCAATAATTTATATTCGTTAGTCTCATAATTGAGAAGCACGCGCAGAATCTCCAATGACTCGGCGTTAAGCTTCTGCGCTTCATCGACCACCAGGACGATAGTCTTATTCTCCTCCACGCCTTTCTGGAAAAGATATTTCTTGATCGCTTCTTTGTAATCAAGGATGCTTGGCGAACTGCCCTGGATCTGGTCACGGATATTAAAAGTGCGCACCAAGGACTCTAAAAAAAGTTCGTCGCTTCCTGCGGTAGGGTCCATGATCATATAAAAAAGTATATCGGAACGCTCTTTGAGCATCTGGAATAATTTACGCGACAAAGTGGTCTTGCCAACACCTACATCCCCAAGGATAACGCTTAAGCCCCTGCGCAGCCTGATCTCCACCAATAAGCGCATCAACGCCGCTTTATGCTCGGTGGATTCATAGAAAAACTCCGGATCCGGGCTGTTGGAGAATGGCTCTTTAGTTAAACCTAAACTGGAATAATAACTCATATTTCTTTCCTGATTATCCCCCGAATAAGCCGCAAGGAATAACCCTGGCTCTTAAGTTTGGTGATCCTGCTTAAGCCGGCGCTTACTTCCCGGGAGTTATAAAGCCGGTTATTACCGTCGCGTCGCTTGACCGTAAGCAAGCCAAGGTTAGTATAGTAGTTCACTGTCTGGTAAGAGATATTGTATTTTTTGCTGATATCGGCAGGTGAGATCAATAATTTGGCCATCCGTGGACCTCCTTTTGATTAGGAAAGAAAATTACTTATAGTAAGTTATAGCAAGTGATATAATGCTATAGCAAATATTATACGATATAGTATCTTTTGTCAAGTAAAATATTGGATTTTATCGTCGGGAAATCTTCTTAGGAAAAAGATACATCTTTAAGGGATGGTTTTGTCGTAATTTTCGTTATTTATTGCTGGCGGGAATGGCGATAACTGTAAGTTAAGCATTTTCAACAGCTTTCACCCCTGTTAAATCCAGACCGTTTCTATCCAACTCCTACTACTCCAACAACTTGTGATAGAACTGTCCCCAAGATAAAATATCTTTAGCAACTTTCAAACCTATCTACATCAATTAAACTGCTTATCGGGTTAATACCGGAATGATAGAAATGGTGGCTGCTAAACTGATAATCCTTAATGTTTTTAACCAACTCTGCCCTAATGGGATTATTATGAATATAATTAATGCACGTTTTGACGTATTGATCGCTTTCTAAAACGCTGCTTTTAAATCTCCCCTGCCAGACGTAACCTGTATAATCATATTTATTACGGAATTTCTGACTATAGGATAGCATTATTGCCTGCATTATCTTAGAGATATTAACTTTCCCCTGTGTTTGAATTAATAAATGTACGTGGTTTGGCATAATCACAAAAGCATATAACTTAAATTTTAACCTTTCTCGATATTTTGCTAGTGTCTCAAGAAAAGCTTGCTTATCTTCATCTTTACTAAGAATCTTTTGCTTATTATTTCCTCGGGTGCATATGTGATAAGCTACGCTATTATAATAAATTCTCAAGCCTCTGCCCATTTCGTTCCTCCTGCTTCAATTGACGCAGGATCTTCTGTTTTCTAACAAATTACTTTTTGCGCTGAACTACAATGGGGACAGTTCTATCGTAACCTAATGCCCGCCAAAAGGATAAATAGAAACGGTCTGGATTTATAGCAAGTTAGATGGATTTAAGGAGGGTATTAATGAAGCTGCTTTCTGCCTTGATCAGGCAAAGATTGTGCTCCAGGATGCGCTGAATAGCCAGAGAGGATTTCAGCTGTTTTGACTTAAGCACTTCCTCCATGCTCCGGGAGATCTTGCCAAGGATCTTTAGCCGCGCAGCCAGCCGCCTCCTGCTTGAAGATGGTTTCAGGTAATCTAAAAAATACAAACTTAAGTCCAGGCTGAATTGAGGGCGGCGCAAGTCCAGGAAACTCTTATTCAGCAACTGGTCGAAGCGCTGCTTTCCTTTATCCGTCAGGCAATATATATAACGCTCCGGCCGCCTGCCAGTCTTGGCCGCGCGCTTAGTAAGCAGGCCTTTTTTCTCAAGTATATTCAAGGGATAGTATATGGATTTTATATCTACACCGGCGAAATGGCTGAGGATCTCGCGGATCTTGACTTTTACATCGTAGCCATGTTTGGGGCTTTGCCGCAATAAACCTAATAAGAGGAATTCCTGCTCGATCATCCGGTAACACCCATGCTGCGGAACTTCTTATACCTTATTTTAAGCAATTCTTCCTTATCTAAAGTTTCCAGCGCCTTAAGGTTTCTAAGGATAGTTTCTTTGACGGTTTGCGCTATTTTTTCCGGGTCACGGTGAGCTCCGCCCAATGGCTCGGGGATTACTTCATCAATAATGCCCATCTTAAGCAGGTCCGGGCCGGTAAGTTTCAAAACTTCCGCAGCCTGGGGAGCTTTTGAGCCGTCCTTCCAGAGAATAGCTGCGCATCCTTCTGGAGAAATAACAGAATAATAAGAATTTTCCATGACCATTACCCTGTCGGCAACCCCCACGCCCAGGGCTCCTCCTGAACCGCCTTCTCCGATCACAATAGAGATGATCGGCACAGAAACCCTGGCCATTTCCATAAGGTTAGTGGCGATTGCCTGAGACTGGCCGCGCTCTTCAGCGCCTATACCCGGGTAAGCTCCGGGGGTATCAATAAAGATCACGATGGGCAGGCCAAATTCCTCTGCCAGATGCATAAGCCGTAATGCCTTACGGTAACCTTCAGGATGGGCGCAGCCAAAATTACGTTTT
>JBAZNG010000049.1:0-7881 GCA_041649385.1 Candidatus Omnitrophota bacterium | reverse complement strand
AATTATAAAGGGATGAGCGTTGTTTTAGGGCTGAAACTGCCCGAAGATACCTCATTTAAGATACATTTAAGCCTTACTGATGACTTTTCCTTTGACGCTGAAGTATGGGTTGTCTGGAGACGGGCCATAGATGGCATAAACCATTACGGCCTTTATTTTAGCAAATTAAAGGATGTGGATAAGGACAAGATATACAATTTTATCAATAAGCATTGCCAGGTGGAGATGATGAATAAATGGTGGCCGGGCCAGGCGCAGGAAACCACGCCGCAGCCGCAAACAGGAAGTAAAGACGCGCTTGATTCCAGGGTATTTGAAAGGTTTGACAGGCGCATGCCCGCGCGTTTTATCAACCTGGATAACGGCAAGGAAGGCCTGGCGCAGACTTTGGATATCAGCGCCAAAGGTTTAGGGTTGTCTACCGGCCAGGAACTTAAACCACACTCGGCTTTAGAGATATGGCTGGATATCTCCGGCTCGGCAGAGCCTTTATATACCAGGGGTGAGGTCGCCTGGTCAAGGCTTGAGCCAGGAGGCAACTACCGCGCTGGAGTTGCTTTGGATAAAGCTGATCTTATGGGTATTTCACGTTTATTGCGTTCTTGATTTAACTCACAAAAAACCTTGACCGGTTGGCTAAAATATGTTAAATTTTAACATTGCGTCTTTTATTCAATCCCAACGGGAAAATTTCTTATTAAAACGGAACACTCCGCGCTTATAAGGAATTGCGCGCCTGCCTTCCGGCAGGCAAGGGGTGTGCCCTTTGTGGGCAAGGAGTATAAGGATGTTGTGTAAGAACATAGCCATTGCTGCAATTTTGTTGTTTACCCTCACCGGATGTTCCTCAAAAAGTATTGATTCTAAACCTACCATTGATATATGGCACTGGATGACAGATAGGGACAGCGCCTTCCAGGAACTTGCCGCAAAATACGAGACATTAACAGGAGTTAAAGTTAATTTTGAGCTGTATGCGCCTTCCGACGCTTATTCGCAGAAGATCCGCGCTGCGGCGCAAGGCGTTAACCTGCCGGATATCTTCGGCATACTGGGTGAGAAAAGGGATTTCGGCTCCTTTATCAGGGCAGGCCACATCCTTGACATTACTTCATATATGGAGGCGAATAATTCCGCCTGGAAGAACAGGTTCTTCTCCAAAGCTTTAGCCGTGAATGAATTTGGCGCCGGCAACAGCTATGGCATTAAACCCGGAGTTTATGGAGTGCCTATAGATATCATGACCATCCAGATGGTCTACAACAAGAAACTGTTCAAACAGCTGGGATTAAATCCTGCGCAGCCGCCGCGCAACTTCCAGGATTTTCTTGATATAGGTAAAAAGATCAAGGATGCCGGGATGCAAGGGCTGGTGTCCGGATGGGGAGAGGTCTGGATGGTGGATTGTTTTGCCAATAACTACGCTTTCAATATTATGGGTAAAGATAAGGTGCTTGCTACGATCAGGGGGGATGTGCCTTACACTGACCCGGACTGGATCAAGGTGCTTTATCTGTTCAAACAGATGAAAGAATCAGGCGTTCTGGCTAACGGCGTGGTGACGATGATCAATAAATCCGCCGAGCAGTTGTTCGCCAATGAAAAAGCGGTATTTGCTTTTAACGGTTCCTGGTGCGTGAATGTTTACAAAGGGATGAACCCCGGTTTGGAGTATGGCGCGATGCTTCCTCCGGAAGTTCCCGGAAGATACCCGATAGCTATCTGGGGAGGCGCAGGGTCGTCATTCATGGTCAACGCGCGCTCAAAGAACAAGGAAGAAGCTGTTAAATTCCTGGATTGGCTTACTGACCAGGACCAGCAGGCGTATTTGTCCCAGGCAACTAATAATCTTCCGGCGAACAAAAATAGCTTGTCTAAAATTCCTGCTATCTTAGCGCAGTTCTCCAGGGGTATGGATTACGCCACGCATCCTAATGTCTGGGGCGTGTCGGAGTTTTCTGCGGTCATTGAGGCATGGGACAGGGGGTTGCAATCGATTATTATCGGCGAGAAAACCCCGGAGCAGGTAGCTTCGGACGTGCAGAAAATAAAAGAACGCGAGTTGGCTAAAAAGAGAGCGAAATGAAATTAAGGGATACTTTAGAAAATTACGTTTTTGTCGCCCCGGCAGTTACGATCTTCTCCATCTTCTATATCATTCCTTTTATCTGGGTTTTTCAATTAGGCATGTTTGAATGGGACGGTATATCATTTACCAAGACATTCGTCGGCCTGGCTAATTTCAAAGAAATCTTCTTGCAGGACAAGTCCTGGTGGCAGGCGATGTGGAATGCCACCTATATCACCCTCATCGCGCTTACTTTGCAGAATATCCTGGCTTTCATGCTTGCCTGGGCCTGCGACCGCGAAATACGCATGAAGAATTTCTACCGCGTGGTGTTTTTTATCCCGCCGGTGCTTTCAGAGGTGGTTGTGGGTATGGTCTGGCGTTTTATCATTAATGATATTGACGGAGCTAATATTATTAACCGTATGTTTGCCGGGATCGGCCTGCCGCAGTTAATGCATAATTGGCTTTCCGACCCGCAGACAGCTTTGACTACCGTGGCGCTTGTGCACTGCTGGAAAGGTTTTGGCTGGGGATTTTTGATATTCCTGGCAGGCCTGCAGACTATCCCGCGCGAACTTTACGAAGCTGCGCGCGTGGACGGAGCGAATGCCTGGCAGTCATTTAAGAAGATCACCATTCCCTTAATGATTCCGGTTGTTGTGGTGGTAGCCATACTTACGGTGCTGGGTACGATGCAGGTATTCGTTCTTATCGTCAGCCTTGTTGGCGGCGAATTCGCCGGGCATACTTCTGTGCCCGTTTTAAGGATCCTGGCTTCTATGCGCGGTTCATCGCGTTTTGGCTACGCCTGCGCGCAGGGCATAACATTCGGGATGGTTTTGGTCGCGATCTCATTTATCCAATACCGTTTTTCCAAGGAGAGACAGGGAACAACCCCTAGGGAGAAAAGATGAAGGGAACAGTATATTACAAGACCAAAAAAGTCCTGACCAACACGATAATCCATATATTCCTGATCAGCGTAGCAATCACCTGCCTCTATCCTTTGATCTGGATGGTTATTTCCAGCTTAAAGACCCAGGATATGATCTTTAAGGATATCTCGCTGATACCGCACCAGTTCCGTTTTGAGAATTATGTCCAGGCATGGAGGGAAGGCGGTTTTGGCCGCAATTTCTTGAACAGTATGATTTATACGGTATCTGTGGTATTCGGTATCGTGATGATCTCTTCTATGGCTGCTTACGCTTTCAGCCGCCTGCGTTTCCCGGGCAGCAAGGTTTTATTTGTCATGTTCATGGCCGCGATGATGATCCCCATACCGGGAAGTTTTGTGGCGTTGTATGTCTTGCTGAATAAACTGCATTTAAGGAATACCCCTTTTGGTTATATTTTATGCATGATCAACGTCGGGCTTTCCACAAGCATATTCTTACTGAAAACATTTTTTGACAAGATGCCTAAAGAGCTTGAGGATGCCGCGCGCATTGATGGCTGCTCAAAGCTGGGGATATGGTTTCATGTAGCGTTGCCTTTAGCCAAACCTGTTTTGGCAGTCGTTATCGTGTTAAACGCCCTGACCGTATGGAATGAATATATCCTGGCTTTGATCATTTTTGATAACCGCAAGTATATGCCTCTGCAGGTGGCTTTGCAGAGTTTCCAGGGTGAGTTTGTCACCAACTATCCTTTATTGATGGCAGGCCTTACGATCACCGCTTTACCTATTATTATCATTTATCTGCTTATGCAGAAGTATATTGTCAAAGGGGTAACCCAGGGGGCTTTGGTAGGATAATGCGCAAGAATTTAGCACTGATAATCTTATTTAGTTTTATCGCGGCTATCTGTTTTGCCGCGGAAAAGCCTTCTTCAGGAGAGCTGACCACGAAAGCCTGGCTTGCCCATGGCAAGAAGGACCTGGAAGCTACCCAGAAATATACGCAGGAGTGCATTGACCTCTATAGCGCCCAGGCGGATAAAGAGCAGGCTTCTTTGACCGCTTTGCCTAAAAGCAAAAAAGAGATTGAAGCTGTGCAGGCGCTTAATGATGTGGCGACCTGTTATTTTATTCAGGCGGAAAGCCTGATGCGCCAGGAAAAACTTCCGGAAGCCAAAAAGATCTTCCAATTGATCATCAACAAATATTCTTTTGGCCAGGCCTGGGATCCCCGCGGCTGGTTCTGGTCGATCAAGCTCGCCTCTGAACAAAGCATCAAGAAGATAGAAACAGGCTCTATTGAAGTTGAGCAGAAGAAGAAAGTAAGCCAGCTGCCTACGAAAGTCGTTCTCTTTGACCCGGGTACCGAAGATGTTGTAGATTACTCAAAATACGGCGAGTTCAAGAATATCGGCACAAAGGATTACCAGTATCTGATCACTGACCAGGCGGGCCTGATGGCGGCTGTGGGAGAAGGCATATACCCGAATACCAGCAGCGTGCGCCGCAACCCGGAACTTAAAAAAGCTTTAAAAGAGAAACGTTTAGAGGGCGACCTGTGGGATTTTCTTTATTGCCCGGACATGGAAGCGGCATTCTTGAAATGGGCTACCAGTAATGAACCGCAGGGGGTGAAGTTGTTCGGCACAGGGTTGATCCTGGAGAAAGCCGGCCTGATCACCCAGGCGATAAAATGTTATTACGCGATCGTCGTGCATTTCCCGGGAAGTTACGGCTGGACATACTGGCATACGCCATGGTATGTCGGGCAGGCTGCGATCGCCAAGATAAATTATCTTTTGATGCGCAACCCGCAATTAGGGTACAAGCTTGAGGGCGCGCAAGTCAATATCATCAATGGTTACGATAACGATATAGCCAATGATACCGCGATCGCTAATCCCGGGAAATTCGTCAAGGTTTCTTTAGCTGACCAGGCCCAGGGCAAGACAATCCAGGAAGGCGCAGCCATTAAAAAGAAAGTCGGCAAAGGCAAAGTGCGCCTTGTGCAATATGCTGGCGGCGATTGGCAGTTGCTTGTTGAAGGCACGCCTTACATTATTAAAGGCATAACTTACGCTCCCACCAAAGTCGGCCAATCTCCGGATGAAGGCACATTGGGCAACTGGATGGAGGAAGATTTCAATAAGAACGGTAAAATAGACGGCCCGTATGACGCTTTCGTGGATAAGAACAAGAATAATATCCAGGATGCTGATGAGCCCAGCGTGGGGGATTTCAAACTGATGCAGGATATGGGTGTTAATACGATCCGCCTGTACCATCATCCTGCCAAGATCAACAAAGAGCTTATGCGCGATCTTTATAATACTTACGGTATACGCGTAATCGTCGGTGATTTCCTGGGCAAATACGCCATTGGTTCGGGCGCTAGCTGGAACCCGGGCACGGATTATAAGAACCCGGAACATAAAAAGAATATGATGGAGTCGGTCAAAAAGATGGTTATGGAATTTAAAGATGAGCCGTATGTATTGTTCTGGCTTCTGGGCAATGAGAATGTTTACGGTTATGCCTGTAACGCCAATGAAGAGCCTGTGGCTTTTTTCCAGTTCGCCAATGAAGTAGCCAAAATGATCAAATCCATAGACCCGGAACATCCTGTGGCTATCTGCAGCGGCGATATATTATTCCTGGATAAATTCGGCAAAAATACACCGGATATAGATATTTTCGGCACTAACGCCTACCGCGGCGAATACGGGTTTGGCGCTTTCTGGCGGCAGGTAAAAGAAGAATCCGGAAAGCCGGCGTTCATCACGGAATTCGGCTGCCCGTCTTACGCTGAAGGCAAAACCGCTGATCAGGCGGAAGTCCTGCAGGCAGAATACCACCAGGGTTCCTGGGAAGATATACAGAATAATATGGCTTTCTCAAACGGCCAGGGCAATGCTTTAGGCGGAGTAGTTTTTGAATGGCTGGATGAATGGTGGAAGGCATATGAACCGGCTATCCACGACACTAAAGGTTTATGGAGCGGGCCTTTCCCCGATGGGTTTATGCATGAAGAATGGCTGGGTATGGCTTCACAGGGTGACGGCAAACAGAGCCCTTTCCTGAGGCAATTACGCAAATCTTATGATATGTATAAGAAGATCTGGAGCAAATGAAGGCAGGGAAAGGAGGCAGGTAAGCGGATAAATTTTTACTTGCGTAGAGAGGTATAAAGAGGTAATTTATATATTATAAAGGGAGGTGTGTATGAAAAAGTTATTAACACTAGCGTTAATCTTAGGTTTAAGCTTGCCGGTCATAGCTTTGGCCGAAGAAAAGGCCGCGGCCAAGGAATTCGTGATCTATAGCGATAGGAATGCTAAAGACAACCACTATATTCCTTCCGGCTGGATGGGCGATTACGGCGACATTAAGATCAATGACCAGTCCGCGGATAATCCGCATGGCGGCACAAGCAGTATCCAGTTTGTTTACAGCGCCAAGAAGGCGCAGAACCAGGGTTGGGCCGGAGCTTACTGGCAGAATCCTTCTAATAACTGGGGAAACAAAAAAGGCGGTTTTGACCTTACCGGCATGAACAAACTGACCTTCTGGGCGCGCGGCGCAAAAGGCGGCGAAGTCCTGCAGAAGATCATGGTCGGTGGTATCAAGGGTACTTATCCGGATTCAGTTTCCGTGGAGATAGGCCCTATTGAATTAACCGATACCTGGAAACAGTACACGGTCAATCTGGTTGGCAAAGACCTTTCTTATGTTAATGGCGCTTTTGGATGGACAACTACCGCGGATCTTAATCCCGAAGGAGCCACATTCTACTTTGATGATATCAAGTTTGAGACAGATGCTACGCTGAAGCCTGAATCAAAGAAGCAGGAAGCTATGCCGTTCAATATTTATACCGACCGTTCTTCAGCCACCAACCATTTTATCCCTTCCGGCTGGATGGGCGATTACGGCGATATAAAATATGATGGCGCATCCAAGGAAGACCCGTATTTAGGCGATACCTGCGTTAAGATCGTTTACAGCGGCAAAGCCACTCAAGGCGCACGCTGGGCAGGTATCTTCTGGCAGAACCCGGCAAACAACTGGGGAACGGTTGATGCGGGGTTTGACCTTTCTAAAGCCATTAAACTGACCTTCTGGGCGCGCGGCGCAAAAGGCGGCGAGCGCATTGAAGAGTTCAAGGTCGGCGGGATAATGGGCGAGTTCTCTGATTCCGACAGCTCGACTATCGGGCCGGTGATCTTGAATAAGGAATGGACCCAGTATACCATTGACTTAAAAGGCAAAGACATGTCCTATATAATCGGTGGTTTTGCCTGGAGCACGAACATTGACAATAATCCTGAAGGAGCTACTTTCTATCTGGATGAGATCAAGTTTGAATAAGAAGAACATATCTCTGAACAATACAGGCCGCAAGATATTTGTTTTTGCGGCCTGTATTGCATTTTTGTTTTCGCTTTCCGGATGTAAACCCAAAGCCGCGGTCTATATCCAGAAGCTGAAGAACAACCATTACCGGCTGATCGTCAGCGGTAAGCCATATATCGTGAAGGGTGTCTGTTATAACCCCGTGCCAATAGGGTCTAACCATGAATATGACTGGTGGGCTGACCCTGCCAAGCCGTGGATCGAAGACGGCAAGCTGATGAAGGCAATGGGCGTAAATACCATTCGTCTTTATCAGGCGCATGAGAATTCCGATAACGTAAAGAAAGTGATAAATGACCTTTATCAGTTATACGGTATACGCACGATCATGGGGGATTGGCTGGGGTTCTGGGAATATCCTTGCCCTTTTTACGGGGATAAGAAATTCCAGGAGCGGATAAAGGCTGATGTGCTGAAGATGGTAGAGCTTTACAAAAATGAACCTGGGATATTGATGTGGGTTTTAGGCAATGAGAATAATTATTCCTGTTTAGGG
>JBAZNG010000048.1:0-8109 GCA_041649385.1 Candidatus Omnitrophota bacterium | reverse complement strand
AAGGAATGGACCCAGTATACCATTGATCTAAAAGGCAAAGACATGTCCTATATAATCGGTGGTTTTGCCTGGAGCACGAACATTGACAATAATCCTGAAGGAGCTACTTTCTATCTGGATGAGATCAAGTTTGAATAAGAAGAACATATCTTTGAACAATGCAGGCCGCAAGATATTTGCCTTTGCGGCCTGTATTGTATTCTTGTTTTCACTTTCCGGATGTAAGCCCAAAGCCGCGGTCTATATCCAGAAGCTGAAGAATAGCCATTACCAGCTGATCGTCAGCGGTAAGCCATATATCGTGAAGGGTGTCTGTTATAACCCCGTGCCAATAGGGTTTAACCATGAATATGACTGGTGGGCTGACCCTGCCAAGCCGTGGATCGAAGACGGCAAGCTGATGAAGGCAATGGGCATAAATACCATTCGTCTTTATCAGGCGCATGAGAATTCCGATAACGTAAAGAAAGTGATCAATGACCTTTATCAGTTATACGGTATACGTACGATCATGGGGGATTGGCTGGGGTTCTGGGAATATCCTTGCCCTTTTTACGGGGATAAAAAATTCCAGGAGCGGATAAAGGCTGATGTGCTGAAGATGGTAGAGCTTTACAAAAACGAACCTGGGATATTGATGTGGGTTTTAGGCAATGAGAATAATTATTCCTGTTTAGGGCGGGTTAACCCCTGGCCGGATGACGAGGCGGATAAAGAAACTGACCCGCAGAAACAAAAACAGGCCAAGGCGAGGATATATTATTCGTTCATTAACGATATCTCCAAAGAAATACATAAGATCGATAAAGAACATCCGGTAGCCCTGGGTAACGGCGAATTGATCGGATTGGATTCGGCCAATAAGTACACCCAGGATGTAGATTTGATCGCTTGCATCATTTACCGCGGCAAAACATTCGGCAACTTATTTAAATCCGTGCGCATGACTTTTGATAAGCCGGTTTTGTTGGCGGAGTTCGGCGCTGACGCCTATGACGCTTATCTTAAAAAGGAAGACCAGAATATGCAGGCATATTTTCTGGAATCGCAGTGGCGGCAGATCTATGAGAATTTAGCGAATAACAAAGAAGGCCAGGGTAATGCCCTGGGCGGGGCGATATTTGAATGGACGGATGAATGGTGGAAACATGAGCAGGATAATCCGGATGGCTGGAAAAACCATGATACTGTTTCCAACTGGTCCAATGGCAGTTATTATTTTGACATCCGCGCCGAAGGCAATAAGAACATGAACGAAGAGTGGTTCGGCATTGTCGCTTTAAGCGAAGAATTGGAGAATGGCCTGAATAAGCGCATTCCACGCAAGGCCTATTATGTGATCAAGGAATTCTGGAAAAACCCGGTCATAAAGAAATCAGATAAAAGGCCAGGCAAGAAGAAATAAATTTTTCTAACATATAGCCAGACCGTTTCTATCTAACTATAGTAATGCGAATTAGTTTTGTTAGAACTGTCCCCAAAGTAATTTTTTGTTTCAGTATACTTTAAGGAATATGAAAGCTGTGTTGGGGGGGACAGTTCTATCGTAACCCCATAGTGCCCAACGTGATATTTAGAAACGGTCTAGAATTAAAGGGAGGATGATTATGCCAGCCAGGTTAAAGGGCGTGTTAGTAATTACAATGGTCACTTTGATTTATACTTCTGCGCTGGCGCTTGATCAGGCGCCGGTTTCTGCGCCCGCGGATATAGAAGGGCAGATCGCGCTTGATACTTCCGCGGCCGGCTGTACGGCGTGCGAAGCATTAAAGAGTGATTATTATAAGGATAACCGTTATGGGCAGTTATTTGATTTCCTGGACGCATATAAAAATAAATCCAAAGCCCTTGCCCCATGCCTCGATTATTATAAAGCCCTGGCGCGTTTTGACCAGCTTAAATACCTGGAAGAAAATCAATCCTGGGATGAATATTTTTCCCAAGGAAATACTTACCGTGAACAGATCGTGGATTCGGCTAATAAAGCGGTTTCAGGTTCTCCTTGCGGTGAAGCCGTGCAATTAAAAGGCCTGTTGCTTTTATGGCAGTTCCATCAGGATCAGCAGGATGCTTTCGCCGAGCAATCTCTAGAAGACCTTTCCAGGGCTTTGTCAGAGTGCGCGCCGGCTGTTAAGGACCCCCAGGCGATCAAGGTAATAGCCGATAAGTTAATGGCTTACGGCGAGAAACTCAAGGCCAGGCAGGCTTATAAGCTCTACGTGGATAAGATCGTAACGCAGGAGACCAAGGATGCTGACTTAAAAGGCATAGCCGCGGATTTCTATAAAGACGGTAATTTAAGTTTATCCGAGAGTGTTTATGATATTTATATCGCAAGGATCACGCAATCCTTGCCTAAAGAGCAACTGGCCAAGGAGATGCTTGAGATCGCCGGCCTATTCGTATATAAGCCAGGGGCTCCGAATGATATGCTTTATGCGGAGAAGGTATTTAAAGCGGTTGATCAACTTGGTTTAAAGGATATTTTTAGCCAGGAGCTAATCTATTTGCGCGGCTTCAATTTAGAGAAAGCCAAGGCATATAGGGAGGCTGCTGTTTTTTACGCGCAAATCGCCAAAGATTATCCTAAATCAAGCCATTATGAAGAAGTGCTTTATAAGCTTGGCTTGATCAATATGTACGTGCTTGGGGATATGGCCGCAAGTAAGAGCTATTTTGACCAGTTGGTCTCCCTGGACACAGTCAGCGTGTATACGCTATCTGCTTTGTATCAGGAAGGTTTGCTTTTGCAATGGCAGGGGGATAACACAAAGGCCAAAGAGTTGTATAACCTGCTTTTAAGCAAGGCGCAGGATAAATTCCCTGAGCTCGTCAAGCTTACCAACATAAGGCTCAAGGAGATTGAAGAAGCCAAGCCCCTGGATTATAACCTTAAAACATTCCTGGAATTGTCTTCTCAGGAGCCGGATAAGGGCACTTTGGATAACTCTAAAACAGAACTTAGCTCTTCGGATTATATCCTGGATAAAGGGCAGAAAATCACTTTGTCTTCAAACAGTTACCTGCCGCAAAGCGGATGCCTGCAGGTTGACTTGCAATACCTCTGGTCAGGCAATACGGGTTCTGCGCTTGTTGTGGCCAGTGAAGGGAATTTCCAGACAACTTATTCTGACGCGGGCACCAAAGAAGTTAGTTTGGTGGTAGTTTCGCCTACTGGCGTCATTGGACGTTCCTTTGACCTGCTGGATGTGCGTTAAGCTTTTTTGCCTGCCGGAATTTACCTTAATTCTTAAAAATACTTGACTTATACTTTTTTTAGTAGTATAAATAAATTGAGATTTTTTGTTTTTTTCTGATTTTCCAGAAAGGCATATGGCTTAATGCATTCTTTAGACCTGCAAAAAGAAGATTTTACGGAGAAAGAGAAACGCAACATTGAAATCATTGATATATTGAGGAAACGCGGCCCGATCAGCCGGCCGGATATATCCATGGCTATGGGGACAAACGCGGTAACTATCTCCAATTACGTTGATGATTTTATTAAACGTAATTTAGTTTATGAAAAGGAACTGGATGTCTCTGAAGGCGGGCGCAGGCCCGTGCTTTTGGATCTTAACCCGCGCGCCGGATACGCTATCGGAGTGGGGTTGAACCTGACGAATATGGTCGGGCTTCTGGTTGACCTTAAGGGCAACATTATCACCAAAACCCAGGTGACCCGGCCGCAGATTTGCGTCAAAGATGTTTCTGAATGCCTGCTGGATATTGTGCGCGAGATATTAAGAAGGTCAAAAGTTTACGCAGAGAATATCAAAGGCATAGGCGTGGGCATTGCCGGGTTAATCAACAAGAAGGATTCCACTATCCACTGGCCGCAGAAGATGGATCATTATTACGCTTATGCTTCTGTGGACCTGCCGCTTAAAAACATCATGGAAAAAGAGTTCAATCTTCCGACACTGATCGAGAATGACGCTACCAGTGCTTGTTTCGGAGAGCATTGGCTGGACCTGGAGCAGGGGTATAAAAACGTCCTTTATATGTTTTCCGGTGTAGGCTGCGGGATCATGCTTAACGGAGAGATCTACCGCGGGTCAGCCGGATATGCCGGCGAGTTATCCATATATAATTTTAAGGAACAGGATCTTTTCAGTTGTACGGCAGGGGCTCCCTGTTTTCTCAAGCGTTGGGAGATAGACCTGGGTATCGTTGATGATGTAAAAGCCCAGCTGCTTAAGGATAAGGAAAAAGCTGATGAGTTCCTGAAGATTACTTTAGACAGTATTGAGCATCTGGACTTAAAAAGTATTTTTATCGCTGCGCGTTCAAAGAATCAAGTAGCTGTATCTGCTCTTGAGACGGCTGCCAAGAAACTCGGGATTAAGGTCGCTTACCTTGCTAACCTGCTTAACCCGCAGGTGGTCGTGATCGGCGGCGGCTTTGAGGAAGCAGGGGAAGATTTTATCAATAAGATCAGGACAACCGTTTCAGATTGGTCTTTCAGGGAAGTCGCTCGCGACTTAAAGATTTGTTATTCCCAATTAAGGGAAAATGCCGTGGCTATGGGTGCGGCCAGTCTTGTACTTGAAAGAGTATTCGCCCAAATATGACAGGGGGGATTATGGAACAAAAAACAAAATTTATTATTATCGGTCTGGCGGGCCTGGTTTTGTTCTGTCTTTTTCTTTTCGCGCAGGCGCAGAATTCAAAACAGATGCTCTTGCGGGAGATGGAAGACTTAAAGACCGAGAATACGTCGTTAAACGGCAAAGTCAGTAAGCTGGAAGATGAATTAAAAGCTAACCAGAACAGGATCAAATCCCTACAGGATGATTTAGGCAAGCTGACTGATGAACGCAATGACCTGCAGAAACGTTTTGACGCAGTAAATAAGGTCAGGGAAGAATTAGTTGTTAAACTTAAGGCCAAGTCCGCGGCGCAACAGAAAACGGCTGTTGCCAAGCTGGAGCTTGCGCCTAACTCCGATCCTTATTGGGCAAACATACTTAAGGCGAAGAATGAGATGGAGCTGCAGTTACTGGATATCCGCAGCAACCTAAAGACGCTTAAGATCAATAATGAAGCTTTGCAGCGTGAAAGAAGCGTGCTTCAACTGGATATAAACAGCCTGCGCAATGAGAAACAGGACCTGCTGCGGCAGCTGGATTATAACCAGAAGCTTTTAGATAGTATGGCGCAGGAAGTAGTGCGCGAGCGTAACGATAAGTCAAGGATCCAGGAAAGTTTCCGTGTTTTCAAGAACGAGAATGACCTTTTAAGCCGCCAGTTAAAGAGCCTGAACAGCCGCAAGATCATCCTGGATAGAAGAGTGCAGGAGCTTCAGGAAAGTAAGGCTGCCGTGGATAGAAGGTTGTCTGAAATGGAAGTGATGCTTTCAGACAGGATCTCGCAGATCGATTCGCTCAAGGGCAAGGTAGAATTAGGCCGCGGGAGTAAGACAGCCACGCCCGCTTTAGACAGTAAGTCCAGGGAATCTGTCGAACTTCCCGCTATTGTCGTGCATTCAGCGATAGGTGACAAGAGAGGCAAAGACGCCGAGTCCACTTACATAGGCAAGATCCTGGCGGTCAACCAGGAGAGCAGGTTTGTTGTTATTGACGCAGGCCTAAACGCTGGCATCAAGATTGGGGATAGCTTCAATGTTTACCGCGATGGCCAGAATATCGGTACGATCACCGTGATCCAGTCCAGGAATGATATTTCCGCCTGCGACATAAGAAAAGAAATTAAGCCGTTAAAAATAGACGACGGCGTTAAATAAGCTTTGTAATACCTAAAAATGACGCGCACTAAGAAAATCCCCTCCAAAAGTGTTTCCATTGAAGATGTAGCCCGTGAAAGCGGCGTTTCCATTACTACTGTCTCCCGCGTGATCAATAAAGTAGGCACGGTTAAAGAGAGGAACCGCACCAAAGTAATGAGCGTGGTCAAGGATCTTAAATTCCAGCCTTCCATCTTTGCCCAGAGGCTGGCCACAGGCAAGAGTAATGTGGTTGCTTTGGTTATTCCGCGTTATGAAGGCGTGTTCTATTCATTTTACGGGCTGGAGGTTATCCGCGGCGTAGGTACGCTTTGCGAAGCCCTGAAGTTAGACCTTTTGTTGCATTTAACAGATACGCGCACGCCGCTTAATTTGAGGGGAGTAGGGGGGATAATTTTTTCGGATATTATCGGCAACCGGCCGCAGTTAGAGGACGCCTTAAACAAAAATATACCCTGCGTAGTGATCAATTATTATCTTGAGGACCTGAGTGTCTCTTGTATTGCCGTGGATAATGCCGGAGGCGCGGAGAACGCCGTAGATTATCTGATCGGTTTGGGGCATAAGAAAATAGCGCACATCACTGGTGATGTTACGACACAGGCTGCGGCAAAACGCCTGGAAGGTTATAAGCGGGCGCTGGAGAAAAACAATATAAAGATCAGCGAAGATTGTATCCTTTATACAGATTATTCCCGCGGGCAAGCCAGGAGTGCCGCGGAAAAATTGATCAAAATGGCTGAGCCGGCAACGGCAGTCTTTGTTGCTTCTGATTCTATGGCGCTGGAAGTAATGGCGGTTGCCCGCGAGATGGGCAAGGATATCCCGCGGGATTTATCGATCATTGGTTTTGATGATAACCCTTCAGGACTTTATGGGCCGGTAGCACTATCTACAGTGCGCCAACCCTTGATCAGGATGGCTGAGGAAAGCGTCAAAGAACTTAACCGGCTGATGAGCACTAAAGGCAGCGCCCCGAAAAAAATACTGCTTCCGGCGGAGTTAGTGGTCAGGGAATCCTGCAGCAGCTTAAAAAATAAATAAGCGCCTTGATACTACTAGTTGTATATTACAAGATATATTTACACTATATCTTGTAATTTTTTTTGTTGACAAGCAATGCCGCTTTTGTTATACTTGCCCATAGTTAGTTAAGAATTAATCCTTCCACTATTATTCTAGAGGTGAACGAATGGAGTTAAGATTATCCCCCAACGCAGTGAAAGTCCTGGAACGCAGGTATCTAAGAAAAGATGAAGAGGGCAAGACTATTGAAACCCCTGAAGAGATGTTTACCCGCGTTGCCCGGGCAATCGCTTCCGCAGACACCCTTTATGGCAAGAACGAGCAGGAAGTAAAGAATTTGCAGGACGCGTTCTTTAAGATCATGACCAATTTGGAATTCCTGCCTAATTCGCCATGTTTGATGAATGCAGGTAAAGAACTGGGGCAGCTTTCCGCCTGCTTTACTTTGCCGATCAATGATTCCATGGAATCAATCTTTGAGACTTTAAAAGTAACCAGCCTGATCCATAAATCCGGCGGCGGCACGGGTTTTAATTTTTCCCGCCTGCGGCCGAAGAACGCGGTAGTAAAAACTACCGGAGGAGTGGCTAGCGGCCCGATTTCTTTTATGCGCGTTTATGACGCGGCGACCGAAGCGGTCAAGCAGGGCGGTACGCGCCGCGGCGCGAATATGGGTATCCTGCGCGTTGACCATCCGGATATTATGGAATTCATTACCTGCAAAGAAAACAATAACCATATCACTAATTTTAATATTTCCGTCGCGATCACCGATGAATTCATGCAATGTTTAAGCAAGGGCGAGGATTATGACTTGATCGACCCGCATACGCATAAATCCGTGCAGAAGATCAGCAGCAAAGAAGTGTTTGACCTGATCGTCAAGCAGGCCCATAAGAATGGCGAACCCGGCATTATATTTATTGATAAGATCAACAAATATAATCCTACTCCTAAATTAGGGCTTATTGAAAGCACTAACCCCTGCGGCGAACAACCGTTGCTGCCTTATGAAAGCTGCGATCTGGGCTCGATAAATTTAGACCAGATGTGCAAAAAAACCAGCGGCCGTTGCGAAATTGACTGGGCAAGGCTCAAGGAAGTTACCCGGTTGGCTGTGCATTTTCTGGATAACCTGATTGATGTGAACAAATTCCCTTTGCCGGAAATCGAGAAAGCGACCAAAGCTACTCGCAAAGTAGGGTTGGGAGTGATGGGTTGGGCAAGCCTGTTATTGCGCCTGAACATCCCTTACAACAGCGAAGAAGCGGTTGCTTTAGCCGAGAAGGTAATGTCTTTTATCCTGGATGAAGCAAATAAGAAATCCCTGGAACTGG
>JBAZNG010000047.1:0-8125 GCA_041649385.1 Candidatus Omnitrophota bacterium | reverse complement strand
TTTACGACAAGAAAAACGCTGATAATAGTTTTAAATTTTGGAGAGGTGCCGGAGCGGTCGAACGGGCGTGTCTGGAGAACACGTGAGCCGCAAGGTTCCCAGGGTTCGAATCCCTGCCTCTCCGCCAACAGGGATAGGGCGCTGCTTCAAACAAGGGACGGAAGGAGCCTTCCGTCGAGAAATTGAGGCGGCGCTCTTTTAAAAACTTGTCCTGAGCGTAGCGAAGGATAAAGTTCGAACCAATCTTTTCCAGAAATTCTTTCTGGGATTCTAAATTTCCCTACTCAAAAAAAACAAGATAAAACTTGACTAGAGTGCTAGTATAGTGTATATTAATAATGGAAACCATTTTCATTAAGGAGTTAGGTTAAATATGCCCAGAGGTAATTGTCAAGGACAGGGTTGGTGGCACGGAAAGTTTAGAGGATGCGGATACAGGCTTACTACCGGCAGGGAGGCTATCCTGGATCTCCTATCTAAGTCAGAAGGCCACTTAAGCGCCGAGGATATCTACATTAAGGTGCATCCTAGGTATCCTAATGTCGGGTTGACTACGATTTACAGGACATTAGATGTTTTGTCTAACCTTGGTATGGTTTATAAGTTTGATTTTGGCGATGGGAGGGCGCGCTACGAGTTAGCCGAAGGGCCCAGGGGAGCGCATCATCACCATCATTTAGTTTGTACCGGTTGTAACAGGGTGATTGATTATGCAGACTTTATTGATGAAGAAATAGAGCTTTTACAGCAGACAGAAAAGGGCCTGGGGAAAAAGTATAATTTTAGGATCAATAATCATGTTATTCAATTTTACGGCCTATGTGACAAATGTAATGGCAAGAAGTAAGCCTATATTTTTTTACTTATTAATGGAAATGGTTTTCAATAACAATAAAAGGAGGTGGTAGTGATGCCAGGTTTTGACGGAACAGGACCAAGAGGACAAGGTCCGCTGACAGGTGGAGGCAGAGGCTATTGTGCTGTACCTTTAAGCGCGGCCGAAAAGCAGCCTGGGAAGGGTTCTTTTTACGCAAGAGGCAAAGGCAGGGGGCGGCGTAATTGCTTTTACGCTACAGGGCTTCCCGGCTGGATGAGGGCGCAAAGAGGTATGCAGGCATTTGGCTGTTTTGGCCGCGAGATATCAGAGGAAAAGTAGCTATATTAAAGCTTCGTTAAGAAAGGAGTCTATTAAATATGAGAGTCGGAGTCGTTTTGGAAGATGAAAATGGCGTGCATGGTAATGTCTGCACTCATTTCGGCCAGTGCAAATTTTTCTTCTTAGCGGATATTGATAAAGACAAGAAGAAGATTACAGGTACCCGTATTGTGCCGAATACCGCTGTACATGGCGGAGGCGGGTGTATTGCGGTTGACGAGATCCTAAGGTATAAGATAACCCATGTTATCGCTGGCGGTATGGGAATGGGGGCACAAGCCAAATTCGCCCAAGCAGGCGTTCAGGTGTTTGGTTATTCCGGTAACGTACAAAAGGCACTCGATGATTTTATGAATAATGCCTTGGGTAGGCTGGAAGCTTGCCGTGAACATGGCGAGAGCAGCAGTTGTCGTTAAGAAAGAAGGTGTGAATATGAAGATCTGTATTACTTCAGAAGGCAGAACTTTGGATTCTAAGGTTGATTCCCGCTTCGGTCGGTGCCAGAATTTCATTTTTTTTAATACTGATACCGGTAATTTTGAGGCGCAGGAGAATGCTAATCTTCAGTTTCAAGGGGGGGCAGGTATTCAATCAGGCCAGCTTGTGGCATCCAAAGGAGTTAAGGCAGTCCTTACCGGGAACATTGGACCCAACGCGCATCAGGTATTGGCAGCCGCAGGGATTAGCATATTTACCGGAGTTTCCGGGACGGTAAAAGAAGCAATAGACGGTTACAAAAACGGGAAGTATAAACCCGCAGATACTCCGAACGTAGGTTCAAAATTCGGTATGCCGGGGAGAAGCATTTAAGAAAAGAAGGGAGAAGAAATGCCATTCTTTGAGCCACTGGAAAAAATGGATCCTAAACATGTTGATTTGGAGAGAGCGAGAAAATCCTTACGCGAGGAACTTGAAGCAATTGATTTTTATCAGGAAAGAATAGATGCTACGGACGATGAATCATTAAAGAAGCTCCTTGCGCATAATATGAATGAAGAGAAAGAACATGCGGCAATGCTTATGGAGTGGATCAAGAAAAATGATCCCACGCAAGACAAGATGTTTAAAGAGCACGATTAGGAATAACAGAATTGGATAAAGAAGTTATAGAGAATCACAAAAAATACTTAGAGCGAGAAGCACTATATAAAAGTTTCGGTTACGATGTAGGTAAGGAAAGAGATTTTATCCTTGAGCAGGCGAAGCCTCTTTATGGGAAAATCCTTGAAGCCGGAACCGGAAAGGGTCATTTTACGCTCACTTTGGCTAAGGCAGGCTATTCGTTTGTTACTTTTGACATATCGGTGGATGAACAGCGTTTCGCCAAGTTAAATATCGCGTATTTTGGTTTTGAGAAACAGATAGATTTCAGAATTGAAAATGGCGAGCATACAAGTTTTACCGAGGCAAGTTTTGATACAGTTTTTTCGGTAAATGTTCTGCATCATCTGCGCAACCCCTATCAGGTAATTGATGAGTTAATCCGGATCATTCCCCATCAAGGCAAACTGATACTAGCTGATTTTACGCAAGAAGGCTTTAAGATTATGGATAAAATCCACGGTCTTGAAGGCAATAAGCATGAGGTTGGACAAGTAAGTTTGCCGGATGCTAAAGCATATTTGATAAAAAGGGATTTTTCGGTCAAACAAACAAAAAGCATATACCAATGCGTCCTTATTGCTGAGAGAGGCAGTGCTTAGGTAATGATTATTTCAGTAGCAAGTGGAAAAGGCGGGACGGGAAAAACTACAGTTGCAGTTAATTTAGCCCTGTCTCTAAAAAATATTCAGCTTCTGGATTGCGACGTGGAAGAGCCGAATGCGCACCTGTTTATTGGGCCGCACATAAAAGATAAGGTGGGGGCGTCTATCCCGGTGCCGGAAGTTGATGAAGCCAAATGTACGTATTGCGGAAAGTGCCGTGATGTATGCGCCTATCATGCTATAGCAGTGGTGCCGGGAGATAGCGGTAACAAGGGGAGTGTTTTAATCTTTAAACATCTTTGCCATGGATGCGGGGCGTGTAGTTTACTTTGTCCTCGAGGGGCAATAAAGGAAGTTAGTAAAGAGATTGGAATAATAGAATTGGGCGAGAAGGACAATATGCAGTTTGTCCAGGGCCGTCTTAATATCGGGGAAACAATGTCTCCGCCTTTGATCCGGCAGGTAAAGAATTATATCAATCCTACAAAGACGGTAATTATTGATGCTCCACCCGGGACATCGTGTCCGGTGATCACGGCAGTTAAGGGGAGCAACTTTTGCGTATTAGTAACAGAGCCGACGCCCTTCGGTTTAAATGATTTGATTTTAGCTGTTGAGGTATTACGAAAATTACAAATACCATTTGGCGTAGTTATTAACCGTTCTGATATTGGAGATGGCAAAGTAGAAGATTATTGCAGGCAAGGGTACATTCCTGTTTTAATGAAAATCCCCTTTAGCAGAGAAATAGCAGTTAGCTATTCCCGGGGCACTCCTATCGTGGAGAAGGACCTTTCTTATCGGGATAAATTTATTAATCTATATCTAGGTATTTGCGGGGCAAAGAATGAAGCAAATAGCCGTCATTAGCGGCAAAGGCGGGACAGGCAAGACTGTGGTTACGGGAGGCCTTGCTGCTTTGGCTAAAAGTAAAATTATGGTTGATTGCGACGTGGATGCGGCGGACCTGCATCTTTTATTGCATCCTTTGGTCAAAGAACGTCATGACTTTAGAAGCGGCCAAACTGCAGTTATTGATAAAAAATCCTGCAGCAGATGCGGGGAATGCCTAGCAGCATGCAGATTTGGAGCAATAAAGACTGACTATAGGATTGAGAGTTTCTCTTGTGAGGGATGTGCTCTTTGCAGCTATCTATGCCCGCATGGAGCTATACGCATGGAGGAGAATGTAGCCGGCGAGTGGTTTATTTCTGATACTCGATATGGGCCTTTTGTACATGCCAAACTTGGCATTGCCGAAGAAAATTCTGGCAAGCTGGTGGTAAAAATAAAGCAGGTTGCCAAAGAATTAGCGGAAAAACAAGCACTTGATTATATGATTATTGACGGTCCTCCGGGTATAGGATGCCCGGTTATTGCTTCGTTGTCAGGGGTTGATTGTGTTTTGATTGTGACTGAACCGACACTCTCGGGTTTACATGATGCTAAGCGTGTTATGGAGCTGGCCAAGCATTTTAATATTCCGGCCAAACTTGTTGTGAATAAATATGACTTGAATCCGTCTATGACCGAAAGGGTAGAAGAATTTTGCCTCAGCGCCGGTGTCCCGGTTAGCGGTAAAATAGTTTTTGATAAAACAGTAGTTAAAGCCCTGGTTGAAGGGAAAACTATTATTGAATACGCTCAGTGTGCGGCCGGAGATGAGCTCAGAAAGATTTGGGAGATCTTAAAGAGTTAATTTATGGCGGATACTATTGAACGAGATATGCATGTTTTGCGTTATTTTTCTTCGGTTATCAGCGTTTCAGAAGGTAAAGTAATAAATGTGACTGATCCGGCGCTTACGTTTTGTCCTCTGGCCAGCCATTTCTATAAAGGCTTTAAGAATATAGATGGTGCTGATAAAGAGGCAGTTAAGCGTGAAATCAAGAAAGCGATAGAGTCTAAGATCAGAGATTACGGGTTTTTTACTCCTAAAAGGAATTTATCGTGTAGCGATACCGCTATTCCCTACGGCGCTTCGGAAATGCTTATGTTCGCTTTAAAGAAAAAAGCTATAGATGCTGCAGTTGTTGTCTGTGATGGTGCAGGAACGGTTATAACAGATAACGGAGAGGTTGTGCAGGGGATAGGGGCGAGGATGAATAGCCTCTTGCTTACTTCTCCGATTAAAAAAATCATAGCGTGCCTCAAAGGATTGGGTTGTGGGGTAGTTTTTGATCATGCTTTAATCGATCAAGTTAAGGGTGTTGAAAAAGCAATCAAGGCCGGGTATATGAAAATCGCAGTTACTGTCAGTGGGCATGATTCTGAAAAGTTAAAGGAGATACGGGGATTGGAGTCTTCTTACGGCGTATCGCTTACGGTTCTTGTTGTTTGTACTACAGGTATAGCCGAATCAAAGATTGAGCAAATCCGCAGTTATGCGGATATTGTTTGGAGCTGTGCGTCTTGGGATATCCGGCAGAAGATTGGAAAAATTGCTTTACTGCAGATTTCCAAGCAGATTCCGGTATTTGTGTTGACACAAAAAGGCATTGATTTTCTTGCGGCCTACGCTGATGATCGCGATATTTTGTGTGGTTTAGATAGGTATAAACAATATTTGATTTCTAATGAGCCGGCAGGCGAAAAGGTAAGGCTTGGTAATTTCGGTAGCTTCTTACGTGAAGAAAAATTGCCAGCCTTATCCAGGAAAAGTTTCACTAGGGTAGGTTCTTAAAGCCATAGGAGGCTAAGGATGGGGCATGCTAACGGGGACAGCCTTACAGAGTATCCAAACGAGGTAGTTGAGCTAATAAATAACCAGAGATATTTTGGCAGGATGCATGACCCTGTGAGCGCTGCTTATCTGAAGGGGCCCTGCGGGGATGCAATGGAGTTTTATCTGGTGATTGACAGAGGTAAGATTACCGAAATTAAATATTATACCGAGGGTTGTCATGCCACTCGGGCCTGCGCGGCTATGGTGGCAAAGTTGGCAGAGGCAAAAACCATAAAAGAGGCACTTTTGATTTCCGCGGGAGAAGTAATCGCGCAGTTAAAGGGCTTGCCAGCAGACCATCTACATTGTTCGATACTTTCAGTAAGTACGCTTTATCGGGCAATAGCGGATTATTTACTTAAAAGATAAGGAGATAAATGGGTTTTATTTGGGCTTTAGGAGCGAGTATTGTTGTGAGTTTAATTTCTTTCGTTGGGATCGTCAGCCTGCTTTTGAAGGAAGATTTGCTCAACGAGGTCCTTTTTTTGTTAATTAGTTTTTCTGCCGGAGCGTTGATCGGCGGGGCGTTTTTACACCTCATACCAGAGGCAGTAGAAAAAAGCGCTCATGGCGAAGTATACTTGTTTGTCATCGCGGGGTTTATTTTATTTTTTATATTAGAGAGGTATTTACATTGGCGGCATTGTCATGAAGGGAAATGCGAGGTCCATACTTTTACGTATCTTAATCTTGTTGGCGATGGCGTGCATAATTTTATTGACGGCCTTATTATCGGTTCTTCTTTTGTGGTGAATATTAATTTTGGCGTTGCTACTTCTTTTGCGATTATTATGCATGAAATTCCTCAAGAAATAGGCGATTTCGGCGTATTGGTCTATGGAGGATTTAGTAAAAGTAAAGCCTTATTTTATAACTTCCTGTCAGCTATAACAGCCATTTTGGGGACGGTTATTGGTTTTGCTCTTGCGAATATGTCAGGTGGTTTTTTAAAGCTGCTTATGCCGGTAGCGGCAGGGGGCTTCATTTATATTGCAAGTTGCGACCTTATACCGGAGCTCCATAAACAAGAGGATATTAAGAAGGCGACTCTTTCAATGGCAATTTTTATCCTGGGCGTAGCGTTTATGTATTTCGCGGCGGCGGTACATCATTAATACTATGCGAATCAAAATCATAGCTACGGGTTCGACAAAATGGGAGCACTTCATCCGCAGATGGGGTATATCGTTTTTAATCGGCGAGGATGTGCTTTTTGATACTTTTGGCGACCCGGGCGTGTTTTTGCATAACCTGCGGAAGTTTAATGTTAATACAGCCAGGATTAAGCATATTGTCTTATCGCACGATGACTGGGATCATATTGCGGGGTTATGGTATTTACTGGATGAGCACAAAGATATTACAGTTTATATCTGCCCCAGTTTCAAGCAGGAAATAAAGAACAGAATTGCTTCATTTGGGGCAAGAGTTATTGAGGTTGAAAGGGGCACTTTGATAAAAGATGATATTTATTCTACCGGAGAACTTTGCGGAGAATCAACTGGCCGAAAGATTTATGAGCAGTCCGTGGTAATAAAGGCGGCCGATGGGTTGGCGGTAATCTGTGGATGCGCGCATCCGGGGATGGTAAATATCGTCAGGTATGTTAAGGAGCATTTTCAAGCGGATGTGCATGTGCTTATGGGAGGTTTTCACCTGAAAGATAGTACGGACGAAATGAATGAGTGTGTTATACAAGAACTGCAAAAGTCTGGTATCCGCAGGATTGCCCCAATGCATTGTACGGGAAAGCGGGCGACAGAGATAGTAGGCCGAGCCTTCGGACAGGATTTTATAAAAACCAGGGAAGGGGATATTATAGAACTATGAATAAGACAATAATTATTGACGAGGAGTTGTGCATTGGTTGGGTGCCTGCCTATCTCTTTGCCCCAAGAGAATCTTGTATATCGATGAAAAAAGCGGAAAATGCCAGGTAGGAGATGAATTAAAATACGATCGTTTGCGCGGGTGCGAAAAAAGTTGCCCAGTTAGTGCCATAAAGATTGTTTAATCCAAAAGAACTGAAGAATGACCAAACAAAATTTGCAAAATCAGTTTTCTTTTGATAATATAGATTACAATCATTAGACGTTAAAACAGCTTGATGAGAAAAATGGACGTTTCTAAATTACGTAAAGGTTAGAATCGTCCTTTTACCTTAATAAGGGGATTATTCTGCCCCGGAATTAGAATTTTTTATAAAGAAGAAGATTCTTTAATATTAAAGGAAAATTTAAATTGAATTCAAGGAAGAAATATTTTTCTTTTTTTCTCCTGTGTTTAACTGTAGTTTTATCCGGATGCGCTACGCATTTACGCGGCACAGGAACAACGCCGGCCGGGCAATTTGAGCAATCGCCAATTGGTTCCCTCCAGAATCCCATCATCGATAGCGCTATATCATTATCCGAAGCGCTGAAGAAAGAAGCCCCGCCTGAATTTAAAGAAAGGCAAAGGCTCCTAGAGGTATTATATTATTCATTTGACGGAAAAGTCCACAAGGGGCAGCTGGTTATAGAAAAAAGGCTCGTAAAT
>JBAZNG010000046.1:0-8193 GCA_041649385.1 Candidatus Omnitrophota bacterium | reverse complement strand
GTCTTCCAAAGCCTGCGTCGCCTTCTGCCAATCCTGGTCTGAACCAATGGATTTTTCAGGGCGCGTGCTCAATTCTATGCCCACATCCTGAAAACCAAAAACCTTCATTGTCTCAAAGACAAAATCGATCACCCCTTTGATCTCCTGGCCTAATTGCTCCGGCAGGCAGAATATATGCGCGTCATCCTGGGTGAACCCGCGCACGCGCAATAACCCATGCAACACACCGGCTTTTTCCCGGCGATAAACAGTGCCTAGCTCAAAAAAACGCAGCGGCATATCTTTGTAGCTGCGCGTTTTGGATTTATAAAGCAGCATATGCCCAGGGCAATTCATCGGCTTTAATACGTACTCTTTCTCATCCGCCGTAAAGGTATACATATTATCTTTATAGAAATCATAGTGGCCGCTGGTTTTCCAAAGCGAAGCGTCCATGATATGCGGAGTGATCACCAACTGATATCCACGCAAGGCGTGTTCTTTTTTTTCATAATCCTCAATAAGCGTGCGCAACAAAGCGCCCTTGGGATGATAAAACACAAGCCCTGCCCCAGCCTGTTCATGATAAATGTCAAAGATCTCCAGTTGCGGCCCCAGCTTCCTGTGGTCGCGCAGTTTAGCCTCTTCCAGATTTTTTAAGTACTCATCCAGCTGTTTTTGTGTTTCAAAACAGGCGCCATATATCCTCTGCAGCATAGGGTTAGTTTCAATCCCATGCCAGTAAGCGCCTGCCACTGAAAGCAGCTTGAAAGCCTTGATCTGGCCCGTAGAATCAATATGCGGACCGCGGCACAAATCCAGGAATTTATCCCCTGTTTTGTATACAGAGACCTTTTCATCGGCAAGCCCCTGGATAAGCTGAAGCTTATAATCCTCGCCCAATGACCCGAACAACTCCAGCGCCTTCTTCTTATCCATAACCTCCTGGACAAAAGGCTCGTTCTTCTCAATGATCTTACGCATTACTTTCTCGATCTTTGCCAGGTCATCGTCGGTAAACGGCTCTTTTTTATCAAAATCATAATAAAAACCGTTTTCAATAGCCGGGCCGATAGCCAACTTAGTATCTGGCCAAAGCTCTTTTACGGCTTGAGCCATGACATGGGAACAGGAATGCCTTAAAGTTTCTATATTCATCGTTTGCGGCAACGCGCTTAATTTATGCGCGCTCTTGTTAAATGGTGGGCCCATAGGGACTCGAACCCCAGACCTTTGCGATGTCAACGCAACGCTCTAACCAACTGAGCTATGAGCCCGTCACTACGCTATTGCTTATTCTAAACTTTCTGGAATTAATTATACTACTACTATATCTATTACGTATTTCGTTATTATAACGACGCTTCGTTCCTTAGGAGGGGCAAGCCCCCTCCTAACGCTTATAGTCCCTATTGTATCCAGACGCTGTTCTCCCCCAAACGCGGGGAAAGTTTTTCCCCGCACCCCTTTAGGTTTTTAACAACCTCATTACTCTAACGTGAGCGTTTCCGCTTTGCGGAAGTTGTTAAAAACTTAAGCAAATTTTAATTGGGCAAGAAGGGAGTCGGACCCTTACGACCTTGCGGCCAACAGATTTTAAGTCTGTCGTGTATGCCATTCCACCACTTGCCCTTAAGCCCTACAACAATCTCCCATGCTTAAACGTTTGTGCTTTTTGCCGAAAAGCACTGCACAAGCGCGGGATAAATTCGGCCACATAATGTTGTTTAACACTACGTTCGCTTTAAATACCACTAAAATTTTGTTTATCACAAAATAATTGATGCCCCACGCTTAAACGTTTGTGCTTTTTGTTAAGTTGTTTAACACTACGCTCGCTACGCCCCTTGTCGGGGCGTTTAACGCTCGCTTCAGTGTCCATTTAATTTTCCTTGTCGGAAAATTAAATGGAGGCGACGAGCGGAATTGAACCGCTGAATAGTTGTTTTGCAGACAACTGCCTTACCACTTGGCTACGTCGCCAAAATTATCAGAGCAATTTCTTGACCTGCGCCAGAATATCTTCCAAATCTGCCAAACAACCTATGCCGGTTTTGCCGCAGGCAAGTTCGCCGCGCCGGGGAGCAATGAATTTATAACCATGGCCTTTAAGCTTAAGGATATTCGCCTGGGTTATTTTATTGTTATACATATTCTCATTCATCGCCGGGGCAAACAAAACAGGCGCTTTTGTTGCGCAGATCGTGCAAGAAAGCATATCATCACAGATGCCGCTGGCCACTTTGCCCAGGATATTCGCCGTTGCCGGGGCAACCAGCACGATATCCGCGCTATTAGCCAAAGATACATGTTCGATATCCCATGCTTCCGGGGAATCAAATAAGCCGGCTCTATAAACTTTGTTTCCGGATAAGCTCTGGAATACGATCGGCCGGATAAGCTCTTCAGCTTCAGGCGTCATCACCACGGTGACCGCATACCCTAAACCCTTAAGCCGGCGCAATAACTCGCAGGCCTTATAAATGGCGATGCTGGCGCTTACGCCCAGAATAATATGTTTGCTTTTTTGCATAAGTTATTCTTTGGCTTTTTTAACGGAACAGGTGACTTTGCCTTCGGCAATCTCATGCAAAGCGATCGTCGACGGCTTGGTCGCTATATTATCCTCAACCATCTTGGGCTGGCCTTCGGCGATCTCCAGCGCCCTTTTGGCGGCTAAATTGACTAATTTATAAACTGATCCGCAGCTTTTATCCAAAAGCCTTTCTCTGCCTTCATATCCCATATTTCTCCTCGCTTTTATCTAACGATGCCGATTAGTAATCTCACTGGTGATAATATTGATAAGTTGCTTTTTTGCTTGAGCTAACTCCGTATTCAAAATAATGTGATCGAAGCCCGCGGCCGCACGCAGCTCTTTACGTGCCAAAGCCAGGCGTTTAGATGTTTCGGCCTTATCTGCGCAGGCAGAGCGGCTTTCAATCCTTTTCTTAAGCGTGCTTATTGAAGGAGGCTTAACAAAGATGGTCACGGCCTGTTTGGGGTATATCCTCTTAAGCGCCCGGGCGCCCTTTATATCCAAACAAAAACCGATGCTTTTGCCAAGCTTGAGTTTACGGTCCACAAGCTGTTTAGGCGTTCCGTAATAATAGCCCAAATACCGGGTCCATTCAAGAATTTTTTTCGCTTTCAGCATATCTAAAAAACGCTGTTTTTTGACGAAAAAATAATCCTTGCCGGACAGCTCTTGCGGCCGTTTGGGCCGGGTGGTCAGGGACACGGATTTAAGCAGTTTATCTTTTAATTTACTATCCTGGATAAGCCCGGACAAAAGCGTGGTCTTACCGGAACCTGACGGGCCGGAGAGAACGAACACCTTGCCTGGGATTTTTTGGGTCTTGTTAGCGGCCACTACTCTATATTCTGCACTTGTTCGCGTATCTTCTCGATCTGGCTTTTCATCTGCAATGCTTTTTCGGAGATAACCAGGTCAAATGATTTTGCTGCCAGGGTGTTGGCCTCCCGCTGCATCTCCTGGGTGATAAAATCCAGTTCTTTACCCACAGGGCCGCCTTTAGCTACCTTGGCTTGAAAATTCTTGATGTGGAAGATCAGCCGGTCGATCTCTTCGGCGATATCCGCTGCCTTCAGAAAAGCTCCTCGCTCCTCCTCGGTGGGAAAGCTTTTCAGTTTCATGACAGAAGCTTTTTTAAAACGCGCCCGGATCAAGATCAGATTTTTTTTAACAATGTTGCTCCTTTTCTTCAGCAACGCGGAAAGCGCGCGGCCTTCTTTTGAGCGCGTTTTCACCAATTCATCCAAAGCTTCCTGCAAAAGAACCTTCAGGTACACCCAGATATGGTTGCCATCCGGCTTGTTCTCCTTCAAAGATAACACTCCCGGCAGTCGGATCAAAGCATCCATGCCCAGGTCGTTTTTAATGCCGAACTCCTTGCCTATGGCCTTGAATTCATGTATATAATTCTTGATCAATTTGCGGTTAACAAATATACCTTGGGCTTTTTCCCCGCGGATATTCACCAGGCAGTTCACTCTTCCCCGGCGGATCCTGGATTCGATCTCTTTTTTAAGTTTATCCTCCAAAGACAATAAACCATCCGGCAGGTGGAATACGCTTTCTAAGAATTTGTGGTTGATGCTCCTTAGTTCCACGTAAATTTTCCCGATCGCGGGCAGATCTATTTCTTTGCTGCCAAAACCTGTCATACTCTTAAGCATGTTTTCCCTCTAATAATAAATTAAGCCCAAATCTTTTTTTTGACTTCTTTGGCCAGTGTCTCTTTGGCCGGGTAAAGGTCCACAATGATCTCCTCGGGCGTAAACCAGAGTTTGATCTCCCTCTCCGCTTCTTCGGCGTGGGATGAGACATGGATCACGTTCTCATAAAGTCCGGAGGTGGTTATTCTGCCGTATGAGCCGCGGATAGACGTGGACTCTGCCTCTTCGGGGTTCGTGGCGCCGGCAAGTTCCCGGCATTTTTTTATCGCCTCCTCTCCCCAATATACCAAAGCCATTACTTTTTTGCGGTCATGCAATTTCCCGAGCAGGTAATTGATCAACTCCCCAAAAAACGGCTTGTCTTTTAAATGTTTATAATGTTCCTTGGCCAGCTCCTCGGATACGCGCACCATCTTGGCGGCGACGATCTCCAGCTTGGTTTCCGATAAACGCGACAGGATATTGCCGGTAAGGGATTTTTTCAGCCCGTCGGGCTTGATAAGAATTAAAACAGCCTGGATCATTGTTTAGCTCCTCCCTTGATGATATTAACGATGCGTTCCAGATCTTCTGTGGAATAGAATTCAATATTAATATGCCCGCGCTTCTTTCTTTTACTGATGCGCACCTTGGTGGCTAAAGCATGCTGCAGGTGTTCTTCCAGTACAGATACCGATGCATCCCTCTGGCCCTGGCCGATCTTTCTCTTAGCTGCCCCCGGACGGTAATTTTTCACCAGGCTCTCTAATTCGCGCACAGAAAGCCCTTTGGATATCACATCCATCGCCAGCCTTCTTTGCTGGTTGACATCCTCGACCTCCAGCAGCGTGCGGCCGTGCGCAAAGCTGATCCGGCCTTTTTTCATCTCCCCTTGTATCTCATGGGGTAATTTCAAAAGCCGCAGGGTATTGGCGATAGAGGCGCGCGCTTTGCCCATTACTTCGCTGATCCTCTCCTGAGTGATCTTAAATTTATCCATCAGGTGCTGATAAGCGTGGGCTTCCTCAATAGGGTTTAAACCCTCCCGTTGGATATTTTCAATTAATGCCAGCTCCAGTGAATCCTGGTCATTGACATCTTTGATGATTATGGGTAATTCCTTTAATCCTAAAAGCGTAGCTGCCCTTAATCTTCTTTCGCCTGCAATTAATTCATAGTTATCTCCATGCCTTCTGACTAAAAGCGGCTGAATAACCCCTTTTTCTTTAATAGATTGGGCTAATTCACTAATGGTTGTGTCATCAAATTCTTCTCTTGGCTGAAATGGATTTGGCTTAATTTGTCCAGTCTGGACATAAACAATCTCCTGCTTATGCTCAACCGGCCTATCAGGGATTAACGCTCCTATGCCTTTGCCCAAAGCTCTTCTCTCCATTAATGCTCTCCTTGTGGAATGGGTATACTGGAATTGATCGGTAAACCAAGCACCTCTTTACAAAGGTCTTCATATTTCTGCGCTCCCAGGGAATCACGGTCGTATAATGCGATCGGTTTACCAAAACTCGGCGCTTCAGTTAACCGCACGTTCCTGGGTATTACTGTATTATAAACTTTATCTTTAAAGTGATTGCGCGCTTCCTGGATGACTTCTTTAGTAAGGTTGGTGCGAAAATCTGCCATTGTCAAAAGAACGCCTTCTATGGCCAGGTTCTGATTAAGATTTTCTTTCACAAGTCTAATAGTATTATGGAGTTGCGTCAATCCCTCTAAAGCATAGTATTCACACTGCACTGGTATGATCACAGAATCAGCGGCACATAATCCATTGATTGTTAACAATCCTAATGATGGCGGGGAATCAATGATGATAAAATCAAAATTATCTCTTTCTTTTATCAGCGCTCTTTTTAACCGGTACTCTCTACCCATCACTCCGACCAGCTCAACTTCTGCTCCGGTAAGATCAAGATTTGATGGTGCCAGGAACAAATTATCAACGGCTGTTTTTTGTAATGTTTCTTTTATATCCAGCTCTTCCAGAATTACATGGTAGGTGCTTTTTTGTATGTTGTGTTTATTGATACCGGTGCCACTGGTGGCATTGGCTTGCGGGTCAAGATCAATAAGCATAACCTTCTTCCCGGCCATGGCGAGAAATGACGCGAGGTTAATTGAGGTGGTTGTTTTACCTACTCCACCTTTTTGGTTACAAATTGCGATTATCTTACCCATTGCAATACATTAAGTTATAAATTGTTCCACGCGGAAACTATTTTAATGCACCCCATTTACAGATCCATTATCTTATAAAATATAACCTTGTCAAGCGATTATTTGTTTTCAATGACACTCACGCGCACTTTAGCTGGCTTAGCTCCTGGCATACCAAAAAGCCCTTTTTTCTCTTCAGAGATGACCTCAATCTTCACTTTGCTCCTGGACAGGCTAAGGGCTTTAAGCGCTATATTTACTGCTTCTTGGACAGTGCCCCCTTCAACCTCAATTGATTTTCTGCTATGCATTTTACGCGTTCTTATAGATCTTAAACTGGTAAAACAACATTAAGGCGCTGTTAACAAACCAATATAATACTAATCCTGACGGCATATTATAAAATATTATGCCAAATATTACTGGCATAATGAAAAGCATCATTTTCTGCTGTTCAGCTGCTGCGCCTGCAGATTTACTCATAGAGATCTTCTGTTGCACAAACATGCCTATTGCCATTAATATCGGCAGAATATTAATATCGCTGCCGAGTAATGGTATTGAGCGTGAAAAACTGAATAATTTATCTGGTTCGGACAGGTCCTGGATCCATAGGAACTTGGCTCCTCGTAATGCCACAGAACGCATCAAGGCCTGATACAGTGCGAAGAATATCGGCATTTGAAGCAATAATGGCAAGCAGCCTCCCAGTGGATTAACTTTGTGCTCTTTATAAAGCTCCATGATCTCTTTATTCAGTTTCTGCGGGTTATCCTTGAATTCTTTGCGTAAAGCTTCGATCTTAGGCTGTAAAACTTGCATTTCTTTCATGGAGCGCATTTGCTTCAATGACAGCGGGAATAATAAAGCATAAACCGCTAAACTTAAGATTATAATCGCCCATCCCCAGTTATGCACTATGCCGTAGAAAAATCCTAATAGTTGTAAAATAAGCTGCGCAATAAAATCAAATGTCCCAAAATAAATTATTCCAGCCCAATTAGGATTGGCTTTATTGATATATGCTAACTGTTGAGGTCCTAAATAGATGTGATAAGAATGTCCAATCTGGACTCCTGCATTTAAAATTATATCATTACTGCTTAATCCGATTTCTGAACTGTCATGATCGATCTTCTTTATATACCCTGAAAAGTTTCCTTCAACAGGAGAAACGATTGCGCAGAAATACTGGTCTCTGTATCCTAAAGTTTTTACTGCATCTGAATGGTAATTTTTCCCAGGGGAAAGATGCAAAGACTTTTCGTTATTTACCAGAAAAACATCCTGGTAGCGGGCCTGGGTATTTTTGTTTGATTGATTCGCAACCCCCAGAAGCAACATATTGGGGAGATTGATCGGCGCGGGTGATAAATTTTCAACGTTTATCTGCAACTCCATGGTATAGCTAGGTTTAGTAAATATAAACTTCTTGGTAACGCGTTTGTTCTGATCCTGATAGATAAAAGTAACAGTGTTGCTGGTTGTTTTTAATTTTTTAAAACGCAAGGAACCGTCATCTGTCAGAAAACCTGCTTGCAGAGGGAATGTATAGTGGCGGTTATCTTTAAAAAGAACCTCGGTAACAGCTGCCCGCTGTTCATCAAACGATACTTCCATGCTGCCCGTGGAAAACTTGAAGACCTCTTTTGGTTGAAGCGGTTTTGTTTCAGGCAAGGTAATGCTGTTCATGGCAACAGGGGAAGAGGGTGTATGTTGCTCAACGGCAGTTTTTGCTATAACTGCTTTATTATCAATATGATACGTTTTAGAAACAAATGTTGACCAGGATAACAATATTAATAAAGAAACAGCAATAGCCAGAAATAAACGTTTTTCCATATTATTTTATTCGAGGGGATC
>JBAZNG010000045.1:0-8249 GCA_041649385.1 Candidatus Omnitrophota bacterium | reverse complement strand
AAAAGTTACACCATGCATTACGGCGTGATCGTAAGGCAAAGTAAAGTAATTGATGAAGTTATCCTGACTTTGATGCGCAAGCCGCGTTCATACACCAAAGAAGATGTGGTAGAGATAAACTGCCACGGTGGTATCGTCGCTTTGCGCGCTTGTTTGGAACTTGTCCTGGAAAAAGGCTGCCGCCTGGCTTTGCCCGGTGAATTCACCAAGCGCGCATTCTTAAACGGCCGCCTGGACCTGGCGCAGGCAGAAGCAGTGATTGATGTGATCCGCGCCAAGACCGATTCCGCTTTAGGCGCCAGTTTAGGCCAATTGCGCGGCTTGCTATCCCGCGAGATCAACGCTATCCGCCAGGCTATTTTAAAGGAGCTTTCTTTTCTGGACGCGAATATAGATTTTCCTGAGGAGAACACTGCCCAGGCCGGATACCCGGATAAACTTAAGAAATTGCGCGCGATCAGCGCCAGTATTGATAAGTTGATCAGTGATTCTTGCGCCGGACGCATATTGCGCGAAGGCATACGCGTGGTTATCTGCGGCAGGCCGAATGTGGGAAAATCCTCTCTTTTGAACGCCTTGCTTAAAAAAGAGCGCGCGATTGTCACTGCGGTAGCCGGGACTACGCGCGATGTGATAGAAGAAGTGATCGATATCCAGGGCATACCTGTGCTTTTGGTGGATACTGCCGGGATCCTTAAGCCGCGCGATGTTGTTGAGCGGAAAGCTGTGTGTTTATCCAGGAAACATATCCATACTGCTGACCTTGTCGTGGCCATCTTTGACGGCCATCAAAGGTTGCAGCCGGAAGATAAAAGATTGATCCGCCAGCTTAAAAGAAAGAACGCTATCGCCGTGATCAACAAGATCGACTTAAGCCCCAGGATAGAGAAAACAAAGATCAGCGATGCCTTTGGCCAGCCCATCGGCATCTCCGCCAAACGCTCCAGGAATATCGGAGAGCTTAAAAACGCGATCGCTGCCGCAGCATTTAAGGGCAGGGTGCCTGCGGGTGAGCATGCTTTAGTAAGCAATCTAAGGCATATACACTCGTTGCGGGAAGCCAGAAAGTTCTTGTTAGAGGCCCAGGGGTCATTGGTTGATCAACTACCCGCGGAGTTTGTCGCGCAGAGCTTAAAAGACGCTATTTCTTTGCTGGACAAGATTCTGGGGAAAAGTTTTTCAGAAGACCTGCTGGATAAGATATTCAGTGAGTTTTGTATCGGGAAATAGTTAGTGCAGTTTTTCTTTGTTCTCCAGGCATTTATTCACTTCCCTGAGCAGTTCTTCCAGCGCAAAGGGCTTAGCCAGGTAACCGACGATGCCCAGCTTGTAGGCCTTTTTAATATCCACCAGGTCGTTTAATCCGGACATGGCAATGATCGGTATGCCGCGCGTCTGGGGGTCGGAGTTAAGTATTTCGCAGATATCAAACCCTCCAAGTGCAGGCATTAACAGGTCAAGCAGTATAAGGTCCGGTTGCAGGGATTTGATCCGGTTTACTACGCTCTTGGGCTCCTTGCTGGTAGTTACGTTAAAACCATGCCCGGTGAGGAAATCTTTAAGCAAAGAGAGGATTTCTTCCTGGTCATCAACAACAAAGATCTTTTTCTGGCCCATATTTTTTAAGAAACAATTTTTTAGCGGGAATATCCCTTTAGCACGTTAAGTATAATTATATTTGCCGGAATAGTCAAGGGGGCAGTTCTAAAAACTTATTGCAGAAACGAAGTTTTTATTAGATAATAACAAAGCAATCCGTTACCCGTCAAAGTTAAACCCGTATTTATTGCAAAAATTGCGATGAACAAAATAAAGATAGAAAAAGCAGTACGCCAGATATTGGAAGCCATCGGGGAAGACCCGAAAAGGGAGGACCTTTTAGAAACCCCCCGCCGGGTAGCCGAAATGTACGAGGAGATCTTTTCCGGGATCGCCCAGGACCCGCAAAAGGAGCTGGAGGTTATCCTGGAGCAGAAGCATCATGAGATAGTGCTTTTGCGCGGCATACCCTTATACAGCGTATGCGAGCACCACCTTTTGCCTTTTTTGGGCAAAGCGAACATCGCCTATATTCCTAAGAACGGCCGGGTGACCGGTTTAAGCAAGCTTGCCCGCGTAGTGGATATCCTCTCGCGCAGGCCACAAGTACAGGAAAGGCTGACCACCCAGATCGCCGAGATCGTCATGGCCAAGCTAAGGCCTTTGGGAGTGATGGTGGTTATTGAAGCGGAACATTTATGCATGTCCATGCGCGGGATAAAAAAGCCCGGGACAATGACAGTGACCAGCGCTGTGCGCGGCATATTCAAGGAAGACGAAAAGACCCGTTCAGAAGCATTAGCTTTGATGCGGCAGTAGGTTGATTCTAGATAGAGGGGAGTAAATGTGAAGAAAGCGGCAATTATTCTTTTGTTAGGCGTATTCTTATCGGGTTGCGCGACGTATAAATTTCAGCAAAGCAACCTGCCTTCCGATAAAGGTTATACCGTTTCTTATAAGGGCACAGTGATACCGGAGTATACCCAGGGCCCGGATAAGCTTCTGCCGCAGATGCCGCTGGCTAAAGAGCGTTTTAAGCGCCGCCGCGCGACAGTGGAATATTATTATAAGAAAATGGGGCAGATCCAGAATGGTTTCAAGGAGTATATCTGGCAACCGGTAACGCTTTTTGTGGATTTTACAGCCGGAGTGCTCGGCTGGCCTTTTATGGCGGTAGCTGATTATAAATATAACCACAACCCGAAATATAAGGAAAAAGTGGACAGGCTTGATGAAGAAAGGGATGCGCTTGAGAAAACAAAATTAGACGGCCTGAAGAAAAAGTTAAGCGAATATATCAAGTCGGACCTGGCTAAAGAGCAGCCTGGCGAGCAGGTTTCTTTGGCAGCTAAAGAAGAGGCGCTTCCTGCTCCTGTTGTTTCCGCCGCGGAGCCGGTTACCGCCCCTGCAATAAACGCTCCTGCTGCTGCGCTTGAAGAGCCAAGCCAGTTGCCTAAACCGGCAGAACAGATCCAGCAGCCGCCTGCGCCTGAACAGGCAAAACCATCAGCGGAAGAAATACCAGTTGCGCCCATAGAACCGGTAAGTACCGTTTCTATGCCATTAAGCCAGCCGATAACGCCTCCTATGGAAGTTAAAGAAGAAGCTTTGCCTGCGCCTCTTCCCCAGATAAAACTCGCTGAACCTAAGGCGGTCATTGTTGCCCGCCCGCAAAAAGGGTTTTCACCCTTAACGGTAAAGTTTTCCGCCGCCAGGTCAACATCGGCAAACGGCAGGATAGTTTCTTATGCCTGGGATTTCGGAGATGGCGACAGTTCCACAATGAAGAACCCGTCCAATACTTACTGGAGCACTTCTTACGGCACAAAGAGCTTTACGGCCACCTTGACCATAAAAGATGCCAAAGGCCAGAGTGCCAGCACAAGCGTAAATATTGACGTATTGACGAAATAATCGCCCCTTGTTTTTAATAAGCCATTCTTAAAAAACCATTAGATTAAGAGATGAAGAAGCTTGCCCGAACTTCAGGCCGCGGCAATTCAAGCGATATCGCGCTGATCCATCCTCCACATATCCTGCATCAGAAAAAATATAATATTTTTCCTCTGCCCTGGAATTTAGACCATATCGGCTCAACGAGCTTTATTGGCAGGTATCCTGTCGGCCCAAGCTGGAATATCCCTCCGGCGGGATTCTCTACTATGAAAAATTTTGTGGAGTCAGCCTCTGGTTATAGCGCACGGATCCATAATCTTGCTTTATTGCGCAGCCAGCCAGCCGCAGCGGTCGCGGAAAAATTCCGGCAGCTTGATTTAGCCGATAAAAGCATTCTTGCTAATCTTGCCGAGGCCGGCAGCCACCGCAGGATAGCCGCATATATCAGCCGGATCAAGGCCAGTTTATTTGCCGTGGACCTGCACTGGATTGTTTACGCGCAGGGAGCAGTAGAAACTTTAAGGCTGATCAAAGAACTGCATCCACATAGCTATACATTGGTCGGCGGTTTGAGCGCCGGTTATTTTAAAGAAGAGATCCTGCGCGATAATAGTTTTATAGATTTTTTGATCATCGGTGATGGCTGCCGGCCGCTCTTATCGCTGATCCGGCAGATCAAGGGCAAAAAGGATTTTTCACAGGTGCCTAACCTTGTTTATCGCAAAAAGACCGCCTTCGGCTACGGCCCAAAGCGGCTTTACAATGATCTTGAGTGTTGCCAGGGCGATGAACGCTCGCCTGCCGCCTTTTCCCGGGGTTGCCCCCTGCAATGTTCTACTTGCGGAGGCCCAAGATATTCAACCTCCCGGCGGGGGGCTGGTAAAGACAGGTCCATTTATTCCATTGAGTCGATCATGCGCAAGCTCTTTCATTTAGCCAGCCAAGGCCAGAGCAGGCAGAGGGTCTCTATTTGCCATGATCCTTTTCTGACATTAGGCAAAGCAAAGTGGGAGGCCTTGCTGAATGAGATAAAAAGGAATAATTTAAAGCTTAACTTCCTGATAGAGTTTTTCCTTCCCCATACGCGCGAAGATATATTAAATATCGAAAGAAGAATACCCGGCAGCCAGATCCACATCTGCCCGGAAACCATGGATGAGAATGTGCGCGCTTTTCATAAACGTTTGCGTTATTCCAATAAGCAGTTGATCATGAATATGGACCTGATCAATAAAAGCGATAGTTTATCCATGTCTGTTTGGTTTATGGCCGGGCTTGCCAAGGATACTAAAAGAAGCGTGGACGGCACTTTAGCTTTTATCAGGGGTTATTACAAGAAGCTAAGGAACAAAAAGGATAATTTGCTTTCTTATAATGAGATGTTGTTTATTGACCCCGGCTCCCCGGCATTTGAAGATCCCGATAAACACGGCTTCAAAATAATCAAGAGAAGTTTTGCTGATTATGCGCAAAGTTTCATTATGCCGTTCTTTAAATGCCAGATAAATTATGAAACCCGCCATTTTAACAAAGACCAGCTATTTGCCTTGTTTTTGTATATGCATGACCAAATGAACAGTATCTACCGGCAGAACAAATTGATCTCCGAGGAAGCTTACCAGAAAATCAGGCAGTATAATCTTTTGCTTAGGGAATACGAACCAGATTACGACCGGGCAATGGCAGTTGTAGGCAGTGCTTTGCGTGAAAAGTATTTTAAGGCGATCGGCGATAAATTCATGCGCAAATTAAACAGTTAAGCCGGAGGTACCCTAAAGAAAGCGCGGCATTATGATCTATGGCATAAGGGCAGGGATAACAAATTATTGTAATCTGGGCTGCGATTATTGTTTTTTCAAAGAGTGGCTTACTTTAGACAAAAGCGAACAGGCAGAGATGAAACTCTCTGAAATGCGGCAGCTTCTGGATTATTGCAAGGCCGATGGCGTAAGGGAAATTATGCTGCATGGCGGCGAACCGATGTTGCATAGCGGCATTGAGCAGATCTTCGGGCTAATCAGGAAAAACAAGATCAGCATCAGCCTGCAAACCAACGGTATTTTTGACCAGGCGCTGGTGGATCTTTTAGCCAAGAATGATGTTTCCGGCTGCCTGGTAAATTATAATCATCCCGATTCTTTAAAGAAGGCAACGGATAAAAAGCTGCTGGATAGTAACATTAAAGGAATGCTTTTAGCAGGAATCGACCTGACGCTTGGTTACAATATTTTTGAGAGCGCCCCGGATTATGAGTTCTTTATTCATGCGGTTAAGCGATTTAAGATAAAGAAGGTAAGGTTCGATTTAGCCAAGCCCTCGTGGGATTTTAAGAATAAATATATCCATCTAAAGGAGTTATTCAAAAGCGCTCCCATGGTCGCGAAGTTCATTAAAGCCTGCTTGAATGCCGGAGCGATACCTCAAATGGATTGTGTCTGGCCGGTTTGTTTTATTAACCGTCCCGAATTTGATTTTATGCGTAAAGAAACATTCATTTTGCCTTCGGTTTGCCGCACGACGCTGGATATTGTACCAGGACTGATTATTTCTACCTGCCTCTGCCCTGCCCCGGGAGAACGATTCAAATTGGCTGAATTTGGAAGTTTATCCCAGGCGTATGCTTTTTTTGCGCAGGCAGAAGACCGATTCAGATGGGAATATCAGGCAAAAGAGGAATGTAAAAACTGTTTGTTCTGGATAAACCGCGCCTGTGAAGGTGCCTGCCTTAAATATAAGCGCCTTTTACATCGCGATACATTCTTCCGGAGTGATTTAAGGCAGTTTTTGGCAGGGAAAAGCAATCCGGCGCAGGATGTTCTGGGCAAGCCGGGATTATTTATCAACACAAAAAATAATTTCATGCTTTTTAAGCTGGCCGCCGCCCTGGAACAGCAAGAGAGAGAGGATGATGCTTTTAAAGTATTCTCCATGCTTAAAGATAATGGGTTAAGGCCAAGCGAGCGCCGCTATAAGGATGATTTCTTAAACAGGCATTTAAATAAAATGAGGCGTAAAAATTGATCTGCCTGATTTACAGTTAAATTGTGGTATAATTTCAGGAAAATACAGAGCGATGAAGATAATCCCCATACAGAAAGCTTACCAGGCAAAATTCAGGCGCCAGGCCAGGATAAAGCAGTTGCTTTATCATGCCGGCGGACATTGCGCGCATATCGGTAAATTGTCACCAGGCTGTTACGGTTGTTTTGTGCCCGATGATTTTGAGCGTAATATCGTCGCCGGCGTAAAATGCAACTTGCGTTGCGCTTATTGTTACCTTAAGATACCCCGCGAGCCAGGCAAAAATGAACAGCTTGTTTTGATGCGCGATATCTTGCGCAATTCCCGCCTGAAAGGTTATAACCCTACGCGGATGAGTTTTAGCGGCGGAGGTGAGCCGCTTTTGTACCTTGGCCAGGTGGCCGCGTTCATGAAGCTGTTCAAGGGTATAGAAAAGAAGACCGGCAAAAAACCCTGGTATTATCTTTATACCAACGGCGTTTTGGCTTCTGAAAGCGCGTTGATAAAGTTACAGCAGATGGGCCTTGATGAAATCAGGTTCCATCTGGGCGCGTCAAATTTTTCAGAAGCTGTCTATAAGAACCTGCAGAAAGCCGTAAAATATTTTAAGGCCGTCAGCGTAGAAACACCTGCCTGGCCACCGCACAGGAAAAAACTCTTTGCTATGCTTAAGCGCATAAATGATATCGGGGTCAAACACCTTAATTTAGGGGAGGTGGAAGTAACGGCGTATAATTACGATAATATCGCCAAGGTACTGCCGGAGGCAGAGATCTACCAGTGTTTTGCGATGCATCTTTATGATAACGGCCTGGTTTATGACCTGATAGAAGAAGTGATAAAGAAAAAATACGTTTACTCTGTCCTGGATTGCAATTGTTTTACCAAAAGCATTCAGCGCTCTCCGGCAAAACGCGCCAGCTACCAGGAGGTATCCGGCCTATGCGCCGTTTATTAAGCGGCTTTTCTAGCAAAGCAATACCTGAAATAGAAACTGTTTCCAATCCAATCGGGACAGTGGTCTTTAGAGTAATAATTTATCTACTAATTTAAAATATTTTGAAGAGGCTAAGTTTCTTTCCGCATAGCTGCTAAATTCATACTCCGTTATATCTTTTGCCAGATTAGACCTCATAGGGTTTTGTTCCACATAAGCAATGCAATTTATAAGGTATTGGTCTTTAGCTATTAATTTTGTTTTAAACCGGCCCTGCCATAAATGGCCCACTTTGTTATATTTTTTATTATAGTAAGCAGTGTAAGAACGATGAAGGGATTGTATTAATTTAGGAAGACCTCTCGGGTCCATAGGCTCACCTATTATATGTATATGGTTTGGCATCAAGCAATAACCATAAAGAAGGAATTGGTATTTTCTTTTGTAATGTTTGAATTGGCTAAGGTAAAATGCAAAATCTTCCTGATTTTTGAATATTATTTGTTTCTGGTTACCCCTAGCGTAGACATGATAGCAGGCGTTCTTGATGAGCAATCGCGTTTTAGCCATTATTTTTCTCCTTTGACCACTTTCCTCTACGAATTGGAAACTGTTTCTCCTTTGGGTTGGAAACAGTTTCTATTACCATTGTTTATCCAGGCTCCTGTATTGCAGGGCTTCGGCGATATGCTGCTCCAAGATATCTTGCGAATCTGCAAGGTCAGCGATTGTCCGGGAGACCTTAAGGATCTTATCATAAGCCCTTGCCGAAAGCCCAAGTTCAGTCAATCCCATTTTAAGCAGTTCCTGCGCCGGCTCTGTCAACCGGCAATATTTCCTGGTCTGTTTTACGGAC
>JBAZNG010000044.1:0-8533 GCA_041649385.1 Candidatus Omnitrophota bacterium | reverse complement strand
CGAATCAACCGGAAAGCTTAAGGACGCGCTGATCCAGCTTCTGGATTACCTGCGCCGTTTAGAGGATTTAAAACTTAAAGTAAAACAGGCGCTTGCCTATCCGATCTTTATGTCTGTGGTAGGCGCAGGCACGATATTTGTGATGCTTACTTTTGTCCTGCCGCGGCTGGCGGGAATGTTTGATGATTTCCAGGCCCAGCTTCCTTTGCCCACGCGCATATTGCTGGATTTGTCGGGATTCCTTAAAAGCTACTGGCTATTCATCGTTATCGCGTTGTTGGTGCTGATATCTTTATCGAAGCTCAAAAAGCCCGGCGAAGAGAGTATGCTCAGCCGGTTGAAATACCATATCCCGATCGCCAAGGATATCGTTTATAAGCAATGCGTGGCCAATTTTTCCAGAAGTTTGTCTTTACTTTTACAAAGCGGGGTAAACCTTTTGGCAGCGCTTAAAGACGCCGCCGGCGTTATCGGCAATCCTGTCTATGTGCAGCAGTTAGAGAAGGTGCGCAAGGATATCTCCGAAGGGGTCTCTTTTTCAGATGCTTTGGGTAAATTCAAGATCTTCCCGGATCTTTTTGTGCAGATGGTCCGCGTAGGAGAAGAGGGCGGAAGGCTGGATGTTGTGCTTAAAGATATCGCCGAATCCTATGAGGATGAGATTGAGGCGGACCTAAAGACGGTCAGCTCTCTTATCGAGCCGGCGATAATCCTGGTTTTAGGGTTGATCATCGGCGGCATGGTCATCGCCATGCTCTTACCGATATTCAGCATGAGCAGCCTGGCCAGCGTTTAAAACCATATATGAAAACTAAAATAGTCATAGAGCTTTCAGAGCATTGTTTGAAGGTGGCTATAGGCCGCAGGGTGTCGGTTATTCCTTTGTCCAGCCAGGAACCGCCGGCGATCGTGGGGGCGTTAAACTCCATCCTTAAACAAAATAAGTTCGGCAAGGATGTAGAGGTTTGCGTTGTGCTTAGCCGCAATAAAATAACTGTGCGCCGCGTGGACCTGCCTTCGCAGGACCCCAAAGAGTTAGAGCAGATGCTCGGGTTTTACCTGATCCGGCAGATCCCCTATCATAAAGAAGAGGTCTGCTGGTCATACCAGAATCTGGGGTTTGACGGCATAAGCAACAGCCACCTGGTTTTGGCAGTCGCCTTAAAAAGCGTTTTTAAGAATATCGTCAGTTCTTTTGTACCGGTGAACCTTTTCCCGGAATCCATACTGATGAGCTCGCAAGGGCTGGTGCATTATGTCTCTGAATCCATCAAAGACAAGGCGCTGGTTGGCGGTTCATATATGATCCTGGATATTGATACCAATTACAGCGACCTTATCCTGGTGCATAAACAGAAATTAGGTTCGACTGTTGTGATCGCCCAGGGAGCTGAACAGCTTAAAAGCGAACAGGAAAAAGAGAGGTTTACCGTTGAATTGAAACAGGCTATCGCCGCTTTGAATAATGAGATCCCGGAAGCAAAGCCGGAGAGGATATTTTTGACCGGCGCTGCCGCAAGCCAGCTTGTCCTTATTGAGGGGATCGTGGCGATGGAGTCGGGCCTGAAAGCGCAGTATCTTTCTTCCAAAGAATATGAAAGTTTTGCCACGGGGCAGTTCAAGAATACCTCATTAAGCGCGGTGCTGGGTTTTAGCTACCAGGTAGCCAAGGATGATATCCGTTTCATCGTCCCGGAATTGCAGATCAAGAAGGAGATCAAAACCAAGGTCCAGCAGCTGGTTATCCTGGGCGCTGCACTGATATTCATACTGGTCATGCTGGGGGTTATCGGCCTGGTGCGGCTTTCGCAGCAGCAATCTTACGCGGCTTTGCTTAAAACAAAAGTCGAAGAGCAGTCCAAACAGAGCAAGGAATTAGACGAGATCATCAATAAGCTGAAAGTGGCAAAGCAGTATACCAGTTCACAGGATTCCGCGCTTCCGCTGCTCTATGAGTTAAGCCAGTTGACCCCGGAGAATATAACGATGACAAGTTTTACCTGGGAATGGCAGAAAACACTTTCTTTCCGGGGTTATGCTTTGCAGATACCCGATATCCTGGCTTTTGCCAATACCTTAAGCCGGTCGGAGACATTTAAAGGCGCGCAGAACCGTTACACGCGCAGGCGCAAGATCAAGGATAAGGACGTGGTGGATTTTGAGATCGTCGTAAAATGAGAAAACTTACCGCTAAAGAAAAAATATTGGCTTTTTGCGTGGGGTTGGTTCTAGCGTTCTTTGTGCTGAAGAACTTTGTCCTCGGCCCGATCTATGATAGTATCGGGGTTTATACCCAGGAGATAACCCGTTCCAAGGCCTTGATGCGCAGGTATATGTCTTTAGAACATAACCGGCTGGAGATATTAAAAGCGCAGAAACAGATTGAAGGTTATTTGAGCCTGAAAGGTACCGACGAGGATAAGGCGGCGATGGTTCTAAGCAAGATTGAATCCGAGGCGAGAAAATCAAAGCTACAGATCTTGGATATGAATTCAGCCGGCGTGACCAAGGAAAAGGGTTCTGTTACGCTTTATCGCGTCAGCTTGCGCGCGGAGGGGCAGTTAAAGAACCTGTTGGTTTTTCTTACAGGTTTAGAAAGCGCGAACATACTTTTGCAGGTTGAAAAGCTTACTTTAAGCGCTAAGGATGATACAGGCAGCGTGCTGAAAATTGAAGCGGCCATATTAGGGGTCGCATTTTCCTAAAGTTTGGTCATTGAGAGGGAGGTGATTATGAAAAAGGCTTTTACATTGATCGAGCTTATGTTAGTTGTGATCATTATAGGGGTCTTATCGGCAATGGTCGTGCCCAAGCTTGCCGGCCGTTCGGAACAAGCCCGGACCCAAGCCGCTAAAACAGATATTAATTCCAGTATTCCGCTAGCCGTAGATCTTTACGAAATGGATATAGGCAGTTATCCGGAAAGCCTGGATAATTTGCGTACCCGGCCGGGCGCCGGCGCAGAGAACTGGCGCGGCCCGTATTTAAAGAAGAAGCCGCTTGATCCGTGGGGCAGGGAGTATATTTATAAATTCCCCGGAGAGCATAACCAGGATAGCTATGACCTTTCTTCAGCGGGTAACGACGGCAAGCCAGGCACAGATGATGACGTCGTAAACTGGGGAGAGTAAATTGGCGGGAGCTTCTTTGAGGCGTGTTGATTTTTGCCCGGATGCGGGGTTTACTTTAATCGAGATAATGCTTAGCGTGCTTATCTTGGGCATAGGGCTTACGGTAGTGGCTAACTCCTATGTTGGGGCATTAAGGGGGATTAACGCAGCCCAGAATAATATCCAGGCTTTGACTCTGGGAAAAGAGAAGTTTGACGCTTTGGAAATATCCAGCCTTAAAGAAGGGCTGGATATTTCTTTTGCAGAAGGGATATTGGAGCCAACAAACAAGAAATACGGTTACTCGCTGAATATCGGTAAATTAACCCAATCCGGAGACCTGGCCAAATCCCTTGTTCAGGCCTGCCTGAGGATAAACTGGCAGGAACAATCGGCCGTAAAATATGTTACATTTTCCGCATATCTGCCCAAGAAAAAAGAATAAAGCCAATACGGCTGCTTTTACCATGGTGGAACTGCTTATCTCCGTCGGCATTTTCTCCGTGATCAGCATCGCCGTGTTTTCCACATTTTCTTCAGGCCTCAAGGTCCTGCGTAAGGCAAAGATGGTTGACCTTACGCGCCAGAAGATACTTTTAAAAGAAGAGAGGTTCTCCCGCGAGCTAAGAGAGTCTTTAGCCTGCCGGAAAAAACTTTTTTCCGGTAAAACAGCAAAATTAAGTTTCTCGGGGTCGGATAACCATTATCCTAGCAGGATAACCTATTATTTTGATGAGGCAACGCAATCTATCCTGCGGGAGGTAGATAGGTTAAGCGATATTATCGCCGCAGAAAGTGAAGGGTCAGAGGAATTAAAGCCGCAAAGGTCAGTTTTTATGGCCAAAGTGGAAAGCGCGCAGTTTTCCTACCTTTTCCTTGACCTTAAGAAAAACGATTACATCTGGAAAGACGAATGGAAAGAGGATTATTTACCTATCGCTGTTAAGCTGGTTATTGTCAGCCAGGGGAATAATTATGCGACGACCGTATTTTTACCGACAGCCTGATAAGGCAAGCGTTTTAGTTCTCTGCCTTTGGATCGTGATGATCCTTTCTATACTCGGATTAGGGCTGACCGGCCTTGTTTTTCAGGAGATCAAATTTGCTTCCGCTTACCAGCGGCTTATATTATCCTTGCCTGTTGCGAAAGCTGCGCTTAAAACCGTTTTCTTAGAAAGGCAAAACGACCTTACTCCGGCTTATGACACGTTAACAGAGCTTTCCCGGCCGGTTAAGGGGATCTTATGCGGCAATAACTCTTACCAATATTATTTCGCCGACCTTGCTGCTTCCGGGCAGGATGAGGTCGTGGATGAAAGCGCGTTGCTTAATATAAACCTTGCGCCTGCGGAAATGCTTGAGAAATTGCCCGGGTTAAACGATGAGCTGGCAAAGAACATAGTGGATTCCGGGCTGCGGCCTTTTAAATCCATTAATGAAGTGCTCCTGGTTGAAGGGATAACTGCGGAGAATTTTGTCCTTTTTAAGGACATGGTGACTATCTACGGTATCGGCAAGGTCAACTTAAACACCGCCAGTAAGCCGGTGCTTTTGGCGCTGGGTATGGATGAGGAACTGGCGGATGCGATCCTGCGTTTCCGTAAAGAGCATAAGATCGAACCGCCTAAAGATTCTCCTGTGACAGAGCCTGAATATGGCATATCCAACCTTTCCACTCTCTCTGCTGATCTGGCGGAATTTATATCACTGGGGCTGCGCCAGGAACAGAGCCTTTTAGGGTTATTTACCTGGCTGGACGTAAAATCAGAGTATTTACGTTTGAATATCATCCCCAGATTCGGCGGCCCAAGCGGCGTGCATTATTCCATTACCATCCATCCTGCCACAAACAAAGTACTTGCCTGGAGAGAGCATTAATTCACTTGACAAATAAGGGCGGTTTGATTAGAATTATATAGTAAAATTTTACTATGTATACTTGTATTTCTAGACCGTTTCTATTTATCTTCAACAGTACCAAGCAGATTTGATAGAACTGTCCCCCGGGGACAGTTCTATCGTAACTTTATGCTCCTGAAAGGGTTGGATAGAAACGGTCTGAAGATAGGGAGAGATTATGGTTTGGGAAGATAAAACAGAGGCAAAATTCAGGAAGTTGATCTCCAAGATACCTGTATTTCACAGGCATATTACTGAATCTGTGGTTATAAGGGAAGCGGAAACCAACGCCAAGGAACGTAACAGCGACCGCGTGGAAGAGAAGGATGTTGTTGCTGCTTTTTTTTCCGACGTGCCTTCGCCTTTTTACAGCATGATGCTGCGTTTATTGGAACAGAACGGGTTTGATTATAAAGCCTACGGTTTTCCTAAGAATAAATAATGCGTATTGCGGTTATTGGGTCCGGAGCTATCGGCTGCCTTCTGGCAGGTTACCTTAAATTAAAGGGCGAAGATGTGTATTTGGCCGGCCGGGGGGATTCTTTAAAAGCGATCCTTTCCAGCGGCCTTGGTATATCCGGCGTGCGCGGGGATTTTAACGTGCCGATCGCAGCGGGCACAAGGCTTTCTGCGCCGGCCGACCTGTTTATCCTGGCTACCAAGACCGCGGATATAGAAGGCGCCTTAAAAGATAACCTTGAGTTCGTCCAGGGCAAAAAAGTGCTTTCTACGCAGAACGGTATTGCCGCGGAGCAGCTGATCGCAAAATATACCGCTCCGGAAAATATCATCTCCGGTATAGTCATGTTCGGCGCGACGTATTTGGAGCCGGGCAAGGTCGTGCATAACTTTGAGGGCAGCCTGGTTTTGGGGTCGCTTTTCGGCTTTAAGCCCTCCGAGGAGATGGTAAAGATAAGCCTGGTTTTGGATAAGGCTTTCCCGGCGATAATCAGCGAAGAGATCAAAGGGGCTAAATACCTTAAGATCTTTGCCAACGCTAATAATTGCCTGCCGGCTCTTTTAGGGTTAAGCATGCAGGAAGTTTTTAAGGATGAGAATATCAGCCGTATAAGCATAGCTGTCTGGCAGGAAGGCTACAACGTTATTTCTAAAGCAGGCATAAAACTTGCTTCCCTGCCGAACTTTACAGTAGAAAATATCACCCGGCTTATCTCTTTGCCCAGGGCCCAGGCGGCAGGCATCTTCTCCGGGATAATGGGTTCTTTAAGTAAAGAGCCGCTTTACGGGTCTATCCTGCAGAGTATTAAACGCAAGAGGCCCTCTGAAATTGATTATATCAACGGCGAGTTTGTGCGCTTGGCGCAGGAATGCAAGACCCAGGCGCCTTTAAACAGTAGATTGGTCAAGCTGGTGCATCAGGTTGAAGAAACAGGAAGATTCTTAACCAAGGAAGAGTTGTTCGATAGTTTATCGGGAGTAATCTAAAATGGAGCAGGTAAATACGCCATTCCCAAAATTGAAACTTACCGTCACGCAGGTCTTCGGTGATTGTTACCACGGCTATAAAACCGGCGACGAGATCATCTTGGAGGATTTTACGCACGCGCCAAAACATTTCTGCCTGGGCCTGGCGCACGCGCTTTTCCCGGTGATCTACGCTTTGAGTTTCGGCGCCAAGTTCGGCTTCCGCGATAACCAGCGTTCGCTTTTAGTCACCTGCCCCGACGGAGGCAAGCTGGAATTTAAAGCAGAGATACTTTCTAAAAATGGCGAGGTTGAAACTTTAGCTAAAGACCCGGAGCACAAGGGGCCTAATCCTAAGAAAATGGTCATTGAAGTGGTCAAGGCAAAAGGTAAATGCAGTTTTGGTTACAAGGTCGGAGATAAGTGGGAAACCACCGGTTTAAAATGCATCCCGGGTTTTTGCGGCGCGGCGTTCCATACGGCTTTTCCGGCGTTATTTGCTTTAAATTTCGGCGCTAAATTCTTTTTTATGCCTGACCCCGACGGGATTGATACGGTTACCTGCCCCGACGGAGGCAATATTATTTTTAAGGTTTCCCGGGTTAAGGAGAACGGATAATTCATGCCTAAACGCAGAGTAGTGGTCACAGGAGTAGGGGTGATCAGCCCCAATGGCATCGGCAAGGAAAATGCCTGGAAAGGTTTTTCCGGAGGCGTTTGCGCCGTGCGCCGGGTTACGGATTTTGACGTTTCAGTATTTAATACCAAGATCGCCGCCAGCGTGCGCGATTTTGACCCTTTTAAATTAGGCCTGACGCATGATGAAGCTATGCGCATGGACCGCTACGTGCAATTTGGCGTGTGCGCCGGTAAAATGGCCGTTGAAGACAGTTCTCTGGATTTCTCCCGCGAGGACCCGCAACGCGTGGGAGTATGCCTGGCAAACGCCATCTGCGGGACTAAATATATGGAAGAGGAATTCGCTTTAGTCACTGAGGACGGGCATAAGCCTATTGACCCGAGCCTTGTGCGTCCGGATCTGTATGACGCGGCGATGTTCAATACGCCTTCTATTGAGATCAGCAGCCGTTATGGCTTAAAGGGGATATGCAATACTATTTCTACCGGTTGTACAGCCGGCACCGACGCGATCGGTTTCGGTTTAGAGAGTATCCAGGATGGCGAGCAGGATGTAATGATCTGCGGCGCGGCGGAAGCGCCCCTTACGCCGATCACCTTCGGCGCGTTTGACGTGGTCAATGTTTTGTCTGTATGCAATGATCAGCCAGAGAAAGCCTCCCGGCCGTTTGACAACAAGCGCGACGGTTTTGTGCTTTCTGAAGGCGCCGGCATACTGGTTTTGGAAGAATTAACGCATGCGCTAAAACGCTCAGCAAGGATCTATTGCGAACTGCTGGGATTTGGCACAAGCTGTAACGCTTTCCATATGACCGACCTGCCTTCCGACGGTAAAGCTATGGAAACATGTATCGCGCTGGCCTTAAAAGACGCCGCGCTAAAACCCGGCCAGGTCGATTATATCAATGCGCACGGTTCAAGCACGCGGATGAACGATATTTTTGAAACCAGCGCCTACAAAACGATATTCGGCGACTACGCCTATAAACTGCCGATCAGCTCATTCAAGTCCATGATCGGCCATCCTTTGGCTGCCGCCAATGCCATTGAGATGACCATAGCTTCTTTGATCTTTGAGCGCAATATCCTGCCTCCGACGATCAACCAGGAGGAGAAGGACCCGCAGTGCGACTTGTATTATATCCCTAACCAGGCGATAGAAAAGAAGGTGAACATTATTTTGAAGACAAGCAGCGGTTTTTCAGGGATCCATTCATCGTTGGTTTTAAAAAGGTTTGGTGGATAATGGAGAAAATAGCGGTTACCGGCATAGGTTTAGTCAGCCCTTCGGGCATCGGCAAGCGGCAGTTCTGGGCAAATATCAAAAGCGGCCGTTCATTTATCAAAGAGATTACCCGTTTTGACGCATCCAAATACCCCTCGCGCATCGCCGGCCAGATCGATGACCTGGAGAAATACAGCCATGTATCGGAAAGGCTTCTAAAAAAAATCGACGCCTT
>JBAZNG010000043.1:0-8733 GCA_041649385.1 Candidatus Omnitrophota bacterium | reverse complement strand
TATTATTCCTGCCACGCTGTTCCCGCAGGTATGGATAAGATCGCCGCGATTACCTCTACGATGCTTTGTTTTGGTATGGGTGCCAGCTCCCAGGCGCTTTTTGCCAGGGTTGGCGGAGGTATCTTTACCAAGGCCGCTGATGTTGGCGCTGACCTCGTAGGGAAAGTCGAGGCGGGTATTCCGGAGGATGACCCAAGGAACCCCGCGGTTATCGCAGATAACGTAGGGGATAATGTCGGTGATGTTGCCGGTATGGGAGCTGATCTTTATGAATCTTATGTTGGTTCAATTGTGGCTACTTCAGCTTTAGGCGTTGCCGCAGGCCTTGGTTTAGCCGGCGTCACAGTGCCTATGGTCATGGCCGCGGTTGGCGTGATCGCTTCGATCCTGGGTACCTTCTTTGTGAAAAGCAAAGAAGAAGCCAGCCAGAAAGTTTTATTAGCCGCTTTAAGAAAAGGCGTTTTTGCCAGTTCTTTTATTGTGGCGATAGTTTCATATTTTCTCATCAGGGCCACGTTAGGCGCAGAGCATATAGGTATATATTGGTCGGTATTGGCAGGCCTTTTAGCCGGCGTATTGATCGGCAATGTCACTGAATATTATACTTCCAGCGGTTTCAAGCCCACGCGTTTTATCGCAGAGCAGGCATTGACCGGCCCGGCAACAGTGATCATCGGCGGCCTGGCAGTGGGGATGATGTCCACGGCGCTTCCTGTGATCATTGTGGGTGTTGCGATATTAGCCAGTTATTTTCTATCCGGCGGAGCGGTAGATCCCAACCTGGGGCTTTATGGTATCTCTATTTCCGCGGTAGGCATGCTTTCCACATTAGGTATCACTTTAGCCACGGATGCCTATGGCCCGGTTGCGGATAATGCCGGCGGCAACGCGGAAATGTCGCATCTGCCTCCGGAAGTAAGAAAGAGGACAGACGCCCTGGATTCTTTAGGCAACACTACTGCTGCCACTGGCAAGGGATTTGCTATTGGTTCAGCGGCATTAACCGCCCTGGCTTTGATCGCAGCGTACCGCGACCAGGTGCTTTTATTAGGCAAAGATATGACCTTAAGCCTGATGAACCCGAATATCCTCGTCGGGTTATTTATCGGGGCAATGCTTCCGTTCTTTTTCTGCTCCATGACTATGCGCGCCGTAGGCAGGGCCGCGGGAAAAATTGTCGTGGAAGTCCGCCGCCAGTTCAAAGAAATAATTGGGATTATGGAGGGCAAAGCCAAGCCTGATTATGCCCGTTGCGTGACTATCGCCACTGGCGCCGCGCAGAAAGAGATGATCGCGCCTTCTCTTGTAGCGATCGCCGCTCCGATTTTAGTGGGTATTTTTGTAGGCGTTGAAGCTGAAGTAGGGCTTTTGTGCGGTGCAACTGCCACGGGTTTTGTCCTGGCGATCATGATGGCCAACTCCGGAGGAGCATGGGATAACGCCAAGAAATATATTGAAGAAGGTAACTACGGCGGCAAGGGTTCAGCGGCGCATAAAGCCGGGGTAGTGGGAGACACAGTGGGCGATCCGTTCAAGGATACTTCCGGGCCGAGCTTAAACATCTTGATCAAATTGATGTCCATGGTTTCCATTGTCTTTGCGTCATTTATAGTATCAAATTCATTCTTTAAGTAAACTGCGGGAATTAAAAATATAACCTTGGCAGGCACTGTCAAGGTTATATTTTACCCATAGATAAGCCATATCCACGGTGTAAAAATGAAAACCAGAATAAAATTATTCTTCGCATTTTTAGCCATATCGGCTTTAGCGGTATTTGTTGCTTATCAAGCTTATTGCCGTTATCAGGACGCCCTGGCAAAAAGGATAATACTGGAAAAAAGAAAAGCCGCCTGGGCAACTTTAGAGGATAAGCTTAAAAAGCGCATCGCAAGCTTTAATGGCACGGTGGGACTGGTGATCAAGGATTTAGATACCGGCTGGGAGATAGACCTTAACCAGGGCAGGTTAATGCCCGCGGCTAGTTTAGTCAAGATACCGATCATGCTCGCTTATTTTTATGCTGCCAAAGAAGGAAAAGTGAGCCTGCAAAATACGGTTTACTTAAGGTCCAGCGATAAAGTCGCCGGCTCAAAAGTATTGGGCAGTATGCCTACAGGCAGCCGTTTTACAGTCGAAGGGTTATTCGGCCCGATGATCACTCAAAGTGACAATGCCGCTGCTAACGCTTTGATCAGCCTTTTGGGTTTTGATAAACTGAATTACTATTTTAAGAAGATGGGGTTAAAAAATACCAACCTTGCGCGCAAGATGATGGATTTTTCAGAGAGAAAAGATGGGGTGGAGAATTATACTACCGCAGCAGATTGCGCTTACCTTTTGAACCAGCTTTACCAGGGCCGCTTCCTGGATAAAAAGACCTCCCAGCGCTGCATGGAGATATTGGGCGAGCAAAAGATCAATGACCGTATCCCAAGGAAACTTCCCAGGGCGAGCGCTTTTGTGGCGCATAAAACAGGTTTAGAGAGGCGTATCTGCCATGATGTAGGCATAGTTTTTACCGCCCAGGGTGATTTCCTGATCTGCGTTTTGGTAAAACACAGGGATAAGACAGCGCAGAACGCCAAAAGGCTGATCTCCGATATCGCTTTGTCCACCTACAGGTACTACTGCAGTTTCTAATCTTTTCATTGTGTTGGAATTAATTCTTTGCTAACATAGCCTCATTCTACAGTAATAGGCTTTTGCTATCGCGAAAGCCTTAAACCACTGGCGGGTAAATGCAGGGTATCGCCACAAGTTATTTAAAACCATCCCCAGGAAGAAGTTTGCATTAACCTAAAAACAAATGGATAATCTTAATGGATTGAATAAACTTTCCGGACTTTCAGAGCAGGAAGCTGCGCTGAAGATCAAGCAGGAGGGGTATAATGAGCTCCCCTTCCAGAGGAAACACAGTGCTTTCCTGATATTCTTGAATGTCATCCGCGAACCGATGCTGGCGTTATTGCTTGGCTGCGGAGTAGTTTATCTGTTTTTAGGGGAAACAGATGACGCCCTGATGCTGCTTTCTTTTGTTTTCGTGGTCATGGGCATCACTTTCTACCAGGAACGTAAGACAGAAAGGACGCTGGAGGCGCTGCGCGACCTTTCCAGCCCAAGGGCGCTGGTTATCCGCCAGGGAGAACAGAAAAGGCTCCCCGGCCGTGAAGTCGTCCGGGATGATATCATTATATTAAAAGAAGGCGACCGTGTACCGGCGGACGCTTTGCTTTTATCAGCGATAAACTTCTCTGTTGATGAATCCCTACTTACCGGAGAATCTGTGCCCGTGCGCAAAATTGCTTCTAACGCAGAATATCCGCTGAACCGGCCCGGCGGAGACGACCTGCCTTTTGTTTACTCCGGCACGCTGGTTGTGCAGGGCAGGGGTATTGCGCGGGTGCTTTCGGTAGGCACCCATACAGAGATGGGCAAGATCGGCCGCGCGCTGCAGAATATCCGCCAGGAGCGCACTTTATTGGAAAAAGAAACCGCTAAGATCGTGCGCAACTTTTCCATTGCCGGAGGTTTACTTTGTCTGGTCGTGATATTGATCTTTGGGTTAAGCCGCGGCAGCTGGATCAATGGCGTGCTTTCCGGGTTAACCTTAAGTATGGCTATGTTGCCGGAAGAATTCCCCGTTGTTCTGGTTATTTTCCTTACCCTTGGGGCATGGAGGATATCTAAAAACAAAGTTTTAACCCGGCGTTCCCAGGCCATAGAAACTTTAGGCGCAGCTACCGTATTATGTTCGGATAAAACAGGGACGCTTACCTTAAACAGGATGCACCTGGCTACCCTTTGCGTAAAAGGCGTTCTTTACGAGGTAGATAAGAAAAAAGATCATATGCTTCCGGAAGTTGTCCATGACATCGTAGAATATGGAATTTTAGCCAGCCAAAAAGACCCTTTTGATCCGATCGAGAAGGAAGTTAAAAGCGTGGGAGAGTTGTTCCTTTCCGGTTCAGAGCATATCCATAACAATTGGAAATTGGTGCGCGAATACGCGTTGTCTAAAGAGCTTTTGGCTTTGTCCCACGTTTGGGAGTCGCCGGATAAAACAAATTATGTTATTGCCGCCAAAGGTTCACCGGAAGCCATCGCTGACCTTTGCCATTTTAGCCCGGTCCAAACAGAAGAGTTAAATAAATCCATCGAGGAGATGGCGGGTAAAGGTTTGCGTGTTTTAGGGGTGGCCAGAGCGTTTTTTAAAAAAACAGACCTGCCCCAGGCGCAGCATGATTTTGTTTTTGATTTTGTAGGTTTACTAGGTTTTATTGACCCTGTGCGTAAATCCGTGCCCGCTGCGGTTAAGGAAGCCTATCAGGCAGGTATCAAGGTGGTGATGATCACTGGCGATTATCCTAAAACGGCGATGTGCATCGCCGAGCAGATCGGCTTAAAAAATCCCTGGCAGTGCATTACCGGCAGCCAGATCGACGCGATGAGCCATCTGGAGCTTAAAGAAAAGATCAAGGAGATCAATGTTTTCGCCAGGGTTGTGCCGGAGCAAAAGCTGGCGATCATTGAAGCGCTGAAAGCCAACAATCAGATCGTGGCGATGACCGGCGACGGAGTAAATGACGCGCCGGCTTTAAAATCCGCTAATATCGGTATTGCCATGGGCGAGCGTGGCACGGATGTTGCCCGCGAAGCCGCGGATCTTGTATTATTGAACGATGATTTTTCTTCTATTGTCTGCGCGGTAAAGATGGGCCGCAGGATATTCGATAACCTGAAGAAAGCCATCGCTTATATTTTTGCCGTGCATGTGCCTATCGCGGGGATGGCCTTGCTGCCGGTTTTATTGAAGCTGCCCATAGCTCTTTTACCGGCGCATATAGCTTTTCTGGAGTTGATCATTGACCCGGCATGTTCAACTGTTTTTGAGGCCTGCCGCGAAGAGAATGATATCATGAACCGCCCGCCGCGCAGGCTGACGGAATCCCTATTCAATAAAAAAGCTTTTCTCTACAGCTTATTGCAGGGGTTAAGCGTATTAGTTGTTGTTTTGGCGGTTTTTATCTTTGCTTTGCATTTTAATAAAGATGAGACACAGGCGCGTTCTTTGGCTTTTACGACGCTGGTCTTTGCCAATATCATGCTGATCATTACTAATCTGTCCTGGTCGGAATCTTTTATCCAGATACTTTCCGCAAAGAACAAGGCGTTGTGGCTGATGGTTATCGCTGTCCTGGCAGCGATACTTTTGATCATTTACCTTCCTTTTCTAAGAAAATTATTCCATTTTTCTGTTTTGTCTCCGGAAGATCTCTTGATCGCTTTTTTTAGCGCCGTAGCAAGCTTAATCTGGTTTGAGGGGATAAAACAGCTGAACAAAATCAAGCCCGTACTTTTTTAACGGAGCAATGCGGGCTTGCTATTTTATTTTCCTGTTGTATAATTACTTAACTAAATTTTGCGCGGGTGGTGGAATGGCAGACACGCAAGCATGAGGGGCTTGTGCCGCAAGGCTTGGGGGTTCAACTCCCCCCTCGCGCACTAATTTTAAAACGGGCAGTTTATCTTTGCCCGTTTTTTATTAGTAGGGACGGTTCTTAACTCAATTTAGGTGTGTCCCCTCTCTGCTGGGGACACTCTTACCTGCCTGCCGGCAGGCAGGGATTAAATTGAGAACCGTCCCTAATTCTGATTTGACAAAACAATTATAAAATGGTAAAGTTATTGCTGTTAATGTCCAATCTGGGGGGTAAATGGGCGTAATCCATAAATTAAAGCCGGAAATCAGGGATTTTATTTTAGAGCAGAAAAAGCTAAAACCTTCTTTAAGCTGCCGCGCTTTTACCTTACTGATCTCAGAAAAGCTTAAGGTGAAAGTGTCTAAGTCCAGCATTAACGCGATATTCAAGGAAGCTGGCTTAAGCATGCCCATAGGCCGCAGAGTAAAACATAAAAAACAGAAAGTTGAAACGCTGGGTGATAGGGTAAAGCTGGCTTTACAAACCCCGGCGGAATCTATCGCAGAGATAAAACTTGAGCCGGTTGTTGAACAACCGGCTTTGGCCTTGCCTGAAACCACGCAGGAAGATAAACAGAGTGCGGGAGAGAAGGAATTGCAGGAGGCGAAAGATAAGCAAGATGCGCTTGCGCAGGCAGCAATAAAACAGGCTGAAGAGGCCAGGCAAAAAGCAGAAGAGCAGGATCAGTTGCGTAAAGCTGAAGAAGAGGCTCAACGTGCAGAGGCGCAGCGTAAGGCCGAAGAAGAAGCCAGGATCAGGAAGGAAGAAGCGGATCGCCTGGCTAAAGAACAGGCCGAACTGGAAGCCCGCCGGCAGGAAGAGCAAAAAGCGGCGCAGGAAAAAGCAAGAGAGGAAGAAGAGAATAAGCGCAAGGAAGAAGCAGCTGCCCGGGAACAGGCGCAGCGTAAATTTGAGGAAGAAGCCAGGCAAAAGCAAGCAGAAGAGGAGGCGTTGCGCAAGGCTGAAGAAGAAGCTGAGCGCGCAGAAGCCCGGCGTAAAGAAGAGGAAGCCAGCCGTTCGGCATTAGAGCAGGCAATTGAAGACGCGCGCCGTAAAAAAGATGATGATCAGCGCCTGGCTAAAGAGCAGGCTGAAGAAGCCCGGCAAAAGCAAGAGGAATTAGCTGCGCAGGAAGCAGGGCTTAAGGAAGAGCAGGAAAAGTGGGCGAAAAGAGCGGAGGAAGAAAGAAGGATCGCCAGCGAAGCAGCCCGCAAAACTCAAGCGGAACCGCAGCAAAGCCCTGAAGAAAAAATACTCCAGGAGATACAACAGCAGCAGGACCGCCTCGCGCAGGAATCTGTAAAGAAAACAGAAGATGTCCGGCGTAAAGAAGAGGCAGTTGCGCAGGAAGAAGCGCAGCGTAGAATTGAGGAGGAGCAGCGCCTGGCTAAAGAGCAGGCTGAAGAAGCCCGGCAAAAGCAAGAGGAGCAGCAGGCTGCGCAGGAATCCGTTGCCCAGCCAAAGGAAGTGCCGTTACCAGGCAAAGAAGACGCATTCTCCGCCGTAAGCGTGCTTCCGCAAAACAGGGTTTCAACAGGCGCGTTATTACTTAAGGCGATCGACTCGCTTATCGGCGGCAGCAGCCAGATCAACGCAATACTTTGCAAAAAGACCAACCGCGACCCCGAGCAGATGCTTGCGCTTACACAGGCCTTGATCTTTAATTCGTTATTTGAAAAAAATAATAACCTATCCGAGCTTTGGTCGCTTGTCGGCAGGCAATATACAAAAGAAACATTGCAGGATTATTCTGAACAGGTCCAGCAGGTCAGGACGATCAAACTGGATATTTTGCATGTTATTTCCAATATTTTTACCGAGGCCAGGGGGGTAAAAGTCCATTTCCCGGAAGGGGATGTCGTCTATCTCGACGGACAACTGCGTACTACCTGGTCTACAGCGTCTTTACCGAGCGATTTTTCAGGCACTGTTTACAGCTTGAGGTATTATTTGAACCGTTACTTCTTTGAGTCAGCGCCGCTGGTTTTATTTACCGCCCCCGGATATGATATCCCCCCTAAAGAGTTTTTCACGCTGCTTTTTAATTTCAATAATACCAGCAAAGCGCCGGATCTTTTGACCCTTTACGGCAATAAGTTAGAAGACCTAGAAAGCATATCGCTGCATCCGCAAAAAAGCTATTCTGTTGTTTTCTGCCTCTGGCCGTGGCAATTTACCTCCCAGCGCAAAGTCAAGAAACTCGGGGATTTTAAGCTTAATCATATTGAAAACGTGAATAAGGATCTTTATCTGGGAGAGATCGAGATGGACCTGCTACAACCTTCTTTGGGCCAATCGATAACCCTTAAGGGTTGCGCGGTCAAGACAAGCTTGAATGAAAAGACAAGAATGGTCATCCTTTCCAATAATATCCCGGTGGAAAGCTTAGATAAGCTGGCCGGGTTGTATCTAAGCCATTGGCCGAACCTTGAGGAGTCATTCCAGGATTTCAGCCGCAAAATAGAGCTTTCCACTTACACCGGCAACGCCCAGAAGTTCGCCTCGATTAGCGATAGCGCAGCCGCGACTGAACCGGTGGAGGAGTTAGAGGTGATCTTTGCCGGCTATGTCAAGATGCTTGATACTTACTTGCGCTGGTATTTCCTGCCTTCCGGTTACCAGGCGAAAGACCTTGTTTTTACCAGTGAGAATTTTTATAGGCTCCCTGCGATGTTCGTTGCCAATAAAGATAAGGTTTCTGTGAAGATGCAGGTGGGCGCGGATTATCCATACCTGAAAGATTTAGAATACCTTATCCGCAGGTTCAATGAAAGGCAGATAGAGTTTGAGGCAAATCAGGTGTTCTGCCTGGAGAATATCGCCAGGGCTTAAAAGGCAGGGATTTTTTTAAACCTGGTCGCGCCGCTTGTCTTTTACATAGTTGCTTTTTCCCAGGGCTTTAGCCGCTTTTTTTAGTTCCGCACCGATCTCACCGATCTCCGCCACATGTTTGATCGAACGGGTCTGGTTGTTTACTACGCCGATGGATACCGATAAGAGCGGTATCTTCTGCAATTGCCCTTTGCGGTCATGCCCGACGATAAAACCGTTAGCGTTATCTTCAGCATTGTAAAAAGAAGGGGCTGTTTTGTCGAATTCCTGGATGATCGCCTGGCATATCTGGTCAACGGCCTCCGGGTCAGTGACCACAACGAAATCATCCCCGCCGATATGGCCGATAAAATCTTCATGCCTCGGGCTGTTCTGTAAAGCGCGCAGCAGTATACGCGCGGTTTCGCGGATCACGTCG
>JBAZNG010000042.1:0-8812 GCA_041649385.1 Candidatus Omnitrophota bacterium | reverse complement strand
TCCGCTCCTCTTCAATCTCATCCTGGCTTTCCAGAGAAAGATAAGAAGGCAGGTGCCCTTCAGCGACATAAATGATGAAAACCGTATGCCACTCCAGCCCTTTTGCCGAATGTATCGTGGATAATGTCAGCGTGGAATCATCTTTATCTGCCTGCTTTGATTCTACTAACCCGCGCTCCGGCGGTTCAAGGGCCATATCCGTCAAGAACTGCTCCAATGATTTATAGCGCGAGGCGATATTGATCAATGAGTCCAGGTCATTCAAGCGCTTATGAAAATCGTCGTATTTTACCTTTAAGAGCGGCTGGTAATATTTTAAGAACCTCTCGATCAAGGCAGACGGCTTATCCGACTTAGCGTCGCTTTGGCCAAGCAGTTCAAGCAGCTTAGCTAACTCCTCTTTTTTCTTAAGGAGGCTTGCTATTGCTGTTTTATCTTTCTTGCCCAACGCATCCATGATCATCGCGGCTGTTTTTGGGCCGATGCCGGGGATCAATAAAAGCGCGCGCAGCCAGCTTACCTGGTCCTGGGGATTGTGTGCAATGCGCAGATAGGACAATACGTCCTTGATATGCGCAGCTTCCACGAATTTCAGGCCGCCGTATTTTAGAAAAGGGATATTCCTGCTGGATAGCTCGATCTCTAAGTCATTGGAGTGCCACCCGGAGCGGAAAAGCACAGCAATATCTTTTAAATTCAGGCCTTCCTCCCTTAATTCCAGGATCTTTTCAGCGACAAATTTTGATTGTGAACTGTCGTCGGGGCAATCAATAAAAACCGGGAGAGTACCGCCTTTTTTTCTGGTGAAAAGATGCTTATCGAATTTCTCTTTCGCCTGGCGCCTGACGGCGTTGGTCAAATCCAAGATCGGCTGCGTGGAACGGTAGTTCTCCTCCAGTGTGATGATCTTGGAGCCCTTAAAGACCTTCGGAAAATCCATGATATTGCGGAAGTTCGCCCCGCGGAAAGAATAAATGCTCTGCGCGTCATCGCCAACTACCATAATATTGCCGTGCTCGCCGGCTAACAGGCAGGCGATATAGGCCTGCAGGCGGTTAGTATCCTGGTACTCGTCCACCATGATGTATTTATACTTACGCGACAGATGTATGCGCGCCTCGGCGTGCTGGCTTAAAAGCATCTGCAAGTAGATCAAAAGGTCATCATAATCTAAAAGCGATTTTTGCCTTTTATAGGCGTTATACTCATCGCGTATTTTATTTATCTCTGCGGCAAACTCCTTGAACTGCGGGTACTCCTGGCCCAAGACATCCTCGATGCTTGATGATTTATTCGTGCTTTTAGAGATGACTTCCAGGATCGCATGTTTTCTCGGAAAACGCTTATCCGTTTTATCAAGCTGCAGCTTTGCGCGCACAAGGCCGATAGCGTCTTCTGCGTCCGACTGGTCAAGAATGGTAAAATTACTGGATAGCCCCACTAAAGAGGCGTATCTTCTTAGGATCATGTTGGCGAATGAATGGAATGTGCCTCCGGAAACACGATTACAGCGCGCATCTAAAAGCGCGCTTGCCCGGCGCAGCATCTCTTCGGCAGCCCGGCGCGTAAAGGTAAGCAGCAATATTTCTTCGGGCTTTACTCCCTGCTGCACAAGGCGGGCAACACGGTGTACTAAAACACGCGTCTTTCCGCTTCCTGCCCCGGCGATGACTAAATATGCTCCCTGGGTGGATTCCACGGCCAGCCGTTGCGCGGGGTTTAATTCATCCCTATGGTCTTTGTCATGCATATGCTTAGAAAACGCTTTCATAAAATACCTGTTTTGCCCTTGATTTTTAACAGGGGTATGGCATGCTTTGTTTATCCTTTTTTAACTGATGGAGGAAAAACGATAGCGTAAGCCACTTAGAGGTTTATCCCCTCCGAAAAGAGCCCTGTTTCAGGGCTCTTTTTGTTTAATTTTAAACCTTCGGGGTTTTATTTGATGTAGGCCTTGATGATCTTTTGTTCGGCGAGCGGCCGGTCATTTGAGCCGGTAGCCGTATCCTCTATTTTCTGCACAACCTCATATCCGGAGATGACTTCACCGAAAATAGTGTGGCGCATATTAAGCCATGGCGTCTTGGCGGTGGTAATAAAAAACTGGCTTGCGTTTGTGTTAGGGCCGGCATTGGCCATGGCCAGGATGCCTGGCGCATCAAATTTGGCTTGAGGCGTGACTTCATCCTCAAAGGGCTTTCCCCAAATAGATTCGCCTCCTGCGCCAGTTCCCGTTGGGTCGCCTCCCTGGACCATAAAACCCTTGATCACCCTATGAAAAATAAGCCCGTTATAATAGCCTTTTTGCACAAGCTGCTCAAAATTCTCGCACGTTTTGGGCGCAATATCATTCTTAAGTTTGATCTCAATATTACCCTGATTGGTTTCCAATACAACAGTCTTACTCTCCATAGCAAAAACTCCCCCATAGTTAACGGTTAAAAATATGGCCAAAACCCATAAATGCACTGATCTTATTCTTTTCATCGTGTTTTTATTGTATGCTTTAGCCAACGGAAAGCAAGCAAGATTTTTGCAAATTACTTTTGCTGGCCCTGATCTTGTTTCTCTTCAACGATCTTCTGGGCGATCTCAGCCGGCACCTGGGTATATTTATCGAATTCCATCGTAGCGTTTGCCCTGCCGCTGGAAAGCGAACGGAAATTAGTAGCGTATCCGAACATCTCGGCAAGCGGCGCTTCGGCAGAGATCACCTTCTGGTTAGCCTTGGCGTCGATATTAAGGATCTTGCCGCGATGCGAACAAATATATCCGACGCAGCTGTTCAAATGTTCCTCGGGAGTGGAGACTTCCAAAGACATACTCGGTTCTAAGAGAACCGGTGCAGCCTTCATAAAGGCATCTTTAAAACCCAGTATTGCCGCCATGCGGAAAGCGATCTCTGAAGAATCCACCTCATGATAAGAACCATCTACCAGGTCCACGCTAACATCTACCACAGGATAACCGGCAAAAACGCCTTTTTTCATCGCTTCAATAACGCCTTTTTCCACGGCGGGAATGAAGTTGCGCGGTATCGCACCGCCTTTTATGCTGTCTATGAATTTCAAACCGCCGCCAGGCTGGTTAGGTGAAATATCAAAAACTACATGCCCGTATTGGCCGCGGCCGCCGGATTGCTTGACATATTTATTCTCGGCGTGAGCGCTTTTTGTGATCGTCTCGCGGTAAGCTACTTTGGGTTTACCGACGATCGCCTCAACACCGAACTCGCTCTTTAAACGGTCAACGATGATCTCCAAATGCAGCTCTCCCATACCGGTAAGAATGACTTCTTTGGTTTCCTCATCGGTCTCAACTTTGAAAGTCGGGTCTTCTTCCATAAGCTTGCCCAGGCCCCGGCCAAGCTTATCCTGGTCAGCGCGGGATTTAGGAGCGATGCTTAAAGAAACAACCGGGGTAGGGAATTGGATCGCTTCCAAAAGTATGGGGTGCTCCGGGTCGCAGATCGTATCGCCGGTGATCGTATCGGATAACCCCGGCACTGCGACGATATCGCCGGCAAAAGCAAAATCAATATTCGCCCGCTGGTTGGCGTGCATCTGCACTATGCGGCTGACACGTTCTCTTTTATTTTTGGTAGAGTTCAATATATAGGTACCTGTGGATAGAATACCGGAGTAGATACGCATATAGACAAGCTTGCCCATATGCTGGTCGCTCTGCACTTTAAAAGCCAGGCCGCATAAAGGCTCATGCGTATCAGCCTTGAATTGAATTTTTTTCTCCGGGTCAGAAACATCGTGGCCCTCCACAGGGGGCAGATCCAGCGGAGAGGGCAGAAAAGCCACCACTGTATCAAGAAGCTTCTGCACGCCTTTATTCTTAAATGACGCCCCGCAGATCACCGGCACCATTTTATTCGCCACTGTGCCCAGGCGGATGACCTTATACAGCTCTTCCTGGGTGATTGACTGAGGATCGTCCAGGAATTTCTTCATCAGGTTATCCTCAAAAGCCGCGGCGCGCTCTAACATGATATGGCGGTATTTTGCCGCGTTTTCCGCGTATTCAGCCGGAATATCCTCTATGCTGAACTCTTTACCCAGGGTCTCATCATTGTAAATATAGGCCCTCATTTCGATTAAGTCGACCACCCCGCGAAACTTATCCTCGCTGCCTATGGGTATCTCCAGGGGGATAGTGTTAGCGCCTAATTCTTTTTCTATGCCATTTAATACGCTGAAGAAATCCGCGCCCGTACGGTCCATCTTATTGATAAAAGCGATCTTCGGCACATTATATTTATCGGATTGGCGCCAGACTGTCTCAGATTGCGGTTCCACGCCGCCTACGGCGCAGAATACCGCCACTGCCCCATCTAACACGCGCAGGGAACGTTCTACCTCCACCGTAAAATCAACGTGGCCGGGCGTGTCAATGATATTAATGCGGTGGCCTTTCCAGGAACATGTTGTTGCCGCAGAGGTGATCGTTATCCCTCTTTCCTGTTCCTGTTTCATCCAATCCATTGTCGCTGCACCATCATGCACTTCTCCGATCTTATGGCTGCGGCCGGTATAAAACAGTATCCTTTCTGTGGTCGTGGTCTTTCCGGCATCAATATGCGCCATGATCCCGATATTGCGTACTTTATCCAAACTAATCTGCGGCTCTGCTGAAGAAGAAAGCGGAGTTTTTCCTTCCGCGGGTTTGGCGGTTCCCTGTAAAATATCCTGCGGGTTGGACGGCTGTGCCGGCTGCTCTGTTTTAACGTTTTCCTGCGTGGGAGTATCCAGATCTATGGCGATATCAGCCGGTTGTTCTTCTTTTGGCGGCAATGGAAGCTCTGTTGTTTCCAACACAGGCACAGCGGCTGCCTGAACTTGTTCCTGCGCAGCTGGCGGTTCTTCAGCCGGTTTGGCCGTTTCTACCGCTGGAGGAGATACTTTTATTGACTGGTTCTTTAACTGGACGATCTCTTCGGCAAAAGATTTTAATCTTTCATCCTTGGCCTCTAACTCTTTCTCGATCTCGCTATATTCCTGGTTGAGCTTATTAAATTCTTCTTTAGGCACCCACTCGCTGTTCTTCTCTTTCTGTTTGAACTCCGCAATAAGGGCTGCCTGTTCTTTGGCCTGGGCTAATTGTTTTTCTATCTGGTGTTTTTGTATCTCTATCTGTTCGGCCTTAAGCTTATCCTCTTTGGCCTTGGCCTCTAGCTCTGTCTTTACCTGCCGGATCTCCCGGTTAAGGTTAACATTCTTGGTAAATTCCTCCTGCAGTTCACTTTCCTTGGCAATGAATTTATTTTTAAACTCCAGGGTGTCTGAGCGCGCTTTGCTTAATTCCTGTTCAGACCTGGCCACCCACTCCTGCCTGCGCTCCAGTTCATCGTTAAGTTTGGCCTGCTTCTCTGCGCTTGAGGCAAAAGACGTTTTTTCTTTGTCATATTCAGCCTGCAATTTTTTCAGCTGTTCTTCCAGAGAAGCCACCTGCAAAGCAAGATGCTTGGACTTTAGATCCTCTACCGGCGCCTGGGGAATAGAAAATAAGGGTTTGGCGGCGGGTTTCTTTTTAGCGGCCCCTGCGGGATTTGAGCCGGAATAAACCGCCCCAAAGATCGCATAACCGATCAGGCCTATGCCTAAAACCGCCAATATCTGCATGCCCAGCATCATCGTAGTTTACTCCTTGCGCAATTTTGACAGCCGCTGTTTGATCTTCGCTTCATAACCTGAATCTGTCGGTTGATAATAACGCACTTTTTTGCGGGTATATTGCTGCTCTACGAAATTCCCCGCATAGTCGTGCACATATTTATAACCCTTGCCATGGCCGAGCTTTTTTGCCCCGGAGTAACTGGTATCTTTAAGGTCGTCAGGAACCTCCTGCACTGTGTTTGATGAGATATCGCCTGCCGCTTTTTCCAGGGCCATGTAACTGGCGTTTGATTTTAAGGCGGTGGAAACATAAACTACGGCTTGGGCTAAAGGTATCCGCGCCTCCGGCATGCCTACGAATTCAGCCACCTGCAAAGCCGCGTTAGCCAAAACCAAAGCCAATGGATCTGCGTTGCCTACGTCTTCGGAAGCCAGAATACAAACCCTGCGCGCGATAAAACGCGGGTCTTCGCCAGCATAAAGCATCTTGGCCATCCAGTAAAGCGCTGCGTCAGGATCTGAACCGCGCATGGATTTAATGAACGCGGAGGCAGTATCAAAGTGCCCATCCTCGTCATGGTCATAAACAACGGCTTTCTTCTGTATGGAATCCTGGGCGACCTCCAGGGAGAAATCAATCATTCCTGCGGCGTCAGGTGAAGTAGTTAATACGCCAAGTTCCAAAGCGTTCAGCGCGCGGCGCGCATCGCCTTCGCAGGATTTAGCCAGGAAGCCAAGCGCATCTTTACTTATCTGCACATTTAGCTTACCCAGCCCCCTGTCTTGGTCTTGCAAACAGGCATTAATCACCTGTGCTATTTCGCTTTCCTGCAAAGCTTTTAACTCGCATACGATAGAACGGGAAAGCAGCGCGGAGTTCAGGGCAAAATACGGATTATGCACTGTGGCGCCGATCAAGATAAGGTTACCCTCCTCTAAATCCGGAAGAAGCACATCCTGTTGGGCTTTATTGAAACGATGTATCTCGTCGATAAAAAGGATTGTCTTTTTATGCGAACGGCTAAACTGCAACTTGGAAGCCGCAATGACTTTTCTCAACTCTTCTACATTGGATGTCGTGGCATTCACCGCCTGATAAATCGCCTGGGTGATATTGGCGATACACCAGGCCAGGGAGGTCTTCCCGCATCCTGAAGGCCCAAAGAGCACAAGCGAAACAAGGCGGTCTGCCTCAATGGCGCGCCGCAGAAGCTTGCCCTTGCCTAATATATGGCGCTGGCCAATGAAATCATCGAGCTTCGCCGGCCGCATACGCGCAGCCAGAAGCCTGCTTTTATTATCCTGTTTTAAATTATCTTCGAAAAGGTCCATGTAAAAAAAATCCCCGCGTCGTGCCGTTGGATGATAGTCTGAACCGGTTTGGTTTCAGGTGGGTGCCCTATCTTTAAGCACGTATGCTTAAGAACTCAGGCTCCCTGGAATCAGTGTTGGTTCAACAATTATCGGGTTCCAACGTGCACAGCAGGGAAATCTAAAAGAACGTTTTTTGCCTATTAGAAGTATAGCACATATATTTGCGGAAAACAAACGTAACGGACGATTAGCGCAATTTGGCGCCAAAACCATCCACCAATAACTTTACCGCCTTTGCCTGGACAGGGTTAACTTCCTCTTCAGTGAGCGTGCGGTCATCCAAACGGTACATACACGAAAGCGTAAGCGCGCGGCAATCTTTGGGAACCTGCTTACCGCGGTAATAATCCACTACCCTGGCGCTGATCAAAGGCTGGCCCAGGCTGTTTACCGCTTCAAGTATGCGGCTGACAGGAATATCTTCCTTAACAATAAAGCTTATGTCCCGGATTACCCCAGGGTATTTCGCAGAGGGCACAAATTTCTTATCTGTATCCGCCAGCGCAAACAATTTTGCCAGATTTAGTTGGGCTAAGAATACTTTCCTGTTCTTGATCTGAAACGCTTCTAATATTGCTGCCGCAGGGGCTAATACCCGGCCCAGTTCCTGGCCGGCAACCTGCACAATGAACTCTTCCTGCCTGGATGAAGTAGCGGCAAAACAGGCGCCCTTGATCCCCAGGCGGTTAAAAACTGTTTCCAGGATACCTTTAATATGCAGCAGGCTGAAAACGTCCTTTACCGCCCCCTGCTCAAGGAATAGATTCCTTTCGCCAGATAAAGCTATACTCAAAGCCAACTCTTCAACAGGGTTTTGCTTCGTCTTGTTGAGAAAAATCTCCGCTATCTCAAATAAACCAATCTGGTTCTGCTTTTGGTTCAAGTTGCCTGCGACAACACGCAAAAGGCTGGGCAAAACCGTCGGACGCAATACTTCCTGCTCCTTGCTTAAGGGATTGCGGATAGCGACAGGCTCAAAAGTAGAGCCGAATTCCTGCAAGGAATCCCTGTCGATCAAACTGTAAGTGATCACCTCATTAAGCCCTAATCCCAGCAATATTTCTTTAAGCCCGGAAACTTTATCGCGCCAGTCGCAAACAATCTCTTGCGCAGCTACTTTTGGCAAAGAACTCGGTATCTTCCCGAATCCGTAGATCCTGGCGATCTCCTCTATCAGATCAACATCCGTTTTTACATCCTGGCGGAAACCAGGCACTTTTACCCGCAGGCACCCAGCCATGTTGCTGACTTTAAAACCTAAAGAAACAAGTATACTTTTACATTTTACCGCTGGTATTTCTACGCCTAGCGTGCGCCTGACTGCGCTGGCTTCAAGCTCGACATTTCCTACCGGCGGATTATTCCTGCCGGCTTCTTTGGAAACCGCAAGTTTCCCGCCGGCGGTTTTAGCAATCAATGCAGCGCACCGCATAGAGGCGTATTTTGAGGCGGATAGATCCACGCCTCTTTCAAACCTGTAAGCTGCTTCGCTCTGTAAGCCTAATCTTTGCCGCATCCGGCGCACTAAAACAGGGTTAAAAACAGCTGTCTCAAGCAAAATATTTTTTGTGCTGAAAGTCACTTCCGCGACTTTCCCGCCCATCACTCCGGCAATAGCCACAGGTTTCAGGTAATCGGCGATAACCAGGATATCCTTATCCAATTCACGCTCTGCGCCGTCAAGCGTCATGATCTTCTCATTACCGGAAGCCCTTCTTATAATAATCCCCTGCTCTAAAGAAAGTTTATCTAAGTCAAACGCATGCATTGGCTGGCCTGTTTCAAAAAGCAAATAATTAGTCATATCCACGATA
>JBAZNG010000041.1:0-9821 GCA_041649385.1 Candidatus Omnitrophota bacterium | reverse complement strand
GCTTACTTTCCTTTTGATCTTTGTCTCACGCCCGGTGAGCGTATTGCTATGCCTTTTGCCTTTTCAGTTCAACATGCGTAAAAAAGTCATGGTTGCCTGGGTAGGTTTAAGAGGGTCTGTGCCGATCATTTTAGCGACATTCCCTTTTATGGCTGGTATCCGCCAAGCAGACACTATTTTTAATATTGTATTTTTTGTGGTCGTGACTTCTGTGCTCATACAGGGGGCATCTATTCCTTTTGTCTCCAGGTTGTTGAAACTGGATGTCCCTTTTGTGGCCAAGAAGAACCACCCCATTGAATTTGAAAGGACCAAGGCCATTGACGCGGAGCTCACAGACCTCATAGTCCCTTATACTTCAAGCATAGTGGGAAAGCGTATTGCCCAACTGCATGTCCCGGATAAATGCCTGATCATGCTTATCTCGCGCGGGGACCAGTACGTCATACCTTCCGGCACTACTGTCATTGAAGGGGGGGATGTTTTATTGGTGCTTGCCAATCAACCTGACCTGTTGGCATTCCAGGGAACTCTTAATCAACTTAACGAAAGTTAGGCCAAGCTTCCTTTTTTTTGGCAGATAGAATACCCCCCGCATACCCGGATAATCCATTGACAAGGCACCGCGGATATAATAATATGTTTAATCGACGGTTAACTGCTTTATAAGATATTTTCTTTATGGATAAACTTACACAGGAATTCACTTCTTTAGTTGGTGTTGACCAGTTCCAGGAGCATTACCAGGACAACATAAGCGACGGTAAATATTTCGGATTGCCCGTTGAGGCGGTAATTAAATCCGAAAAAAGGCTGCTTTCCGCCGAAGCAAAGAAAATCGCTTATTTTTCCATGGAGTATGGCCTGGCTACCAGCTTCTACAACAAATTTTCTTCCAAACTCCCGATTAGCCCTAATAACCAGATGCCGGAGAATGCCGTATTTTCCAATTCCCGGGTCACGGATTATTTTTTCTCCCTGCATGCCAATAATATCATTGATATGCCGATATATTCAGGCGGCCTCGGGGTATTAGCCGGGGACACGGTCAAGACCATGGCGGATTACAAGCTGCCCGTCGTAGGCATAGGCATCCTCTGGAATTCTGGTTATTTCCGGCAGAAATTCTGGTATAAATACGGCCAGGCTCCTGAAAAGATGCAGTGGGACGCTTTTTCATACCCTGGGCTTATCCCATTAACGACAAAAGTAAAAATATCCTTAAAACCCGAGGATGTCTACTTGCGGCTGTGGAAATATTACGTTTACAGCTATGAGCACGACTACGCGTTGCCGCTTGTTCTATTGGATTCTAACCTGCCGGAGAACAGCCCGCGCGCACGCATCCTGACAGACCAGCTTTATAAAAGCGATAATGTCTGGCTTAAGCTTTTACAGAGGGTTATTCTTGGTTTCGGAGGGATAGCCGCGTTAAAGGCATTGGGTTATAAAATAGACCTTTATCATTTGAATGAAGGCCACGCGGTTTTCTCCTTCGTGGATAAAGCGCGCGGTTTGTCCGCGGAAGAAGTAGAAGGCCTAAAGAAACATTTTGTTTATACCTGCCACACTCCGGTTGAGGCAGGACACGACAGGTTCTCTTTTGATGATTTAAACCGCGTACTTAAAAGAGAAGACGTGGAAGTGATCGAAAAATACGGTACCCAGGCGCCGGGAGTGGCAAACCTGACGCTTTTAGCGATGAATATTTCGGCTTCTACTAACGCTGTCAGCCGCAACCATCAAAAAGTCATGCATGTACAGTTTCCCTCGTACCGCGACCAGATAACTTATGTTACTAACGGCGTGCATCCGCATACCTGGATATCCGATAATTTCAAGGATCTCTTTTCCAAATACCCTGAACAGCTTCCGGATGTGCGCAAGAATCCGATGATTTTATCTAAGGCGGGCAATTTAAGCCCTAACGCTGATTTCCGCAAGGGCCTTTGGATAGCTCACCAGGCGAATAAAAGCAATCTTTGCGGCATGTTAGAAAAGTGGAAATTGAACAAGGATATTTTTACTATCTGCTGGGCAAGAAGGGTCGCCGCCTACAAAAGGCCAAGCCTGATATTACAGGATATAAACAGGCTGGTTAAGATCGCTAAAGAGATCGGCCCGATGCAGATAATCCTCGCCGGTAAGGCGCACCCGAATGACAATATGGGGTTTACTTATATCAATGAAATGCTGGATAAGGTGGATAAGCTTAACGCCGATTATGATATTCTCAAGATCATCGTCCTGGAGAATTACGATATTTTTATGGGAAAGATGCTTACTTCTTCGGTGGATGTCTGGTTAAATAATCCTTTGCCTCCTTTTGAGGCCTCCGGCACAAGCGGGATGAAAGCGGTTTTAAACGGCGTCCTGCAGATGAGTACTGTTGACGGTTGGGTCGCCGAGGCGGCGGACAGGAAGATTGGCAGGTTCTTTGGCTACCAGAACGCGGAAGGTTCCGTGGGCAACGAAATGGACCTGCGCATGAATGACGATTCCGCTAAGCTTTATACGGCATTAGAGGAGATGGTCGGGCTTTATTATAAAACAAACGCCTCCGGCAAGGCGGATTATTCATCGTCCTGGATCGATATGATGATAGAGTGCCTTTGCGTGGGCGGTGAATTCAATACTTACCGGATGCTTGACCAGTATAAACACTCTGTCTGGAAGATCAAATGATCTTTTTTATAAGCCCAATTGGATAGAGGAAGCCTTTAACAATATAATATTTGTGCTATACTATAAACAATCAGGCGTTATTTTCAGCAAAGCGCGGTGAGGCAAAGGAATCCAAGCTAAAGTTTAACAGAGAGGGGCGAATAGGCATATGGAAAGAGAAAGAATCGCGATAGAAAACGAGATTCTGGACAGGTTGGCTGGCAAGATCTTTCTTTTGCAGGATCTGGCGCATAAGCGCGAGATTATCTTTAAGACGTTCCTTGAGGTGTATAATTCTACTTCCGGCCAGGCTTTGGTAAGTAAGCTTAAGAACCTGGACCTGGAAGCTCTTTTTAATGAATTTTTTTCATACGGATTGATTGATGTGTTCCTCGCTGACCCGGAAGTAGAGGATATTATGATCAATCACCTGTCGCCGATCTACGTGCATAAGACAAAATTCGGCCTGGTCAAGACGGACAAAAAATTTGAGACGCGTGAAGAACTTGACCTTTTGATCAAGAAGCTGGTCATTTTCTCCGGCAGGAAGAATATCAAGAAGGTCAATAACATAGAGCTCGCCGAGGTCAAAGGAAGAGGCAATATTGTTTATTCTCCTTTTGGCCCGCAGATCACTATTACGCGCGCCAAGGAAAAACCATTAAGCATAATCGATCTGATCGAGAATGGCACGCTTAACCCGGAGATCGCCGCGCAGTTCTGGCTTTATGTGGAAGGATTAGGCGTAAAGCCTGCCAATATTATCATCTCTGGCGGCCCGGGCGCAGGCAAGTCCACGCTTTTAAACGCTCTTTTCAGTTTTATCCCCGTGAATGACCGTATTGTGGTCATTGAAGATACACTGGAGTTAAACACAAACCTTGAGGAAAATTGCTCGCGCCTTGAAAGCGATGAAGATACCTCGCTTATGGACCTGGTGAAAAATTCTTTGCGCATGCGTCCGGACAGGATCATCGTAGGCGAAGTCCGCGGCCAGGAAGCCCAGGACCTGATGACAGCGATGAATATCGGTAAATACTGTATGGGTACGCTGCACGCTTCCACTGCCAGGGAAACGATCATCAGGCTTCAGAACGAGCCGATGAACGCCCCGGAAGTACTGGTAAACCTGGTGGATGTGTTTGTGATCATGCGCCGTTATAACATAAACGGCAGGATCGCCCGCGTGGTTGGAGAATTAGTAGAAACTGCAGGTATGGCGGATAAGATGATCTTGCTTTCTACGCTTTGGACATATGACCTGGGAACGGGCAGGTTCAAGGAATCTTCCGTAGGCAGCGAATACCGTGATAGGCTGGCGCAGGTAAGCGGTAAAAGCACCGTGGAGATCATGGAAGAAATCAGGCTGCGCGCCAGTATTATCAGGGTAATGATGAAAAAAGGCATCAGGGAAATGAAGGATGTGACGGAGTTTTTCCATAAGTATGCCGCTAATCCCGATGAGGCGATCGCCTCATTAGGCGTTAAACGCGAAGAGTTGTAATAATCCTGTAAAATTAATATTTTATCTTTTGCGCCCATAGCTCAATTGGATAGAGCACTTGCCTACGGAGCAAGTTGTTGCTGGTTCAACTCCAGCTGGGCGCATTTTTAATTCTTAAATTAGGGTAGTTAGTAGGTAGCAGTTAGGATTTAGGTAAATGCTGAAAATCCATGAATACTATATGCAGGAGGCCTTAAAGGAAGCCCGCAAAGCTTTCCAGGAGGATGAGGTCCCTGTGGGCGCGGTGGTTGTTTTTGATGGCAGGATCATCTCCCGCGGACATAACCAGATAGAATGCCTAAAAGACCCCACAGCGCATGCGGAAATGATCGCGATAACTTCAGCGGCAAACTTCCTGGGTACAAAGTGGTTGAACGAGGCCAGCCTCTATGTTACAATTGAACCGTGCAGTATGTGCGCAGGGGCACTTGTCCTTGCGCGGGTTAAAAACCTGTATTTTGGCGCCAAAGACCCTAAAACCGGCGCATGCGGTTCCGTGGTAAATATCACAAACCATAAGAAATTAAACCATCGCGTAAAAGTCACCAGTGGGTTATTGCAAGCGGATTGTTCTTTATTGCTTAAGGATTTTTTCAGGAAGAAGCGCCAAAAGGCTTAAAGTATAGTAGTATTGATAAAGATTCCTCACCATAGAAAGCAGGGTTCGGTATCAAGAAACTTCCTGCGTAAATTTCTGGAGAGGTGGCTGAGTGGTCGAAAGCAACTCACTGCTAATGAGTTGTCTGGGGAAACCTGGACCCTGGGTTCGAATCCCAGCCTCTCCGAGAATTTTCCCGACAAGGGAAAATTCGAGGACACTGAAGCGAGCGTTAAAAACCGCGACAAGCGGTTTAGCGAGCGTAGTGCCCGCACCCATTTGATTAATGGAAAGCAAATCGGATGCTGCAGCAATGTGCTGCAGCGCCGCAACACATATTTCCCGACAAGGGAAAATTCGAGGACACTCAAAGCGAGCGTTAAAAACCGCGACAAGCGGTCCAACGAGTGTAGTGCCTGAAGATTTTCAGATCAGGTAATTAGAAAAGAGGCAGTGGTAATGAGAATGGCGATTGGATTGACTTTCCCCGGCGCGCTGCAGGATGAATCCATAATTTGCTATCTCTGCAAGCATTTTGAGATAAGTTTAAATATCATTGAGGCGTCGTTTGCCATGTCCGCAGGATGGGCGATACTTACGGTAGAGGGCGAGCAGGAAGAAGTAAACCGCGCCCTGGATTACCTCACGGATAAAGGCGTTAAGATACAACAGATCCAGGTAAATAAGAGTTAATACTCCTAATCAAATGCCATACACAGTCTTCGCATTAAAGTGGCGGCCGCAGGATTTTAACAGCATTGTCGGCCAGAGCCATATCGTAAATACCTTAAAAAGCGCAATTGAGAAGAACAGGCTGGCCCACGCTTATCTTTTTGCCGGGCCGCGCGGCGTTGGCAAGACTTCCACAGCCAGGATATTGGCAAAATCCCTTAACTGCAAGTCTGGTCCGACTGCCACACCCTGCCAGAAATGCCCGTCCTGCCTTGAGATCATCCAGGGCCGTTCATTGGATGTCATTGAGATCGACGGTGCTTCTAACCGCGGTATTGACGAGATAAGGGCGCTGCGCGAGAACGTTAAATTCTCTCCTACCAGCGGGAAATTCAAGGTTTATATCATTGACGAGGTGCACCAGATAACGCCCGACGGTTTCAACGCTTTATTAAAGACGCTGGAAGAGCCGCCGGAGTTCGTGAAATTCATTTTTGCCACTACCCATCCGCACAAGATCATGCCGACGATACTTTCACGCTGCCAGCGGCTTGATTTCAGGCGTATCTCGGTGGTCGAGATCATCGCGCAGCTTGAACGCATCGTTAAAGCGGAAAAGATATCCGTAGATAAGGAAGTGCTTTTTGCTGTTGCCAAGGCAAGCGATGGTTCATTAAGGGACGCTGAATCCATACTGGACCAGCTGGTTTCTTTTTCCAGGGATAATATCTCCCTAAAGGATGTTGTCAGCGTACTGGGGCTTGTGGAGCAGGACGCTTTTTTTGCGCTGGTAGACAGGATTATCAAAAAAGACCCACATGCTGCGCTGACGATCTTTAACAAGCTTATGGATTCCGGTAAAGACACAGGGGTTTTTTTGGCTAACCTGATAGAACATTTCCGTAACCTTATGGTCGCCAGGGTCACCAAAGCTGATATGAAGATCATTGACCTGCCGCAGGAGGCATGCGACAGGTATCTAAAACAAAGCCAGGCATTTTCCTTGGAAGAGCTGTTTGCGGATTTCAATATCCTGGTAAATACACAGGAGATGGCAAAACGGCTTAACTCTTTGCGTATCCCGATCGAAATAGCCCTGGTCAGCCTGTCCTGCGATAAAAACCAGACAGATATCCCGCAGAAGCCAACTGCCAGGAAACAGCAATCAATACTTCAGGCGCAACCTGTTAAACCCGCTGCCGCAGAAGAAGATCAGGCTCAAGAAAATGCGCCCGAAGACAGCCGTTCTACTCAAGATATATCCATTGATGCGGTCAAGAACATCTGGCAGAAGATCATTGATACTTTGGCCGGCATTAAGATGTCTGTTTCTTCATATCTGAATGAAGGAGAACTGCTTAATGTGCAGGATAACGTCCTGGTGATATCTTTCCCGAAGAATTATTCTTTGCATAAAGAGACACTGGAGGAGAAAGATAACAAGGATCTGGTGGAAAAAGTTGCTTCGGAGTTATCCAATTCAAAGTTAAAAGTAAATTTTGTCCTGTCTAAGGAAGATAAACAGGACCAGGCGGAGGCCAGGGCAAATCCTTTTGTTAAATCCGCCATAGAGATGTTCGGCGCAAGGGTGGTCAGAGAGGAATAATGGCAAATTACACGGTTTCCATGGAAAAGCTTATTGATGCTTTGATCAAGCTGCCCGGTATCGGCAGGCGCAGCGCCGAGCGCATTGTCAGCCATATACTGGGAGCCCCCAAGGAAGAGATCCGTGTTTTTGCGGATTCCCTGGTTAAGGTCAAAGAGACAGTACGGTTCTGTCATATATGCAATAATTTAAGCGAAGAAGAACATTGTAAGGTATGCCAGGATGCGGGAAGGCAGAAAGATACGGTTTGTATCGTAGAGAAACCACAGGATGTGGCGGCGATCGAAAAAGCCGGCAATTATCATGGCGTATACCATGTCTTGCTTGGTTCGCTGTCGCCCTTGGAGGGCAGGGGACCGGGGGACCTGAAGATAGAAGGCCTGATGCAAAGGATCAAGCAGAACAATATCAAAGAGATAATCATCGCTACTGACGCCGATACAGAAGGCGAGATGACCGCTTTGTATTTAAGCAAATTGATCAAACCCCTGGGCGTGCACTTAAGCCGTATCGGTCTTGGCCTGCCTATGGGCTCAAATTTGGAATACGCAGACGCCACCACGCTTTCAAAATCCTTAGAATCACGCCGCACACTTTAAAAATATGATCAGTATAATCAACTTATCAAAAAATTACGGCAGTAAGGTGCTTTTTGAGGATATCTCCCTGAACATAAATGAGGGTGAGAAGATCGGCCTGATCGGCCCCAATGGAGCGGGCAAAAGTACGCTTTTTTCACTGATCCTGCAGGAGTGCGAGACTAGCTCCGGTTCAGTGCGCGTGAATAAGAACGTGCGCGTAGGTTATCTTCCCCAGGAATCAAGCTTTCATTCAGAGCATACGGTGCTCTTTGAGCTGACCGAGGGCGACGCGACAGTGGTAAACTTAAAGCGGGAAAAAGAGAGGCTGGAGGCGGTTAACCAGGCGGATTCCAAACATTACGGCGAAGTGCTGCATGAGCTGGAAACTTTAGGTTTCTTTGAGCTTGAACATAAAGCCAAGAAAATACTCTCGGGGCTGGGATTTAAGGAAGCTGATTTTGACAGGCCTGTAAGCAAACTTTCCGGCGGATGGCAGATGCGCGTCCTTTTAGGCAAACTATTGACTTATAATTATGATTTGCTTCTGCTTGATGAGCCGACTAACTATTTGGACCTGAATGCCGCTCTGTGGCTGAAGGATTATCTGGCTAGTTTCCGCGGGACATTCATTATGATCTCCCATGATCGGGCTTTTCTCACGGAAGTAACTAATTATACTTTGGTCCTTGAGCATGGTTGTATTTTTAAGGTGGAAGGAAATTATGAGCATTATGAGCAGATCAAGGCCGAAAAACTCCTGCATCTGGAAAAGCAATTTAAGGAGCAGGAAAAGAAACGCGAGCAGCTTGAACGGTTTGTCGCCCGCTTCCACGCCCAGCCGAATAAAGCCGGAGCAGTGCGTTCCAAGCGCACGGCATTAGAAAGGCTTGAAAAAGAAGCTGTGCAATTGCCTCCGGATACACGCGCAAGCGTCAAAGAGTTCAGATTTCCCCCTACCCAACGCAGCGGGCACAAGGTTGTTACGCTTGAAAATATTTCCAAAGCTTACGGCGATATCCAGGTATATAAAGATTTCAGTTTTGAAGTGACCCAGGGCGAGAAAGCCGTGCTTGCCGGCGAGAATGGAGCGGGTAAATCAACGTTGCTTAAAATATTGGCCGGGGTATTGGATATCGACGCAGGTAAGCGTATTTTGGGCCATAATGTGGAGGCAGGGTATTTTTCGCAGACGCGTACGGATGTTTTGAGCGTTGAGAATACTGTTTTACAGGAAGCTTATAGCGCCGCGCCAGGTTATATGGCGGAAGAAACTATCCGCACTATCCTGGGTGCGTTTTTATTCAGCGGCGACGATGCGGAAAAGAAGGTAAAAGTACTTTCCGGAGGGGAGAAAAGCAGGCTTATCCTGGCAAAACTTTTGATTAATCCGCCGAATTTACTTTTACTTGATGAACCGACCACGCATCTGGATGTGGATGCTGTCGGCGCATTGGTGCGCGCGCTGAACCAGTATGAAGGCACGGTAGTTTTTATAAGCCACGATATTTATTTTGTGCGTTCAGTGGCAAATAATGTCATTGAGGTCAAGAATGGCAATGTAAGGAATTTTCCGGGCAGTTTTGATTATTATATTGAGAAAAAAGACCAGGTGCAGGCTTTTCTCCCGGAGCGTAAACAAAAGTCAGATCCGCAGAAAAACAGGATGGAATCGGATAAGCTTAAGGCAAAAGAGGAAGAAAAAAAACGCCGGGAAGAAGAGAAGAAGCGCAAATCGCACAATATCATTATCCGCGACAAGATCAATAAGCTGATGAAGAAGAAAGAGCAGCTTGAGATTGAAAGTTACGCTAAGGCCAGGGCATTGTCCAACCCGCATTTTTACAGGGATGAAGAAACGGCTAAAGAGTATGGCCGCAGGCTTAAAGAGATCGAAAAACTGATCAGCGCCCTTGAGCTTGAGGTAAAAGAGATGGAAAGCCAGATCATTTAGCCCTTGATTTCGGTTGTTTTTTAAGTTAGAATATTTTCCACTATTCTATATAAAATTATTCCCCCTTAGCTCAGTTGGTAGAGCGAGAGACTGTTAATCTCCAGGTCCATGGTTCGAGTCCATGAGGGGGAGCCAAATAAATCTCTCAAAATCCAGAATGAGAGATAAAGATTACCCTGATTAATAGCACTAGTCAGGGTAATCTTTATGTGTCGATGTGTCAAAAGGTTAGGGCTTTATTTTTT
>JBAZNG010000040.1:0-10159 GCA_041649385.1 Candidatus Omnitrophota bacterium | reverse complement strand
TAAAAAGAACCTCGGTAACAGCTGCCCGCTGTTCATCAAACGATACTTCCATGCTGCCCGTGGAAAACTTGAAGACCTCTTTTGGCTGAAGCGGTTTTGTTTCAGGCAAGGTAAGGCTGTTCATGGCAACAGGGGAAGAGGGTGTGTGCTGCTCAATGGCAGTTTTTGTTATAACTGCTTTATTATCAATATGATACGTTTTAGAAACAAATGTTGACCAGGATAACAATATTAATAAAGAAACAGCAATAGCCAGAAATAAACGTTTTTCCATATTATTTTATTCGAGGGGATCATATCCGGAGCGGCCGGAAAATGGATGACAGCGCAACAATCTTTTTATGCCCTTGAATACTCCTTTACTGAATCCGTATTTAATAATCGCCAGCTTTGTGTACTCTGAACAACTTGGGCTAAAGCGGCAACTGCAAGGTAAAGCTGGCCGCAAATACCTTTGATAAAACCCCAAGCCCCAGAGTGAAGCTTTTCTTAGCATCAGACGCAAAGTCTTTTGCGCCCTTTTTTCCGTCGGCGGGCAAGCAGATCACGCCCGGATTTGGTAGCCATCTTGCTGCGGAAACCATGCCTTTTCTTGCCGACAATATTGGAAGGCGTTTTTAGGTGCTTCTTCATTTTTATTTTCTCCCTTTTTTAGTTAAGTTTCGATGAGTTTGTGAATTCTAACATACAATCCTGCGCCGGTCAAGTTTTTTATTGACGGCTTGGAATATTATTGTATAATGACTGGCGTTTAACTTTTTTGCTTGCCCTGTTAGAGACCTTATGATATCCTACAGGAACGTATCTCACAGGGCTTGCAAGCGTTTTGTCCTTTGTTATAATGTCTGTTAATAAAGAAAGCACCTATTGAAAATTATCCACAGATTTATACAGATTGTGTATAAACTGTTAACTCTGTCAATATGATCGACCTAAGCAAATCCTGGGAGCTGGCGCAAAACAACCTGAAAGAGAAGCTTGGCCAGACTGTATTCTCCACCTGGATAGCCCCCTTAAGATTCTCCGCAAGCGCTGATAGCGCTATCAGCCTTGAGGCGCCGGACCAATTCTTTAAAGACTGGGTAGATAAACACTACCTGGGGCTGATTGACGCCGAGTTAAAAAAGGGAGGGATGAACAATCTGTTAATAAAATTGACTGTGGCTGATGCAGCCGCTCTGCCCGCAGCTCAAGCCCAGGCGCCTGAACAACAGTTTAGAGCTGTTTTCAGCCAGGGCGTGGTTAACTTGAACCCGCGTTATACATTTGAGAATTTTGTGATCGGCCCATCCAACAGGCACGCGCACGCTTATTCTTTGGCTGTTGCTAACTCCCCGGCCAAGGCATATAATCCTTTGTTTATTTACGGTGGCGTGGGCTTGGGTAAAACGCATTTGATCCAGGCGATCTGTCATCAAATCAAAAACAGCGCCTCCGGTAATATAAAAATATGTTATATCTCCAGCGAAAAGTTCACTAATGAGCTGATCGACGCTATCCAGCATCATTCTACATCGGCCTTCCGGCAGAAATACCGTAATGCCGACGTCCTGGTGATCGACGATATCCATTTTATCGCCGGCAAGGAATCAACGCAGGAGGAATTTTTCCATACTTTCAATACTTTATATGATGCGCACAAACAGATCGTCTTTTCTTCCGACCGGCCGCCGAAAGAAATCTCCAACCTGCAGGAAAGGCTGGTTTCGCGTTTTGGCTGGGGGCTGACAACGGATATTCAGCCGCCGGATTTGGAAACCAGGGTGGCGATATTGAAAAAAAAGATTGAGCGCGAGCCTGTCGGCGTACCGGATGAGGTAATCTTTTTCATCGCCCAACTGATCAAAACCAATATACGCGAGCTGGAAGGCGCGCTTATCCGGACGATCGCGTATTCTTTGCTGGAAGAAGAACCGATCACTATGGCGCTGACTAAAGAAGTGCTCAAAGACCTGTTGAAAGAACCAAAAAAATTGATCACTGTAGATTTCATCCAGCGTTGCGTGGTGGAGGAGTTTGGTTTATCCTTGCAGGACTTAAAAACCAAACGCCGTAATAAACAGATCGTCCTGCCGCGGCAAGTTGCCATGTATTTAAGCAGGGAACTTACAGAATTATCTTTGCCGGAGATTGGGGAATATTTTGGAGGCAGGGATCATACTACGGTTTTACACTCTTATAATAAAATTAAAGAGGCATTACATAAAGATCCGGGGTTAAACGAAAGAGTGGAGCGGGTTATTCAAGTTATTAGATAATAACGCACCGGTTATCCCGTGGTCAATATTGCTGTAACTGGTGTAAAAACAAGTTGTTTGGTGGTTTTCAACAGAAAACCATTGTATTATTACTATGACGATTTAAGGTTTTAATTAATATATAAATAGAAGGAGATTAAAAAATGAGGTTTAAGGTTGAGAAAGAGGCATTGATCAACGCGATACAAACTGTACAGAATGTTGTTACCAATAGGCCAACCCTACCTATATTATCCAATATTTTAATTGAGACCCAGCCGGGTAATATCAGGCTGACTGCCACTGATTTGGATATCGGTATAAGCTGTGTGCTTCCTGTGGAAATCATTGAACAAGGAGCTATTACTGTGCCGGCCAAGAGGTTCGGTGATATTGTTAAAGAATTTCCTTCGGAGAACCTGAATGTCACCACAAAGAAAAACAACCTGGTGATCATAGATTCAGATGTGTGCCAATTTAAAATTATGGGTATGGCGAAAGAAGAGTTCCCTAAATTGCCAGAGTTTAAAGATAAAAAAGCCATTAAGATCGAACAACAAAAATTAAAACAGATGCTTGGCTTGACTTCCTTTGCCGTGTCTTTTGATGAAACGCGCTATATTTTAAATGGAATACTTTTTAAGATCGGGAAAAACAATATGACATTGGTGGCCACTGATGGCAAAAGGCTGGCCATCGCCGAACGCAAACTATTGTCGGAAGTGGATGTGGATCTTAGTGTGATCGTGCCTACGAAAACCGTGCATGAGCTGAACCGCAATTTAAAAGATGGCGGAGAATTGCTTTTATTGGTGGGCAATAACCAGTTGTTGTTTGATTTGGGGGAAGTGGTGATACTCTCCAGGCTGATCGAAGGCGAATTCCCGGATTATAAACAGGTGATCCCGGCGCATTCAGAAAATACGATGAAGGTAGAGCGCAATCAGTTATTATTAGCTGTGCGCAGGGCGGCGCTTTTATCCACGCCGGATTATCAGGCGGTGAAGTTGGAAGTTTTTAAGAATAAGCTGGTGATTTCTAAATCCACGCCGGATGTCGGAGAATCGCGCGAAGAATTAAATGTGGAGTATCAGGGCAAAGAGCTGGTGATCGGATTTAACCCGGGTTATTTGGGCGATGTCCTGAAGAATCTTGATGAACAGGTCGTGGCCATCGAGCTTTCAGACAGTGAAAAACCAGGCGTGATCCGTTCCAGTGGTTATGTTTATATTATCTTGCCCATGCGCCTTAATTAAATGGAGCAGATCAAAGAAACGCTTAAAATCGTCATGCGCGACCTGTGCGGGGAGAAAAAGCTGATTGCGCCGGGCGCCTGCGAGGAGTGTTTAAAAAAAACCTTGACAAAAAAGGAGTTAGAGCATATAAGGATTAATTATTTTAAAAAAGGCATTTTAAGCCTTTATGTTGATTCCTCAAGCTGGCTTTACGCCCTGAATTTGAAAAAAGAAGAGATATTAACCAAGTTGCAACAGGAAAACAGCGCAATCACAAAAATAGTTTTGCGCCTGGGGGATTTTTAAGTGAGTAAAACAAAAACAACCGTAAAAAACAATTTACCGCCGGCGGATAAACCCAAGGCCTATGATGCCACCAGCATTCAGGTCTTGGAGGGTATTGAGGCGGTCCGCCGCAGGCCGGCGATGTATATTGGCGATACCTCTGTGCGCGGTTTGCATCACTTGGTTTATGAAGTGGTGGACAATAGCGTGGATGAAAGCCTGGGCGGCTTCTGTGATTCTATCTCCGTGGTGGTCCACGAAGATAACAGTATAGGCGTCATGGATAACGGCCGCGGCATACCGGTGGATATGCATAAGACCGAGAAGAAACCGGCGGTTGAAGTTGCCTTGACCACTTTGCACGCCGGGGGCAAATTTGACCACCGTTCTTATAAAGTGTCCGGCGGTTTGCATGGCGTTGGGGTAAGCTGTGTAAATGCGCTTTCTGCCTGGCTGGAAGTTGAAGTTAAAAGAGACGGCAAGATTTACCACCAGCGTTACGAAAAAGGCAAAACCGTATCCAAGCTTACGGTGATCGGTAAAAGTACTTCTACCGGCACCAAGGTTACCTTTAAACCGGATAGCTCTATTTTCAGCAAGACAGAGTATTCTTACGATATCCTTTCCGGACGGCTGCGGGAGTTAGCCTTTTTGAACAAGGGTTTAAAAATCAAACTTAACGATGAGCGCTCGGATAAAGAATCGGTTTTTGAATTTTCCGGCGGGATTGTTTCTTTTGTAGAATACCTGAACAAAAATAAAAACCCGCTACATAATAAGGTCGTCTATTTTGAGAAGAAACAGGATGATATCATCGTGGAAGTGGCCATGCAATATAATGATGGTTATGCCGAAACACTGTTTTCTTTCGCCAACAATATCAACACCATTGAAGGCGGCACGCATTTGTCCGGGTTTAAATCAGCGCTTACCCGCGCGATCAATCAGTACGCCAAAGCCAAAAACCTTTTGAAGGATGAGATCGCTATTTCCGGCGAGGATGTGCGCGAAGGCTTGACTGCGGTAATCAGCGTAAAGGTCCCTAATCCGCAGTTTGAAGGCCAGACCAAGACCAAGCTGGGCAACTCTGAAGTCGAAGGCTTAGTGGCTTCGGCAAGCCTTGAGGCGCTTTCCAGTTATTTTGAAGAGAATCCGCCTGTCGCCAATAAGATCATTGATAAGGTAATCGTTGCCTCCCGGGCAAGGGAAGCGGCGCGCAAAGCCCGCGAGCTCACCCGGAGAAAAGGCGCGTTAGAAGGCGCGGGGCTGCCGGGTAAGCTGGCGGATTGTTCTGAAAGAGATGCCGCCCTTTGCGAGTTGTATATTGTGGAAGGCGATTCCGCAGGCGGTTCAGCCAAACAGGGTAGAGACCGCAGGTTCCAGGCCATTTTACCGATCAAAGGCAAGATACTTAATGTCGAAAAGGCCCGCATGGACAAGATCCTTTCCAATGAAGAGATCCGCACGATCATTACCGCTCTTGGTACCGGTGTAGGCGAAGAGTTTAATCTTGAGAAATTACGCTACCATAAATTAATGCTTATGGCAGATGCGGATATAGATGGTTCACATATCCGCACACTGTTGCTTACTTTACTTTACAGGCATCTGCCGAAACTCATTGAACATGGTTATGTTTATATTACTCAACCGCCTTTATTTAAAATTAAACGCGGCCAGCGCGAAGAGTATATCCAGACAGAAAAAGAAATGGACGAACTTCTGCTTGATCTCGGCAGGGAAGCGCATAAATTATTGCGCATCAAAGACAAACAAAATTTTACAGACAATCAATTTAAAGAGCTGCTTAAGCTGCTCGTGGCATTAGAGAAGTTAGCTAAATTTATGGGTAAAAAGGGAGTAGATTTTGCAAAATACCTTAGTTTTAGACATCCTAAGACCAAGAAATTGCCGATTTATAGGGTAAAAGTGGATGGAGAAGCCCATTTTGTCTATTCGGATAAAGAGCTGGCTGCTTTAACTATCAAGCAGGAAAAAGAAGCAGAAGTTGATAAGCTAGAGCTTTATGAATCACAAGAAATTGAGCAGATACTGTTGAAAATAGAAAAATTAGGTTTTGATGTCGGCACATGTTTAAGCGCGCCCGTTGATGATAAAGCATCCTCCGCAAAAAAGCCCGAAGTCAAATTGAAGCCGGTTTATAGGATTACCAATGGTGAAAGCGTTAAAGATGTTTTTAGCTTGAAGGAAGTGCTTGAGCATATCAAGGAAAGCGCCGTTAAAGGCATGCATATCCAGAGGTACAAAGGCCTTGGTGAAATGAACCCGCAGCAGCTTTGGGAAACCACAATGGACCCGGCGAAGCGTACTATATTGCAGGTTACTTTAGAGGATGCTGTGGAAGCGGATAAAGTGTTTACGGTGTTAATGGGGGATCAGGTTGAGCCGAGGCGCGAGTTTATTGAGAATTTCGCGCATCAGGTGAAGAACCTGGATGTTTAATTATGTACGCCCAAAACGAAAAAATCATACAGGTTTATATCGAGGATGAAGTAAAAGATTCGTATTTAAATTACGCGATGAGCGTAATTGTCGGCCGCGCTTTGCCGGATGTCCGCGACGGTTTAAAGCCCGTGCACCGGCGCATCCTTTACGCCATGCAGGAACTAAACCTGGACCATTCCAAGCCGTATAAAAAATCCGCGCGTATCGTCGGTGAAACCATGGGTAAATACCATCCGCACGGCGATTCGGCTATTTACGATACACTGGTGAGAATGGCGCAGGATTTTTCCCTGCGTTATCCGCTTGTAGACGGCCAAGGCAACTTTGGTTCTGTTGATGGAGATGCGGCCGCGGCAATGCGTTATACCGAGGCGCGCCTGGCGGCAATCTCGGATGAGATGCTCCGGGATATTGAAAAAGACACGGTTAGTTTCGGGCCGAACTTTGACTCTTCCTTAAAAGAGCCGCTGCTTTTGCCAGCAGCTTTGCCGCAACTTTTAGTCAATGGCTCAAGCGGTATCGCCGTTGGCATGGCTACGAACATCCCGCCGCATAATTTGAACGAGGTTGCCGACGCGATCATTTACCTTTTAGAGCATTCTGACGCCGAACCAAAAGACCTGATGCGCTATGTTGTGGGGCCGGATTTTCCTACCGGCGGCCTGATCTGCGGTAAAGCAGGGATCAAAGAAGCTTATACCACCGGCCGCGGAAAACTTACTTTGCGCGCCCGGGCGTCAGTCGAGCATCAAAAGAACGGCAAAGACCTGATCGTGGTCACTGAGATTCCCTACCAGGTGCAAAAATCCAGCGTGATTGAAGCGATCGCCGGCCTGGTGGATGATAAGAAAATAGAGGGGATTTCCGATATCCGCGATGAATCCGATAAAGATGGCATGCGTATTGTCGTGGAGCTTAAACGCGATACGGAATCCCAGGTTGTGTTAAACCAGCTATTTAAGCATACTCAACTGGAAACTACTTTTGGTATTATTATGCTCGCCCTGGTGGAGAACAGGCCAAAAGTGCTTAATCTGCGCCAGGTGTTGGATTGTTATATTGAACACCGGAAGGTTGTTGTGCGTAGGCGTACGCAGTTCGAACTGGATAAAGCCTTAAAGAGGGCGCATATACTGGAAGGCTTAAAGATCGCGCTTAAATTCATTGACCGGATAATCAAGACGATTAAAACATCCAAGAGCACTGAACAGGCAAAGTCACGGTTGGTTTCCGAGTTTGAGCTTTCCGAGATCCAGGCGCAGGCGATCCTTGAGATGCAGCTGCAGCGTTTGACCGCTTTAGAGCGCGATAAAATTGACGCTGAATACGCTGAGCTTTTGAAGAAGATAGAATTATGCCGGGCGATCCTCGCCTCCGAGAAAAAGATCGAGGCGATCATTAAAGAAGAATTAGAAGAACTCAAGAAGAAATATGGCGACGAGCGGCGCACGGATATCGTCGCGGAAGCGCAGGAACTGGAGATCGAAGACCTGATCGCCGAAGAAGATGTGGTGGTGATGATCAGCCACGGCGGTTACATTAAACGGTTGCCGGTGAGCGCCTACCGCAAACAGAATCGCGGAGGCAAAGGCGCCACAGGCGCGGAGCTTAAAGAAGATGATTATATTGAACATCTTTTTGTCGCCTCGACTAAAGATTACCTTTTGATCTTTACGGATAAAGGCCAGGTGCATTGGCTGAAAGTTTACGAGATCCCCCAGGGCAGCCGCGTGTCCAAGGGCAAGGCGATAATTAATTTAACGCAGATAGAGCAGGGTTCAAAAATAAGCTCCACGATCCCGGTGAAAGAATTCTCTCCCGACAAATACCTGGTAATGGTCACCCGCGCCGGGCAGATCAAAAAAACCCGGCTTGATGCTTACGGCAATCCGCGCAAAGGCGGGATCATCGGGATCACCTTGGATAAGAACGATGAATTGATCGGCGTAGAGATGACCGATGGCAAACAGGAGTTACTGATCGGCACCCGCCAGGGCAAGGCGATCAGGTTCTCCGAGGAAAAAGTGCGCGATATGGGCAGGGGCGCGCGCGGCGTACGCGCGATATCGCTTTCCAAGAAAGACGAAGTTATTGATATGGTCGTGCCCAAGAAAGACACAACCATCCTTACCGTGACACAGTTGGGTTTTGCCAAGCGCACCACTGTGGATGAGTACCGCCTGACCTCCCGCGGCGGCAAAGGGGTGATCAATATCCGCGTGACAGATAAGAACGGCGAAGCGGTAAATTTAAAAACCGTCAACGAGAACGATGGTCTGATGGTGATTACCCAGAATGGCATATTCTTGCGTTGCGCGGTAAAAGATATACGCGAGACCGGCAGGTCAGCCCAGGGAGTGCGGCTGATCAAGCTGCAGGATAAAGACAAAGTGTCTTGTATCACCCCGGTGATCGCCGAAGAAGAGGATTGATTTTGTCCCCATCGTCTAGCCTGGTCAGGACAAGAGCTTTTCAAGCTCTCGACCGGGGTCCGAATCCCCGTGGGGACACTTTTTTCAAACCGCACCAAGTATATATAAAGAATTTGCGCGCGGCAGAGCAAAAGCAGACAGCTACATATAACCTGAAGGTGTACCCATGTGCGGAATAGTCGGCTATATCGGTAAAAACCCAGCCCAGGATATCCTTCTGTCCGGGCTAAAACGCCTGGAGTACCGCGGCTATGATTCCAGCGGCATAGCGATTCTTTCCGATACAAAAACCCTCACAATAAGAAAAGCACCCGGTAAAATCAGCGCATTGGAAAAGATTATTAAAGATAAACCCCTTGCCGGAAGCCTGGGGATCGCGCATACGCGCTGGGCAACGCACGGAGCGCCCACCCAGAATAACGCCCACCCACACGCGGATTGTAAAAATAATATTGCTGTTGTGCATAACGGGATCATTGAGAATTTTGAAAACCTAAGAAAGTGCTTGATTAAAGAGGGGCATTTTTTCCGCAGCCAGACAGATACTGAAGTTATCGTGCATCTGATCGAGAAGTTTACAAAAACCCTGCCTTTGGAAGCGGCGGTAAGAAAGGCGCTCAAATTGTTAGAGGGTTCTTTTGCCATAGGCGTTATTTGCCGCGGTAACCCGGATATGCTCATCGGTGCCCGCTCCGGCAGCCCGCTGATCGTAGGCCTGGGGGAACATGAGAATTTCCTTGCCTCGGATGCACCGGCGATTTTGGAGCATACCAAAAAGATATTGTTTTTGGAAGAAAAAGAGATGGTTGTGTTGGGCAGGGAGGGTTATAAACTTTCTGATTTAGGCGGCCGACCGGTGAAACGGAATTCTGTGCGCATCAGCTGGGATATAACTCAGGCGCAAAAACAAGGGTATAAGCATTTTATGCTCAAAGAGATCAATGAGCAGCCGGGGATCATTGAAAACCTGCTGCAATTACGCATATCCGAAGGCGGCAAGATCGTTTTTCAAGAACAGAAGATCAAAGAGCTTAAATTAAGGGATTTTAAAAATATTTTTATTGTCGCCTGCGGCACGGCGTATCATGCCGGCCTGGTGGGCAAATATGTTTTAGAGACCCTTTGCGGCGTACCGACGTATATTGATGTTTCCAGTGAATTCCGTTACCGTGACCTGCTGATAGATAAAAGTACCCTGGTTTTAGCCATTTCTCAATCCGGTGAAACCGCGGATACTTTGGCTGGTGTGCGGGAGGCAAAAAAACGCGGCGCCTCGGTTTTAGCCATTTGCAATGTCTTAGGCTCGACGATTACCCGCGAATCAGATGGAGTGATTTACACGCATGCCGGGCCTGAGATCGGCGTAGCTTCCACCAAGGCCTATACCGCGCAGCTGGCGGCGCTTTATCTTTTTGCTTTTTACCTTGCTAAAGCGCGCAATGTTTTGACCTTTGGCCAGGTCAAAAAACTGCTGGCGGAGATGAAGAAGATCCCCGCCCAGCAA
>JBAZNG010000039.1:0-10669 GCA_041649385.1 Candidatus Omnitrophota bacterium | reverse complement strand
ATCCATACCCACGCCTTTTAAAAATATGCCTCTAATGATCGTAAGAAAATACCGCATGGGGTTGATCAGGGTGAACCATTGTATTACCTGCGGCATATTGGCTATAGGATATGCAAAACCCGATAACAGGAATGTGGGCATGTAAAACAGGAATACGGACATCATCGCCTCTTGCTGCGTAGAGGCAATCGTAGAGATAAAAAGCCCTGTGCCTAAAGTAGTAAATAAATATACGCAGGTAGCCAGGACAAGCAAAGGTAAACTTCCCCTGAATGGAATATGAAACCAGAAAATACCCAGGGTCGTGATCAAGGAGCACTGGAGAAGCGCGATCACCCCGAAAGGCAATAACTTTCCGAAGATAAGTTCCAACGGCCTTAAGGGGCTGACGATCAGCTGCTCCATCGTGCCGATCTCCTTTTCCCTGACTATCGCCATTGCCGTCAAAAGCAGCGACATGATCGTGACAATAGAAGCGATCACACCGGGAAGATAATAATTCCGGGAAATAAGGTTCTCATTAAACCAGGCGCGCTCCCTTAGATCAACGCTGGGAACCTCAAGCTGCAGGCCCAAAGAATCCATGTCGTTTACAAGCAGGCCGTACTGATAATCACTCATGATCGTGCCGGCGTAACCGGCAATGATCATCGCGGTATTTGAATCCGAGCCATCCAGCGCCAACTGAATACTGGCATCTTTACCTGCTTTGATATCGCGGCCGAACCCGCGGTTAATACGCAACACAGCGCTGGCCAAACCCTTATCCAGCACCCTGTCCTGTTGATCCGGCTCAGAAATATAATACTTCGGCACAAAATAACCAGAGTAAGTAAACCTGGTCAAAAGCTGGCGGCTTTCCTTGGTGTTATCCTGGTCGTAGATCGCTGTGGGGATAAAATCAATGTCTTTATTAGCGGCGTAACCAAAAAGGATGATCTGCACGATCGGCGAGACCAGAATGACCGTTTTCATCCGCGGGTCACGCAGGACCTGTTTAAATTCCTTGATCAGTATTGCCTTGATCCTCTCAAACATTAGAATACTTTCTTTTTAAACTTCCTGATCGACAACCCGAACATAAGAAACGCAAATAAAAACAAGAATACCGCCTCATCCCACATTACATCAATGCCGTTACCTTTCAAAAACAAGCCGCGCAGGATTATAATATAATAACGCGCCGGGACAAAATACGTTACGATTTGCACTGCCTGCGGCATATTGAATATGGGATAGATAAACCCGGAAAGAAGCATCGCGGGGATAAAAGTGGTCAATGTAGCCAGCTGGCTTGCCAATAGCTGAGTCCGGGCAACAGTAGAAATAAGGATACCCTGGGATAGCGCGCCGACTAAAAACAACGAACTTAAGAATATAAGCAAGAGATAGCTGCCTTTAAATGGCACCTCAAATAGGACCCTGGCGATCACCACGCCGATAAAAAGGTCAAGAAAACCGATCACAAAATAAGGAATGAATTTTCCGATAATAAGTTCTGCGCCCTTAACAGGAGTTGAGATAAGCTGCTCCATTGTTCCTCTTTCCCACTCCCTGGCTACGCAGATAGAAGTTAATAAAGCTGCGATGATCATAATGATAAGCGCGATCACGCCCGGGACGATGAACCACCTGCTGTTTAAACCCATATTGAACCAGATCCTGGAACGCAGTTCTACCTTCCTTGACGCAGTAACGCCGTAGCTGGAAAGTGTTTGTTTAAGCAAGCGCGCGTTGTAATTACCCACCACTGAACGCACATACCCCATAGCGATAGTGGCAGTGTTGGAATCGCTGCCATCAACCAATAACTGCACAGTGGAAGTTTTGCCAGATTCAATATAATGAGAAAAATCCTTCGGGATGACCAAAGCCATCATCGCCGAACCGCTATCGATCATATGCTGGATATCCCGGTAATTATTTGTGTATTTAATGATCTTAAAATACTTGGAGTTCTTGAAATTAAGCAAAAAATCCCGCGCCAGCTTGCTTGAGGCGTCCTGGTTCCAGATAACCGTAGGGACCCTGTCAATATCCAGGCTTAAAGCGTAACCAAATATTAAAAGCAATAATACCGGTATGAATATCGCCAAGGCCAATGAACGCGGGTCACGGCGGATCTGGATGAATTCTTTGTTGGATATCGCTAAAACCCTTTTAAGGTTCATTTCTCTTTATGCTCCGCGTCGTAATTTTCGATCAGGGAAACAAACACATCTTCAAGAGAAGCCTTAATCTTTTTAATGGCATACCCGGTTAGGCCCTGGCTGTCAAAAAGTTTTCTCAATTCAACTTCAGCTGCGCGAGCGTCAAAAGTGACCACGTGAATATTTACCCCGAACAACGCTGTTTCTTTGATCGCGGCGATCTTGGCGATCTTCTCCAGCCACTGTTCGGCAGAAGGCATAATAACCTCCAGGATCTCATTTTTCATGATCTTTGTCTTCATCTCTTCCGGAGAACCCACGGCGATCATTGTGCCGTGATAGATCATCACCAGGCGGTTGCAATTCTCCGCCTCATCCATATAATGCGTGGTCACAAATATCGTCCTGCCCAAAGCAGCCATATCTTTGATCACGCTCCAGAAGTTCGCCCGGGTGATCGGGTCAACCCCGCTGGTCGGCTCATCAAGGAAAATGATCTGCGGCTGATGGATGATCGCGCACCCTAAAGCCAGGCGCTGTTTCCATCCTCCGGAAAGAGTGCTCGTTAAGCTTGAGCGAAAATCCTCTATCCCGGCTAATTTTATTGTTTCGTCTTTACGCTGCTTTCTTTCCTTTTCCGGGATATTGTAAATGCGGCTGTAAAAATCTATATTTTCCTCAACGGTCAAATCATCATAAAGGGAAAACTTCTGCGACATATACCCGATATGCTCCTTGATCTTGAATTGCTCTTTGATAATATCAAACCCCCCTACAGTGCCGCTTCCGGAAGTAGGCGTATAAATACCGCAGAGCATCCGGATCGTAGTGGATTTACCCGCCCCGTTAGGCCCCAGGAAACCAAAGATCTCTCCCTGCTTGACTTCAAAGTTAATATGGTTGACCGCGGTAAATGTCCCGAACCTTTTTTCCAGGTCTTTTACGCTTACGGCAACCTTGTTAACCTCTATGCTCTGATTCATAATCATTGACTATTTTTATAAAAGCCTGCTCCAGGGTATTTACGTTGATCTCTTTTTTGATATTGTCCGGCGTGTCACAACGAAGCAATCTGCCTTTATGGATCAGCCCTACCCTTCGGCAGCGTTCTGCTTCATCAAGATAAGAAGTGGAATAGAGGATAGTTACCTTTTCTTTGAGCAGGTCATAAAGTATTGACCAAAAATCCCTGCGCGAGACAGGGTCTACGCCGTTAGTCGGTTCATCAAGGAATAGCACCTTCGGCGTATGCACAAGCGCACAGGACAACCCAAGCTTTTGTTTCATCCCGCCGGATAATTTCCCAGCTAAACGCTGCTTAAAAGGCAACAATCCCGAGAACCCAAGCAGTTTTTCAACCACATCTTTGCGTTTATTTTGCGGCACACAGAAAACATCGGCGTAGAAATTGATATTTTCCAGCACAGTGAGCTCTTCATAGAGCCCGAAACGCTGGGACATATAGGCGATATTGTCTTTAAGGGCCTCTGATTCTTTTACGATATGCTTTCCGTAAACCCAGCCTTCGCCGCTGGAAGGTTCCAGTATCCCGGTTAACAGGCGCATGGTCGTGGTTTTGCCTGCGCCATCAGGGCCGACAAGGCCGAATATCTCGCCTTCCTCTATTTCAAGGTTAAGGCTGTTTACCGCAATATTGTCCTGGAATTTTCTGGTAAGCCCGGAGGCTTTTATCGTGCTCATGCTTATTCTACAATATAGGCGTCAGCAGGCATTCCAGGTTTAAGTTCTAAGGAAGAGTTGTCCACCCGCACCTTTATCCTGTAAACAAGTTTTACCCTTTCCTCCGTAGTCTGAATTGTTTTAGGAGTGAATTCTGATTCGCTGGACACAAATGAAACCCTGCCCTTGTATTTTTTCCCGGGGTAAGTATCCGCGATAACATAGGCCTCCTGATCAAGCTTCACCCTGCCCAGGTCCTTTTCATTAATATATGCGGTCACCCATAGATTATTCAGGTCAACGACTGTAAAAACCGGAGCGCCTATCTGCACAACTTCGCCAGGCAAAGCGCTCTTTACCAAAACATACCCGTTAAGCGAAGATACAAGTTCGGCAAACCCGAGCCTTGTCTTAGCAAGCTCAAATGAAGCGCTCAACGCGTCAATATTAGCTTTATCCGCGTCAGCAAGGGTCTTAGCGGAATCTCTTTGCTGCATAGGGATGGCCCCGGCTTTATAAAGGTTCTCGGCGCGCTCATAATCAAGTTTATCCAAAGCATATTGGTGTTCTGCGGCTTTTAACAGGCCTTCGGCATTATCGCGGATCCTGGTCAATTCATCCGTATTCAGACGCGCCAGCGTTTCTCCTGTTTTAACGACTTTACCTTCATCAGTAAGCAGCTCAATGATCTGGCCCTGTACGCGGAATGAAAGGCGCACATCATCGCCTTCAATATTCCCGGATACCTTGATCTGGCCGCGGTTATGGCTATGCGCCTTCCAGAAGTATAAAGCGGCAAATACGCAGGCGGATAAAATAATGATAACCGGCACCAATCTCTTAACTTTTTTATTCATTAATTCCTCCGTAGATTACTTTGGCTTAACTCACACATTAGTGTTGGGGTTCAAGAAACTTCTTCCCAGCGTCCTTTCCAGTTCAGCCTGGGCCATAAGGTAATCGTAAATACCCTGCGAAAGGTTGGTCTCAATCTGGCCTAATGATACCTGCGCGTCCAGTACATCAAGGTTCTTGGCCTCTCCATTATCATAACTTACGTTAGCTATCTGCAAAGCCTCCTTGGCCTGGCCGACATTGTCTTTCTGGGAATCGATCACCGCCAACGCCTGTTTTAGGTCCAGGCAGGCCTGGCGCACATCCACGGCGATCTGCTCCACCAGGTTTTCTTTGGTTAAAAGCGCCTGGCTGTAACGGGCCCTGGCTGCGTCAACTTTTGCCTTTGTAGAGAAACCGTCAAATACAGCAATGGAGAATGTTAACCCGAAGTTCCAGTTATTATGCGATTTATTGATCATATTACCCAAGTTGTTGGAACGATAATCATAACCAGCGTTGGCATTTACCTGCGGCCGCCATCCGGATTTCGCCATCTGGATTGACCATTTACTGATATCAATGCCCAATGTCTTTAAAGCCATCTCCGGCTTATTCAGGTATGCCTCCTTCAAGAAATCATCCTCTTTAATATCGATCAATGAATATTGAAGCCGTTTATCCGTTATCTCCAGGGGCTGTTGCTGTTTAAAACTAAGGAGTTTCTTTAGTTCCGCCTTGATCAGCTCCACCGCGTTCTTTGCTTTTACAAGTTCCGGCATAGTTAAAGAAACCTGAACGCTTGACTGTAAAAGGTCGAATTTTGAGGATAACCCCTGCGCATACCTGTTTTGCACATCCTTATAGTGTTCTTTAGCGTTATCCGTAAGTTCCTGGGCTATCCTTTCTGTTTCATAAGCAAGCAACAAGCCGTAATAAAGGCGTTTTGCCTCAAATTCAATATCCAGTTTCTTGGCGCGCAATGTTTCTTCGGCAGCCTTAAGGCTTGACCTGGACTGGTTAAGGTTAGCGGTATTGAAGCCTCCATTATAAACTACCTGGCTTAAACCGGCGCCCAATGTATTGTCATTTTTATAACCAGTAAATATCCCTGCGTCTTTTTTACCGTGCACCGTGGTAGGAGCTACGGCCCCATTGCGCGTATAACCGGCATTAAGGTCAAGCTGCGGGAGAAACTCGCTGCGCGCGCCAAGGATATCAGCGCGGGCAACTGACAACTCCTGCTCTTGTATCTGGATGTCCTTATTATTCTTAAAAGCGGTGGAAATAGTTTCCTGTAGTGAAAGCCGGATATCCTGGGCAAACAATGATCCTGCGGAAGACACAAACAGCAGTAAACAAACACAAACTGTTTTGGAAACAATGCTCCTTAATTCATTATAAATAGGATTATCCTTGTTTAACCTGAAGAACCTGGCATTAGCTTTATATTCACTTAAAAGCAAACCATCCTTCTGGAGATTATTCAAAGCCCTCTGGAATACTCCTGGCTTCTTGCCTAATTTACGGCCTATCTCCTGCATATAGAACTCTCCAGCCGGATGATCATAAAACAGTTTGAGCAGCTTAAGTTTATTCTTGCTTAACAGCTTGACCATCAATCTCCTTTATATGCATTATGCATACAAATGTATATATTTGCATATATAAGTATTCTTTTGTATATAATCATATACCTTTTGCATACATTGTCAAGAAAAAAATTTTCCTGCAGAATACCGCTATGTATTCTCCTGACAGTATGGAATTATGGATACACTTACCGCTTTGATTTGAAAACAGTTATTAGATAGCTTCCATTGTGGAAGGCGGTTTTGTGGCAATATTATAGGTAACGCTGACCACACCCGGCACCTCCGTGACGATTCTATTTGCCAGTTTCTCCAGAATAGCAAAATCAAGGTGGGTAGGACGGCAGATACGCGCATCAAGGCTGTCCCAACAGCGTATCTCAATCTGCTGGCCAAACTCCCTCTTATTGTTGCGCATACCGGTAACGCGGTCATTATGCAATATGGCCATATACTGGAACGCTTTGACAGAAGCAAGCTCCTCTTCAACGATAGAGGTAGCTTTGCGCACCAGGGATATCCGCTCCTCGGTAGCTTCACCGATCACGCGCGCAGCAAGCGCCGGGCCAGGAAAAGGCATGCGGCTAAAGATAGCTACCGGCAGGCCGGTGGCTTCGGCGACCTTACGCACCCCGTCCTTTCTTAATTGCACCAAAGGTTCAATGATCTTGTAGCCAAAGGCCTCAAGCGGATCAATGCCCAATTGTTCAAAAACATTGTGCTGCCTCTTGATCCCGGCAACGGTTTCATCAACATCTGTCAGGATCGTGCCCTGCAAAAGATATTTTGCCCCGCTTTTTCTTACCAGATTGGCGAAAACTTTTTTATAAAACGTCTGCGTGACCGCTTCGCGCTTTTCTTCAGGATCAGTAATGCCTTTCAGCGCGCTAAAAAATTCGTCTTGAGCATTAACGATCTCAACATTAACCCCCATATTTTTAAATACAGCAACTATCTGCTGCGGCTCACCCTCCCGCATAATCCCATTGTCAACAAAATAGGTCTTTAGCCTGTCGCCTAACGCCAAATGCCCAAGCATGGTCACTGCCGAAGAATCCACTCCTCCGGAAAGGGCATTAATAGCAACGCCATTTCCTACGGCCAGAGAGATCTCCGCGGATTTTTCTTTAATGAATTCTTTTGTATCAAGCTGGCTTGCCGTGATTTCCTTTATCTGTGAAGGCATCTATTCCCTCCTTGTTTTTTAGCTATTTATCCTGTTCGGCTGGACACTTTAACATAGCATGATATTCCTGCAGCGACTTTGGCTGGCTTTGTTTACTCTTTATCGAATCTATGCCGGCTACAGTAGCCCGGGCAGCAGCCATCGTGGTCACATAAGGTATCTTATACTGAATAGCCAGCATCCTGATATAACTGTCGTCATATACGCTCATCCTTCCGACAGGAGTATTAATGATCAGGCTTATCTCTCTATTCTTGATCGCATCGGCGATATTCGGCCTGCCCTCATGCAGTTTCTTGATGAAAGTTGCGTTGACGCCTTTTTCTTTAAGGAAACGCTGCGTATTTTCTGTGGCGAAAACCTTAAATCCCATCTCTGACAGTTTATCTGCCAAAGGCAACAACTCCTGTTTATCTTTATCCGTTACCGTCACTAAAACATTGCCTTCTAAAGGCAGCCTGCCTCCGGAAGATTCCTCAGCTTTAAAGAATGCCAACCCAAAATCCAGGTCTATCCCCATTACCTCGCCTGTGGCGCGCATTTCCGGCCCAAGCACAGGGTCAACTTCAGGGAACATATTAAAAGGGAACACCGCTTCTTTCACTGTGACATAAGGAAGCTTACGATGCTTAAGTTCAGGAAAATCGCTTATCTTCTTTCCCAGCATTAAAAGCGTGGCGATGCGGGCAATGGAGATACCCGTGGTCTTGGCTACCAGCGGCACTGTGCGAGAGGCGCGCGGGTTTGCCTCAAGGATATAGACCTTATCGTCGCAAACGGCAAACTGGATATTGATCAATCCTACAACCTTCAGCTCTTGAGCGATACTCTTAGTCCACTTATCAATAGTCTCAAGATGCTGCGGCTTTAACGTGCGCGGCGGAATAGTGCAGGCGGAATCACCTGAATGGATACCGGCATGCTCGATATGTTCCATCACCGCTGCCACAAAAACATCGCTGCCGTCAGAAAGCGCATCTACCTCGCACTCCACGGCATTATCCAGGAAACGGTCAATAAGCATGGGGTATTCCGGGCTGACCTGGATCGCTTCCTTGGCGTATTTGACCAGCATCTTCTCATCATAAATGACTTCCATGCCCCTGCCGCCTAAAACAAATGACGGCCTGACCATCACAGGATAGCCAATCGCATTTGCGATCTTTACTGCCTCAACAAGCGAGAACGCTGTCTTGCCATCAGTCTGGCGGATACCTAACTCTATCATCTTCTGCCGGAAAAGCTCGCGGTCCTCGGCAAAAGCAATGCTGCGCGGGCTTGTCCCAAGTATCTTTACGCCGTTTTTCTCCAACTCCGCAGCGATATTCAACGGTGTCTGTCCGCCAAACTGGACGATCGCCCCATCCGGCTTTTCTTTTTCCCAGATCGTTAAAACATCCTCCACTGTCAAAGGCTCAAAATAAAGTTTATCGGAGGTATCATAATCCGTAGACACAGTTTCCGGATTACAGTTGATCATTATCGTTTCAATCCCCTCATCACGCAAGGCAAATGCCGCGTGCACACAGGTATAATCAAACTCAATACCCTGCCCGATACGGTTTGGCCCGCTGCCTAAGATCAAAACCTTCTTTTTATTTGACACAGGGACCATATCTTTCCCAGCCGTATAAGTAGAATAATAATAAGCTGCGTCCTTTACCCCGCTTACCGGCACGGGCTCAAAGCGGGCATTGCCCACGGTTTTTTTCCTGCGCGAACGCACTTTTTGTTCTTCTATCTTAAATACCTTCGCCAGGTATTTATCGCTGAACCCCCACTCCTTGGCTTTGCGTAGATCCTGGTCAGATATACCCTCCCACCCCGTCTTGAGCAGCCCTTCTTCAAACCAAACCAATTCCTGCATTTGTGTAATAAAATACCTGCCGATATACGTCAACTTATGCAGTTCTTCTACGCTCATTCCTTTGCGTAATGCCTCATAGATAAGGAATACGCGCTCACTGGAAGGATACGCCAGCCTTAACTTCAGATCTTCCAAAGTTAAACCATGGAAATCCTTGGCAAATCCCAGGCCGTACCTGCCTATCTCAAGTGAACGGATGGATTTCTGGAATGCTTCCTTGAAATTATTCGCAATACTCATCACTTCGCCTACCGCCTTCATTTGCGTGCCTAAAATATCTTTGGCCTGGCTGAACTTCTCAAACGCCCAGCGGGCAAACTTGATCACCACATACTCGCCCCATGGCTCATATTTATCAAGCGTATCTTTTCTCCAATAGGGAATCTCCTGAAGGCATAAACCAGCGGCTAATTTCGTGGAAACGCGGGCAATAGGAAACCCAGTCGCTTTGGAGGCAAGGGCAGATGAGCGCGATGTGCGCGGATTGATCTCAATGACCACCAGCCGGTCATCCTTGGGATTATGGGCGAACTGAACATTTGTCCCGCCAACTACTCCAATCGCCTCTACGATCTTGTAAGAAAAATCCTGCATCCTCTTTTGCAATTCCTGCGGGACAGTCAGCATTGGCGCAACGCAGAAACTGTCTCCGGTGTGCACGCCCATCGCGTCAATATTCTCAATGAAACAGACCGTTATTTTATGGTTCTTTTCATCGCGAACCACTTCCAGCTCCAGCTCCTCCCATCCGATCACCGCTTCTTCAAGCAAGATCTGATGGATCAGGCTGGCGTTAAGCCCGCGCCGGGATAACGTGCGCAGATCTTCATTATTATAAGCTATGCCGCCGCCTGTGCCCCCCAGCGTGTACGCCGGCCGCACGACAACAGGATAACCTAACTCGCCGGCGACTCTCAATGCATCGTCTTCAGAAAGGCATACCTTGGAACGCGGTACAGGTATCCCCAGTTTTTTCATTGTGTCTTTGAATGTTTCCCGGTCCTCGCCGCGCTCAATGGCATCGGCCTTTACTCCGATGATCTTTACGTTGTGTTTATCCAGGACCCCTGCTTTGTGCAAAGCCGAAGCAAGATTCAACCCTGTTTGGCCGCCTAAATTCGGCAGAAGCGCGTCCGGTTTTTCTTTAATGATTATATTAGTCAAGCTTTCAACAGTCAAAGGCTCGATATAAGTGTGGTCTGCCATCCCCGGATCAGTCATGATCGTTGCCGGATTTGAGTTTACCAGGACTATTTCATAACCCTCCTCGCGCAGCGCTTTACAGGCCTGGGTCCCTGAATAATCAAACTCACAGGCCTGGCCGATGATTATGGGGCCGGACCCGATAATTAAAATCTTC
>JBAZNG010000038.1:0-10840 GCA_041649385.1 Candidatus Omnitrophota bacterium | reverse complement strand
AGGAAATCAAAGAAAACCTGGTAAAGCAGGTGGCGCAAAGCGTGCTTTGGGAAGATTCAATGAGGCTGATGCTTTCTGAAGGGATAAGGAGTTTTGTGGAGTTTGGGTCGGGAAAAGTGCTTAAAGGGCTAATGCGGCGCATTGATAGCAGCGCGCAGGTAGTCAATATGGAGAAAAAAGCCGATATAGCATAAAAATATAGGGTAGGTAGTAGGTAGTAGGCAGAATGCAGGAGGTTAAGAAATGAGATTAGATGGTAAAGTCGCATTAATCACGGGTGGCGCAAGGGGGATCGGACAGGCAATTGCCATGTCTTTTGCCAAAGAAGGGGCAGATATCGTGGTAGCGGATGTAAATATGGAAATCGCCCAGAAAACAGCCTCGGAAATTGAGGCTTTAGGCAGGAAAGCTTTGGCTTTGGAGATGGATGTGACAAGCTACGAAAAAGTCGAAGAAGGCATAAACAAAATTCTTGACAAATTTGGAAAGGTTGATATATTAGTTAACAACGCCGGGATTACTAAGGACAATCTTTTGCTTAGGATGTCCCAGGCAGAGTGGGATGCGGTGATCAATGTCAACCTGAAGGGGACATTTAACTGTATCCGGGCCGTATCCAGGCCAATGGTCAAACAGAGAAGCGGCAGGATCATCAGTATCGCTTCTATAATCGGTTTAATGGGTAACCCTGGCCAGGCCAATTACGCGGCTTCCAAGGCCGGGATAATCGCTCTTACTAAAACAGTGGCAAAAGAACTTGCTTCGCGTAATATCAACGCGAATGCAGTGGCTCCGGGTTTTATCCAAACGGAGATGACCGCCAAGCTTCCTGAGGAGCTTAAAAAGAAGATGCTGGAAGCGATCCCGCTGGGGAAGCTGGGAACGCCTCAAGATATCGCTCAAGTTTGCCTGTTTTTGGCTTCGGAAGAGTCCAGTTATATCACAGGGCAGGTGATCACGGTTGATGGCGGAATGGTTATGGCATAGGAACAATCCCTCGCTACAAGGTTGTTTTAGGGCTCGGGATTAATTTGCTGGCCCGGTTTCGGGCAAATTAAGGAGGAAAAAAGAATGGCAGCACAAGAGAAAGTGAAATCAATAATAGCAGAACAGTTAGGCGTGAAACCTGAAGAGGTCACACCTGAGGCATCTTTCGTGGATGATTTAGGCGCGGATTCTCTTGATACCGTAGAGTTAGTTATGGCTTTAGAAGAAGAATTCGGCATTGAGATCCCGGATGAGGATGCTGAGAAGATCACGACTGTTGGTGATGCCATTAAGTACATTGAAGAAAAGAGTAATAAGTAAAATAATTATTCATATTGATTAATTAATTTACCCCGCTTTAAGTACATTGGCGGGGTAAATTTTATACCAATAATGCCTAAAAAAAGAGTAGTGATCACAGGTTTGGGAATAATTTCGCCGGTGGGTAACGATGTGGCGGCCAGCTGGCAGGCGCTAAAGAACGGCGTTTGCGGCGTGGACAAGCTGGTCGGTTTTGACGCCTCCGCTTTTGACTCCAGGATCGCCGGTGAAATAAAGAATTTTGACCCGAGCTTTTATGGTATGTCCTCCAAAGACACCAAGAGGACCGCTAAATTCGTGCAATACAGCATTGCCGCGGCAAAGCAGGCTATGGAATCTTCCGGGCTTGATTTGAGCAAGGAGGATCCTACGCGTATCGGTGTTTTGATCGGTTCCGGGATTGGTAGTTTATATACAATAGAAGAGGAGCATAAGGTTTTGCTTAACCGCGGGCCAAGCCGCCTGTCACCGTTTTTGATCCCTATGCTTATTGTCAACTCCGCAAGCGGGCAGGTTGCCATTAATTACGGCTTAAAGGGCCCGAACTCCTGCGTTGCTACTGCCTGCGCTTCAGGATCGCATGCTATCGGGGAAGCGTATCGCACGATCCTTTACGGTGACGCCGATGTTATGCTTACCGGAGGCACGGAGGGCTGCGTTGTGCCTACCGCAGTGGGAGGTTTTTGCGCGCTTAAGGCATTATCCACAAGAAATGATGACCCTAAGAGAGCCAGCCGCCCTTTTGACCGCGAACGCGACGGCTTTGTCATCGCAGAAGGCTGCGGCCTGGTGGTTTTAGAGACTTTGGAGCACGCTCAGAAACGTAATGCTAAGATCATCGCCGAGATCACCGGTTTTGGCATGACTTGCGACGCGTATCATATTACCGCTCCTGATCCTGAAGGTGATGGCGCGGCAAGAGCAATGGTTTGCGCTTTAAAAGACGCTCAGATAAACCCGGAAGAAGTTGATTATATCAATGCGCATGGCACATCCACCAAGATGAATGACCGCCTGGAGACCTTGTCCATGAAGAAGGCGTTTGGGCTGCATGCCAAGAAATTAATGGTTTCTTCCACCAAATCTATGACCGGCCATCTTCTCGGCGCAGCCGGCGGCGTGGAGTTTGTGGTTTGCTGCCTGGCTATCCGCGACGGCGTTATTCCGCCTACGATAAATTATGAGAATCCTGATCCGGAGTGTGATTTGGATTATGTACCGAATACTGCACGCTCGGCAAAAGTAAAAACCTGCATGTCCAACTCCTTAGGTTTCGGCGGGCATAACGCCTCTCTGATAGTAAGAAAGTTTTAGGCAATCATTTATCAAATTAATCATTGTTCAGCGTTTAAGCGGTAACTTCCCGGCTTAAGCATAAAAACAAAACAGGCATATGGGATATACGATAGCCGAAAAAATATTATTGGCGCATACGGATAACAAAAGTATCCGGCCGGGTGAGTTCATCCAGGTTAAACTGGATGTCGCTCTGGGCAACGACATCACCGCTCCGATAGCGATACAGGAGTTTAAACGCTCCGGGTGCAAAAAAGTGTTCAATAAGAATATGGTTGTTTTGGTGCCTGACCATTTCGCTCCGGCAAAGGATCTAAAAAGCGCCAACCAGTGCAAGATATTGGCGGATTTTGCCAAAGAGCAGGGGATCAAGAATTACTTTGAAGTCGGCTGCATGGGCATTGAGCATGCGCTTCTGCCTGAAAAGGGGCTGGTCTTGCCCGGGGATATGATCATTGGGGCGGATTCGCACACCTGTACTTATGGCGCGCTCGGCGCGTATTCTACGGGTATCGGGTCCACGGATTTAGCGCGCGCATATATTGACGGGAAATGCTGGCTGAAAGTCCCGGCAAGCATCAAGTTTATTTATAAAGGCAAACTGAATAAGTGGGTCGGCGGCAAGGACCTGATCCTTTATACTATCGGCAAGATCGGCGTAGACGGCGCGCTTTACAAGGTGATGGAGTTTAGCGGTCCGGTGATCAGAAAGCTTGGTATGGATGGCCGGTTCTCGATGAGCAATATGGCGATCGAGGCAGGCGCCCGGGCAGGTATCATCGAGCCCGATGAGATAACGCGTAAATATGTCTCCGGTTTTAAACGTAAACCAAAATTTTACCATTCAGATCCAGACGCGCATTATGAGAATGTTTACGAATGGGATGTTACCGGCCTGGAGCCTGTGGTTGCCTGTCCGCACCTGCCTAGCAATGTGAAACCGGTGAGCGCGTTAAAGAATATAAAGATCGACCAGGTGGTTATCGGCTCCTGCACTAACGGCAGGATAAGCGACCTAAGAATAGCCGCCAGCATAATCAAGGGGAAAAAAGTTTCCCCGGGATTAAAATTGATCGTTTTTCCGGCTACGCAGAAGATATATTTACAGGCGGTCAGAGAAGGCCTGGCGGAAATATTTGTCAAAGCCGGCGGGATCTTTTCAACGCCGACCTGCGGCCCGTGTTTAGGCGGGCATATGGGTATTTTGGCTGACGGAGAGACCGCGTTGGCCACGACTAACCGTAATTTTTTAGGGCGTATGGGCAGCGCAAAATCTTTTGTTTATTTGTCTAACCCCGCTGTAGCTGCTGCCAGCGCTTTGACCGGCAAGATCACCCATCCGGAGAAAGTTTAAATGGTTATTAAAGGCAAGGTGCATAAATTCAGCGATGATATAAATACTGACGATATTATCGCGGCAAAATACCTGGTTTCTACAGACGCTGCGGAATTAGGCAAGCACTGCATGGAGACTATCGCGCCGGAATTCTCTAAGACCGTCAGCCCCGGCGATATTATCGTGGCGGGAAATAACTTTGGCTGCGGCTCAAGCAGGGAACACGCGCCTTTATCCATCAAGGGCTGCGGGGTAAGCGCTGTGGTTGCCAGGAGTTTCGCGGCAATATTTTTCAGGAACGCTATCAACATCGGTTTGCCTTTTTTGGAATCGGCGGATGTGGACAAGATTGATAACGGCGATATGATTGAGATAGATTTAGCGGCAGGCAGGATAAACAATACTACAAAAAAACAGGTTTATAAAACGCAAGCTTTTCCCGTTTTCTTGCAGGATATCGTGGCAAGCGGCGGGCTGATTAATTATATCAGAAAAACCAAAGCATAGATCCGCCGCTAGTGCCCGCTATTGAGGCATCGGCGGGCCCGCCTAAGATTTAGTGGCAAACGTTGGCGGATGAATTCGTTTTATTTAAAGAGGGGGCTCATTCAAATGTACAAAATCGCGGTAATACCCGGTGACGGCACCGGCCCTGAAGTGGCCAATGAGGGTTTAAAGGTTTTAGAGTGCGCCGCCAAGAAATTCGGATTTGAATACGAAACCAAATCCTTTGATTTTAGCGGGCAGCGTTATCTAAAAACCGGCAAGCTTGTTGATGATAGCGACGTGGAACAGCTAAAGAAATACAACGCGATCTTTCTTGGCGCTGTGGGTGATCCGGCGGTAAAACCGGGGATCATTGAAACCGGCGTGTTGCTTAAATTGAGGTTCGCGCTTGATCAGTATATCAACCTGCGCCCGGTCAAGCTTTACAACTCCGCGTATTGTCCTTTGAAGGATAAGAAGCCGGAGGATATTGATTTTGTGGTAGTGCGCGAGAACTCCGAAGGCCTGTATAAAGGCATGGGTGAATTCAAGGACAAAGGGAGCAAGGATGAGGTGGCCATACAAATTTCTTATAATACACGCAAAGGAGTGGAGCGTTGCATCCGTTATGCCTTTGAATGTGCGCGTAAACGCAACAAAAAGAAGAAATTGACCCTTTGCGGGAAAACCAATGTGTTGACCTATGCCTGGGATCTTTGGCAGCGCACATTCAATGAAGTCGCCAAAGAATACCCGGATGTAACCACTGATTACGCGCATGTGGATGCGACGACGATGTGGTTTGTGAAGAATCCGGAATGGTTTGACGTAATCGTCACGGATAATTTGTTCGGTGATATCATCACAGACCTTGGGGCAATGATCCAGGGCGGTATGGGTATTGCCGCCGGCGGCAATATAAATCCGGCGGGCGTATCTATGTTCGAGCCTATCGGTGGAAGCGCGCCAAAATATACAGGCAAGAACGTGATCAATCCCCTGGCTGCGATTTGCGCTGTCAGTATGATGCTTGAGAATCTTGGTGAAGAAAAAGCCGCCAGGGCAATTGAGCGCTCGGTGGTCGGGATCGTAAATAATAAGATTGAATCCCTGGCTGCCGGCAAAATGGGTTATTCAACCACTGAAATCGGGGATTTAGTGGTAAGGAATTTATAATATTTTATGGTTTCGCTTCCGGCGCTCAAAAATTTTCGCCGTGTGCTACGGTTTACGACTCACTCTCGGAGTTACTTACGCAACTGCTCGGGTCCTCCGTTCGTCGTAATTCCTTGCACACATCTGCCGAAAATTTTCTAATGCGCCTCCAGCAAAACGCATAAAATGTTCAAAGCAAATAAATATTCAAATAGGGGAAGATAAAATGAAAAAATATAATGTTGCGGTGGTGGGGGCTGGAGTCGTGGGGATTGAGATGTTGCGTGTATTAAAACAGCGCAACTTTCCAATTGACCAATTAAAGGTCTTCGCGCGTTCAGCCAGGGATATTACTGTTGATGGCCAGGTATATTCAGTTGAACCGGTCTCCGCGGATGGTTTTAACGGTATGGATATCGCTTTATTCGCCGGAACCGAGGGTGAAAAAGGCGCGGCAGTGACTTTTGCTGCTGAAGCGGTAAAAAGAGGGGCAGTGGTCATTGACAATGGAGCGGATTTCCGCATGGATCCCAAGGTGCCCTTAGTCGTGCCGGAGGTAAATGGCGCTGACGTCAAAAAACACAAGGGTATTATCGCTAACCCCAATTGCTCCACGATCCAGATGGTTGTGGCGCTTAATCCATTACATAAAAAATTCCATATCAAAAAGATCATTGTTACTACTTTGCAGGCATCCAGCGGCGCAGGCAAGCTTGCTGTGGAACAGTTGAACAATGAGACCGCCTTGATCGCCCAGGGCGGGTTTAACAGTGTCCAGGCCAGCGGCGTAAGCAGGTCTATGCCGCAGCAGTTGGCTTACAACTGTTTCCCGCATATCGGCAGTTTTGTGGAGGGTGATTATACCAATGAAGAATGGAAGCTGGTCAGGGAAACCCACAAGATCATGCATGCCCCAAAAATAAAGATCTCCGCTACTACTGTGCGTGTCCCGGTAAGGACAGGCCATTCGGAATCAATTTATATTGAGACTCAAAAATCAATAGATCCTTCTGAAGCCAGAAAGATCCTCGCTAAATCGCCCGGGATAGTGGTCATTGACGACCTGAAGAATAATCTTTATCCTATGCCTAAAGACGCAGAAGGCCGCGATGAGACTTTCGTCGGCCGCATCCGCCAGGATGCTTTTAATAAAAAAGGTTTATGGTTATGGGTTGTCGCAGACAACCTGCGTAAAGGCGCCGCGACCAATGCCGTGCAAATAGCTGAATGCGTAATTTCAAGCTCCAAATAGAATATGACGGCACCCGTTATTACGGTTGGCAGGTACAAAATGGCGCAAAAGCCAGCAGATCCTACCGCTCATCGCGCACTATCCAGCATATTCTGGAAAGCAAGCTAAGAAAAATACTGCAGCAAGATATAAGCCTTATCGTAGCCGGCCGCACGGACTCCGGAGTACACGCCTGCGCGCAGGTAGCGAATTTCAAGAGTTCCTCCAAAATGCCTTTAGCCAGGATGCAATGGGCGCTAAACGGCTTGCTCCCGGAGGATATTAAGATCACCCGGATAAATTACGCGCCGATTGATTTTAACAGCCGCTTCTGGGCGAAATCCAAGACGTACCGCTATACCGTTCTCAACCGTAATTATTCTTCCGCGCTTTTGCGCAATCATGTTTATTTTTTCCATTATCCTCTGGACCTGCAACTTATGCGCAAAGAAGCCAGGTGCCTGCTGGGTAAACACAATTTTAAGGCATTCCAGGCTTCTGATACCAGAGAACGCAATCCGGTAAAAAATATCAAGTCCGTCAAGATCAGAAGATCAAAAGGCCTGTTGCATATCGATATCGAGGCTGATGGCTTTCTTTATAATATGGTGCGCAATATCGCCGGCACGCTTTTAGAGATCGGCAGGGGAAGATTTGCCGAGGGCTCGATGTGCAAGATCATTGCTTCAAGGAATAGGGCGCTTGCCGGGCCAACTGTGCCGGCAAAAGGATTGTGCCTGCTTAAGGTGAGGTATTAATTAATGCGCAGGGAATTAAAAATAGAAGACCCCTGGGTGTATTTCTCCTGGGTACTCATCATTATCTTTGGGTTGTTGCAGTTGTTGCGTTCGGTGATACTTCCGCAATTCATGGATATATATTACCACCTGCAGGTTGCCTGGGGTTTTGTGCGCTCCGGAGGTTATAGCGGATGGGATTTCTGGGAGTACGCTCCTTTTGGCCGGCCGCATATTTATCCTCCGTTTTTCCACATTATTCTGGCTTTATTGATGAAGCTGGGGTTTAGCGCGATATTCCTGGCTAAATTATTTGAATCCGCGGCTCCGGTATTATTTCTGATCGCTATCTGGTATTTTATCAAAAAGAACTATTCCGCGCAGCTTGCGTTTTTTGTCGTTTTAGCGTTTAGCTCGGCATTTGCCTTTTTTATCTCTTTGTCTAACCATGTCCCGGCTGCTCTGGCGCTTATCTTTGGTTTGTTTTCTTTTAACGAGTTGTTTAAAAACAGATGCCTCAGGGCAACGATCTTACTTGCGCTTTGTTTTTATACGCATATCGGGGTATCCTGGTTTTTCCTGTTAGCTTTTATTTTTTATGGCTTGACGGATAAAGGTTTGAGGCTTCAGGCGCTGAAAGCCGTTTTCTTTGCGTTGGCGGCAGCCGCACCGTTACTGATCAAACAGTTGCAAGCACTTCCCTTGCTGCAGGCAGCTGGCCTGGATATGCAGGAAAAGTTCCTTTGCCAGATAAAATTGATCGAATATCCGCTATCGATCTTAGGGGTATTTTTTGCGCTTAAGTTATCGGGCCGTTACAGGTTTTTCGTAAGCCTGTTCGCCTCCAGCCTGGTATTTCTTTCTTATCCTTACCGTTTTTTCTCAGCGGAAGGTTATTTGCCGGTTATCTTTCTTTCAGCGTTGGCTATACAGGCGATCTGGAATAAGCTAAAGGCCTGTGCGCCATTAACCAGAAGGTTATCCTGCGGGTTATTGATAATATTTTTCTTATTTGTTTCACCGACATTGTCATTGAACAAACCCGGGCCGTCCGGCAAGATCAGCTATGAATTGAAGTGGATGGATTCGGCTTTTTGCGGCATGCTTTTTGCCAAAGGCTCTACAATCTGGCTGCCTCGCGAATACGCAAGCGCAGTCGAGGCGATCAGGAATAATTCTTCGGATAAAGAGATCATTTACTCCAACCTCAATATTGTCGGCCCGATTTTAGGCAGCCTTGCGCAAAGGGCTACCGCCAATGCTTTGCTTCCGGAGATAGGGCCGGCCCGCACTGTGCCGGTTTTAGAGGCGGCGGGCATAATCGTCCTGACCAGGGACCTGGATGAGGCAGCGGTGAAGGGCCTGAGCGCAAAGTACGGCTGGGTAAAAACAGGAGAGAACAAGATATTCCAGGTGTTCAAAAACCCGGCTGCTAAATATACCGTGATGGTAAATAAACCGGCAGTCAGCTTCCCGATGATCATCTTGATATTTATCCTGGCCGCGGGCTTATTCTGGGCGCCGGAGTTAGCGGGTAAATTCAAGAGAAAAACATAAAAAAATATTTGACTTTATCAACCAAAGGTGATAATATTAAAAATCTATGAAAAAGACGTATTCAGCGAAAAAAGAGGATATAAAGAGGCAGTGGTTTCTGGTTGACGCCCAGGGTAAGATACTCGGGAGGATGGCAGCGAAGATCGCTTCTATTCTTAGAGGCAAACATAAACCTATGTTTACCCCGCATATTGATACAGGAGACTGCGTAGCAGTGATCAATGCCTCCAAGATCAAAGTGACCGGGCGTAAATTAAAGCAGAAGGTCTACCGCAGGTACTCCGGCTATCCGGGTGGTTTACGCGAGGTGGTCCTTGAGGATATGTTAGCTAAAAAGCCTGAAACTGTGGTGATCCTGGCGGTTCAGAGGATGCTCCCAGGCGGCCCTTTAGGCAGGGATATGATCAAGAAACTTAAAGTTTATGCCGGTCCGGCACATGATCTCACAGGCTTAAAGCCTGTTATTTTGGAGGCTTGATAGGTTAAATGGAAGAAGTAACTAAATATAAAGCATTAGGAAGGCGCAAGGAATCAACTGCCCGGGTAGAGATAAGGCCCGGCACAGGCAAGATAACCGTGAATGACTGCGCTTTTGATAAATATTTCCTGCGTGAGACGGATCAGATCATCGCCAAACAGCCGTTAGTTTTATCGGAGAGCGTTTCCAAGTTTGACGTATTTGCCAGGTTATCCGGCGGCGGCTTGACCGGCCAGGCAGGCGCATTGCGTTTAGGCATTGCCAAGGCCCTGGTTTTAGCCGAGGCTAATTTTAAGGAGATGTTCCGTAAAGGCGGTTTTCTTACCCGTGATTCGCGCATGAAAGAGCGCAAGAAATACGGGCAGAAAGGCGCGCGTAAGCGCTTCCAGTGGACAAAGAGGTAAAGGGCAGAATGTAGAATTTAGAATGTAGAATTTAGAAATGAGAATCCCGCTGGAACACCGGCGGGATTTTTATTTATCCGTAAATTCTGCCGACGAGAAAATACTTGACGAGAAAGTGATTTTATTCTAATATGAAACAATCTGCAAAGCTTAAGGAGGTAAAGAAGTGAATCTAAATGTAGGCATAATCGGCGCAACAGGCCACACCGGCGAAATGCTTATTGAGATATTGCTTAAGCATCCCCACGTAAAGATCGCCGGCCTCTATAATACCGGCAAGACCTCCGGCCTCATCGGCGACATTTTCCCGAGATTCAAAAATCAACTGCAATTAACTTGTTCCCAAACGGATCTTGAGCATATACGCAAAGAGTGCGAATTGGTCTTCTTGGCGCTTCCGCATACAGCGTCTATGGATTTTGCCCCCAAGCTTTTAAGTATGGGTAAGCGGGTGATCGACTTAAGCGCAGATTACCGGTTGGAGAATAATTCTCTCTATGAGTTGTTCTATAAAACAAAACATAAAGATAAAGAGGGGCTAAAGCAGGCGGTTTACGGTTTGCCCGAACTTTATAAAGCAAAGATCAAGGCCGCTAAACTTGTTGCTAATCCCGGTTGTTATCCTACATGCGCGTTGCTTGGCCTGGCGCCTCTGGTTTCAGTCGGCCTGGGGTCAAAAGGCTCTACGATTATTATCGACGCTAAGTCCGGCGTAAGCGGCGCAGGCAAGAAAGTGGAGAAGGATTATCTTTTTTCCGAGATACAGGGCGATTTCCGGGCTTATAAGGTGGATACGCATCAGCATGCGCCGGAGATCGAACAGGTGTTATCCAAGTTAGCCGGTGAAAAAAT
>JBAZNG010000037.1:0-11066 GCA_041649385.1 Candidatus Omnitrophota bacterium | reverse complement strand
TTCTGAACCGGCGAGCACGCCAACAGCAAGAAATAATAATAAAACCGGGATGGCAAACTTATCGGAGAGTTTACTGGAGATAACGCTTAAAAGTATTAATATGGAGACCCATAAAAGGATGCTTTCAATCGGCATAATTATAGCAACAAGCGGTTATCTAAAATACTTTCACTATTGTTATAAAACAAACCCATTAAGCCGCGCGCAGATATTTCTTATAATGGTATTATTTTACAACGGATTGCCTGGATTGTCTACTCTTCTGCTCTAAACGCAATCGATACTAACGGGGATTACTTTGAAGGATAACGATATCAAACAAACGCGGATCGTCCACTGGGCCAACCTCACTGCTTATTCTAAAAAGTGATAACCTTATCGCTCTCTTTGATCATCTCATGCATATCTTTCATCGTATTGATCGGGCACAGTTCAGAACCCTCCTGCTCCCTGCTTTTAATACACGAGCCGCAAGCGTAAATCCTGCCTCCTGATTTCAGGAACTTATCCGCCTGTTCAACAGTATTGAGCTTATCCGTGCTTATTTTCTGGTACTCTACGCCTTTGCCCATAAAGAAAACCTTAACTTCATCCTTTTGGCCTACGGCAAAATTAGCGTACCTTAGAGCATTCCAGCATGTTTCCGCGTCGTTACTTGAAATTATAACCCCTATCTTCATTCTGGCCTCCAGGTTAAACAATTTTTATGGCGCTTACCGGGCAAGCTTTTTCGCAACCACGCAGGCGGTCGCATTTTAATTCATCATTTACCTTACATTTTTCGCTTTTTCTATCAATATACAAAATCTTCTTAGGGCAAAGCGCAACACAAACCCCACAACCAACACAAAGATCTTCATCAATAATTACTATCTTATTCATAATGCTATACTGCCTCCTTCCTTGGCCTCTATAAAACCCTGCCCAAATGCTTGACGCATCAAACCTGTTGCGTATTTTCCCGTACAATGCATTGGCGCGATCCTGCGAACACCAAGTTCTTGCAATTCTTTTATAATGCGTTTATTCATTCCTTCTGAATTATCTTTCAGGTGAAAACCTCCAATAAGCAGGCGCACATCTCTTTGAAAAGATTCCTTAACCTGCCTGACGATATTAACTACTCCGGGATGCGCGCAACCACATATAACTGCTAATCCATCAACCGTACCTATTACCACAGACTGCTCGTATATCTTACGGCCTCCTGATTCTCCATAAAGCTCTCCGGTAGAATAAATACCTTCCTTTATCAAGATGGCCTTTCTGGCCTCAACAACCTTTACCCCAGATAAAACCATTTTTTCCTTTATGCTTTGTTTGCATCCGGGACAAATGTAGACCGTAATATCTTTGCGTTCATCCAGTAAATACCACAGCCCCCTGCTATGGTCCCAATCATCGTGCGACAGAATAATGTGTTTTATTTTAGTTGCATCAACATTAAACTTCCGCATATTATTCAAAAGTACCCTTGGGTCACCAAATGTATCAAAAAGCGTATCTTCACCGATTAAAAATGAAACTCCCCACCTGTGAATAAAACGTTCAAATTTTGTTGAGCCTACAGCTATAATTTTAGTTTGCATTTATAGTTTTAACAAATAATCAGCTATTACCCGGCAAAGAGGACTTATTCAAAGTATCGAAGAGCACGGGTGCCCCTCCGGCAAACCTTTTAATCCCGCGATCACTGTGCCGGATGGAATCAAAAACGCTTCTTTTATTTTATTGCCTCCCAAATCTTTTTTATCTCGCTTCCTGCGATAGAGTGAGCATATTCAATAATCGTTTTACCTTCAACCAGCGCCTTAACGACTGCTTTATCAAAGGGGATCTTCCCTGCCACCGGTATATCGTTCTCCTTGCAAAAAGCCTCTATCTCTTTGGTCATTGCCGGATTTAAATCATATTTGTTCACTGCTAACTTAACAGGGATATTGAAATGTTTAGCTACCTCTATTACGCGCCGGGCATCATGCAATCCCGAAATGGTCGGTTCAGTTATAATTAAAGCACTGTCAATTCCCGATAAAGACGCGATAACCGGACAGCCTATACCCGGAGGGCCGTCAATAATCATATAATCAAGCGCCTGTCTCTTCGCTAATCCTTCAGCGACCTGGCGTATCTTTGCCACAAGCTTGCCTGAATTCTCTTCGGCAATGCCTAACTTTGCATGCACAAAGGGGCCGTATCTGGTATCGGAAATAAACCATTCACCGGCAATACTTTCTTCCATATGTATAGCCCCAAACGGGCATATATGGGTACAAAGGGCGCAGCCTTCGCAGGAAAAACGCTCAATCGTACAGTCAGCTTTTATTCCCCCAAATCTGCATACTGGAATACACTTCCCGCATTTATTGCACAGTTTCTTATCAAGAACCGCGGTTTGCCCGCTTCTAAACTCATGGCGTTCTCTTACGGCAGGGTTTAATAAAAGATGCAGGTCTGCCGCGTCCACATCGCAATCAACCATGACTTTATTTTGGGCTAAAACGGCAAACGAGGCGGTAACAACCGTCTTGCCCGTCCCCCCTTTACCGCTAATAACTGCTATTTGTTTCATTCTTTATCCCACAAATATTAAGGTATAGGTTAATAAATTTGTCCTGATATGAAACGTCCTTTTTTATTATAGGGATACCTTCAGAATAGCTAACCGCTATTTCCCTGCTAAACGGGATCTGCATCAGGATAGGGATACCTTCTTGCTTACAATAACCTTCAACCTTGCCATCTCCGATATCAGAACGATTAATGACTGCGCCAAATGGTATCTGCAATTTACGCAATACCTCAACCGCTAAAATCAGGTCATTAAGGCCGAAAGGCGTCGGCTCTGTCACTAATACGCAAAAATCGCTCCCCTTAACCGCCGTGATCACAGGGCATGATGTCCCGGGAGGAGAGTCAATGATTACCGTCCTTGCAGGATTAATATACTTCTTAACCTGACGTATTAAAGGTGGAGACATCGCTTCCCCGATATTCAAGCGGCCCTGCACAAACTGCATGTCGCCTTTTTCGCCGATCTCAATTACTCCGATCTCTTTATTAACTTCTTTTATCGCGCCTTGGGGACAAAACAAACTGCATGCGCCGCATCCATGGCAAAGATGCGAAAAAACTAAAACACTTCCCTTCTTGCCCTCACTTGCCGGTAATACGGCAATAGCGTGGTATGCGCAAACCTCCCGGCACCTGCCACAATAAATACACTTTGCCTCATCAACCTCCGGAATAGCGATATATGCCTTATTCTCTTCCCTTATGCGCGGTTTAAGAAAAAGGTGGACATTCGGCTCTTCCACGTCGCAATCAAGAAGCTGGACATTTTCCAGTGACAATGCCAGGTTAACTGCAACCGTGGTCTTCCCTGTACCGCCCTTTCCGCTGGCAATTGAAATAATCATATTGATCAAAGAAACGCTATCAAAACTTCCTGAAATTTACTGCTTTTTTTAGTTGTCTTAAGTCCTTTATTTTCCAAATACCGGCCTATATCCTTAAGAGTAGTTTTACTGACCTGGTGCTTATTGCCTTCTCGGGCATGTATTTTATCCATTAACGCAAAGCCTTCATCGGTAAAATCGCTTAATATAAGCTTTCCTCCAAAAGAAAGTACGCGCAAGAACTCATCAATAACTTGATAAGCATTGGATAAATGATGCAGGGTATTAACGGAAAAAACAATCTCGAAGCTTTTATCTTTGAAACTTAACGACTCGCCGTTTTCAATGCGGAAATCAACCTGCTTGTCTAAACCAAAATATCTCAGATTTAACTTCGCAAAAGCCTGTTCCGTTTCCGAAATATCAAAGGTAGTAAAACTATGCCCGGCCTTTGCCAATTCAAGCGCAAAATGCCCCTTGCCTGTCCCGGCTTCCAATATACCTCCGTAAAGAGGCTGGGCCTTCTCTAAAATGAAGGCCCGCTCTTTATCAATATCATAACCGAGACTGGCATATAAGGCTTTACGCTCTAAATAAAGCTTATGGTTCTCTATAACTTTCTTATCCAATCCTATTATCCCTAATCATGTTCATTAAACATCCTGTCTTGCGTTGGATCATTTTTCCTTATCCACTCCACAAGCATTGCTGCGTGTTCTTTTTCTTCGTTCATATTATGCTCAAGAAGCTTTTTCAATGTTTCATCATCAGTTGCATCAACTCGCTCCTGATAAAAATCAACTGCTTCAAGTTCTTCGCGCAATGATTTTCTCGCTCTTTCCAAATCAACATGTTTAGGATCCATCTTTTCTAATCGCTCAAAAAATGGCATTTTACCCTTCCTTCCTTTGATTATTCTTAACCGGCATGCCGAATTTGGAACCTACGCTCGGCGTATCAGCCGTTTGATATTCCCCATTTTTATAGTTGTCTATTACCTCTTTTACTGTTCCAGAAACACCGGTAAAAACGCTGATTCCGGCGGCAGATAAGACCTGATGCGCATTGGGCCCGATATTCCCGGTAAGCACGGCCTTAACGGCTTTAGATACCACAAACTGGCCTGATTGAATACCCGCTCCACCCTGAAACTGAGAATGAGCATTCTCATACGCTTCAAAACTACCGGTGTCCGTATCAAAAAAAATAAAATTCTTACACCGCCCGAAACGGGGATCCACCACCGAATCCATAGTTTTGCCTTCTGAAGTAATACATATCATCCCGCTATGCGCGGCTTGCTCTTCGCTACACATTATGACACCTCTTCTCTAATGGCAATTGCCGCCTTCACCATGTTCCTTGCATGCATCAAGCCCGCCCAGGGCGTTATTCATAAAATCATCAAGCGCTTTTTGCACATTTCCGGAATAGCCAAACACCTGAACGCCTGCCTGCGCAAATTTGGCTTGAGCGCCCATACCCATACCTCCGGCAATAACATGGGTGATCTTATATTTTAATATTTCATCCACGGCAACGCACCCGCCACCTCCGTGTGCGGCTGTATTCGGCACAATACGGGTACCCGTAATTTTCTTCTTATCCTTATCAATATCCGCTAAAAAGAAAAACCTGCACTGGCCGAAATGCGCGCAAACATTGCCATGAACGCCATTTTCGTCTTCCAAAACGACTCCCACTCTCATCTTTAATCGGCTCCTTTCTTGCCTTCTAGATCCTGAATACGCGCTTGCGTATTCTCAAGCTTATTTTTCAAGAAATCAGCTTGGTTTTTTAATATATCCAGTTCCTCATCTTTGGAAACTGTTTGGCCAAAACCATTGGACGCCTGCCTGCCACGCGCAAAGACAAAAGGCGTCACTTTCTCTGTTCTCATCCAACCGGGCAAACCTGTAGCGTAAAAACAATTTCTGTTACCACGCCCTCTGCCTCTACCGGAAAAATTTCTTCCGGCACCCGGCATTACGTCTTGATCAGTTAAATTCACCGCGCAAAATCCTCTGCCGCCACCCGTTAGCGGCCCTTCTCCCCTGGGGCCTGTTCCATTAAAACCTGGCATAGTTACCACCTTCCTTTCTGTTAATGAAAGCCATTTCCATTAATTGGTAAAAAAATATAGCAGCTATTTGTTACCTCTGCATTTGGCGCATAAACCGTAAAATTGAATAACATGGTTGTTGATCTTAAAATCATACTTCTTCTCCAGGCCTTTTTCCGTCTGCTGTAAAAGCTCCACTTCATCATCAATAAAATCCGTATAATCGATCACCTTATTGCACCCAGTGCATACTAAATGATGGTGATGATGAGCGCCTTTTGGCCCTTCAGCTAATTCGTAGCGCGCCCTGCCGTCTCCAAAATCAAGCTTATAAACCATCCCGAGATTAGACAAAACATCTAAAGTCCTGTAAACTGTGGTAAGCCCGACATTAGGGTATTTCGGATGGACCTTCATATAAATATCTTCGGCGCTCAAGTGGCCTTCTTCTTTAGATAAAATATCAAGGATCGCCTCCCGGCCCAAGGTAAGCCTATAGCCGCAACCCCTGAATTTACCGTGCCACCAACCCTGCCCCCTGCATTCACCTCTTGGCATTTTTAATATTGCTCCTTATCTAACGTAGACAGAACTAATGGAAATGGTTTCCAGTATCAAATATACACTATACGCCTACATCTGTCAAGCTATTTCTAATAAAAGAGCGCCGCCTCAATTTTTCGACGAAAGGCCCCTTCCGTCTCTTGTTTGAAGCAGCGCCCTATCCTTTACTAGCGGATCCGCCTCACCAGAAATTACAAAGTAATTTTTGGTGGGCGAGATCTCGCCAAAATTTGTAAGATTTTACTTGAGCAAATTTTGGCGGAGAGGCAGGGATTCGAACCCTGGGAGCCTTGCGGCTCACATGTTCTCCAGACATGCGCTTTCGACCACTCAGCCACCTCTCCAAATACTTTGCTTCTTAAAAAGATTTAAGACGATTTAGAAAATAAGGATTACTACTCCCTATCAAATCTCTATATTTGATTATTTCATCACAATTATATATAAAAATCCTATCCTGTGCCCTGCTATTCTTTACATTAAACCCTAAATCAGAGAAAATCTCATTCACTGAATGAAGAATGGCTTCGGAATGACTGGTAAAGCATAAAACAGGATTTCTATACTGATAACCTTTTGTAACGTGATTATGAAAATAAATACTGCCGTCTGTATCCATTAACCCCCGTAAACAACTCTTCATATAATCACAACTTGTTTTAACCCATCCGGGGACAACGCTTTTATTCAGTATTTTATTTCCAGAGTAAATTCCCTGATCATTAAGGAATTTAACTAATTTTACACTAGAGACAACCAACTCAAGCGTATTTTTCACCCTATTATGTATTGCAACGTCTAACCCAAGAGTATTATTAATTAAAGTTCTAATAAATAATGCATAATCGTAATCATGCATAGAATTACAGTATATCTTTACCTGATAATCTGAAACCGAACCATCCCCTAAAACGATGCCAAGGAATTCGGCTAATTCACTTGACCTTATAGGTTTAACAAATTCTTTTGCTATCGTAAAATTAGTACGAGGATTATTCTTTATCGCCAGAATGGCATTAATCCCACCCTTAATTCTACCTTCCCTTGTAGCAGGATTGCCATAGAGAGAATTGCGTTTAAAAGCACCAGACCTACCAGCTGAAACAAGTTTGGGATTAACTGTTTGCGCGCATATCCCCATAACAGCCTGCTCTTTCCATTCGACCGCTCCGGCACCTCTCCAAAATTTACGCCATTAAAAATTTAAGCTGAAAATAACTCTCTTTGCCCCCGGATATCCCTTTCACTAACATCAGGATGGTGATACCTTTTTCTACCCAGAGTTGCTTTTTTATACTGAATAGCCTCTACCGGGCACCACTGTAAACAAGCCATACAATGCTGACAATGGTTAAGCCAGGAAGGCAAACCATCTTTTAACTCAATATTCGCCACCGGGCAAACTTTAGCGCAAAGGCCGCATTTAATACAGGCTTCTGTAACCCAAAAACCCTTGGCTGCTCCAAGTATCTGTCTTGAGCCTGCACGATACAATAACAAATAAAGCAAAAAATTGGCCAAGAAAGGCTTTTCTTCAAAAACCGCGCTTTTTCGTTCACGCACAAACCTGGCTATTTCTTTAATCCTGGACTTTTCTTTCTCAAACAACCCTTGCTGTTTATCTTCAGGGATCGCCCCATATAGCGGAGTATAATTGCCCGGCATGATCATTGAAAAACCAGCCGCTAACTTGATCCCGCGCTTTTTAAGTATTGCCCCAGCTAAACTATGCGCCCTGCCTGGTAATCCGCCAAGCGTAGCTAAAGTAAAAACATAAGCGCCCTGTTTAACCTTAAGTGTTCTTAAGAAATCAGCGACAATAAGCGGTAAACCGAACATATATACCGGGAAAATTATCCCGACGGCATCGGCCTGCTCTTCACTGCCGATGCCAAACGCTTTAGTTATAGGCACTAACCGCGCATCTTGAAGTTCAGACGCTATATCCCTGGCTGCTACCAAAGAATTACCGGTAGCTGAAAAATAATAAATGGTTACGCCCATCGCCCCTCCAAAATTTGTTTCATTATAACATTAGCAATAGGTTTCTTAAAGCAAATATTGAGCTTTAACCCGCTTAACAGAACGAAAGATATTCTTTTTTACTTCCGGGCAAATACGTTCGATTTCAGCGATGAACCTGCCCATCTTGGCGCGTTTGTTTGTCTCTGAATGCGGGCAGGCACAAGAGTCATGCATAATCTTCTCTTCTTTCACAAAACGCCGGATCAGGCGCTCCTCCACATAAGCCAATGGCCGGATCAGCGTGATCTTGCCTTTAAACAGTTTTTGAAAAGGCATCATCGCGGAGATCTCCCCCTGGAAGAACAGGTTGAGTAAAATCGTCTCAATTATATCATCCATATGGTGGCCGAGGGCGACTTTAGTGCACCCTAATTTGTAAGAAAGTTCAAAGAGGGCCTTTCTCCTGTTCCAGGCGCACCAGAAACAATTAATATCTTTTTTAGGGGTTTTCTTAAGCGCGTCTATTTTTTTGATGTAGTATTTTACTTTGAGCTTCTTAAACTGTTTTACTAATTTGGCGGCAATGGATTTTGGATAACCCTGGTCAATGTGAATGGCAATCACTTCATATTTAACAGGCACGAACGCCTTGCGGTCAAGTAAAAGCCGCAGCAAGGTCATACTGTCCTTGCCTCCGGATACTGCCACAGCGATCTTGTCGCCTTCGGCGACCATATGATAATCTGTGATCGCCCGGCCAATACGCTTGGATATGTAAAATTCCGAATCTTTTAATAGGGACATTAAACGGTTCTCTTCGCGGAGCGGTTCATCGCGAGGATCTTCTTATTTACTGCGTGGGTAAGTAGTGTTTCCAAAGTTAGCGGAAGCCTTAAGGACCAGTTCCCGGGGCTGACTGTTCCCGGGAGATTAATCCTGTAACGATAGGGATCGCCTTCAAATATCCCTGCCAGGCCAAGCCAATCGCTTATGGAATGGATGGAAAATACCGCTTTTGAATCAAGCGTAAGTTTTATCGCTTTTTCCAGGAGTTCATCGCTTGCTTCCTCTTCAAGCGGCTTAATATATCCTAATAATGCCCAGAGTTTTTCTTTTTCCAGGTAACTATTCAGGTAAAGATCGATGAAATCACCGACATCCTCTTTCTTCCTGCCTAAGATCCAGGTTAGCTTTTCAACGGTATCAACTTCTTCTTTCCAACGCAACCTTCCATGAAAAGACCGGGTTAGATCAAACAACTCCGGCTTCACTCTGGCAAAATCAATACCGCGTTCATTACATTTCCTTACAAATAACCCCTCATCCACTGTGCCTGCCTCATACTGCCACCAGGCCTTAAAATTAGTCGTATCATGCGTGGAAAGTGTTGCCACGGCAAGTTCGCGGAATTCTTCCGGAGGAATAAAATCATGGCGCTTATCCCAATCCTTTACCCAGCGCTGCACGTCATTGCCGGGTATGCCAAACTCCTTTAACGCTTCAGGGCAGGCTTTTGGAATCACCCCAAGGTCCTCGGCGCAAAGCAGCATCTTAGTATTTTTTATCAGGATATCCAGGATATTGCGGCCATGCTCACGCCAAAGGCTTTCCTCTCTTGGGTCAAACGTGCCGTTTAATCCCCGATTCTCTGCAGGCTCATTATAAGGAATACTCCAGATACGGAATAAACCGACAACATGGTCTACCCTTAAGATGTCATAGAAATTCTCGGCGTACTTGAGTTTCTCCTTGATATAACGGTAACTGTCTGCGGCGATATTCTGCCAGTTATAAGTCGGCATTCCCCATCGCTGGCCCTTGGCGCAATACATATCCGGTGGAGCGCCACTTGCAAAATCAAGCTTGAAAAACTCAGGGTGACTCCAGACATCGGCGCTGTCGCGGGATACCAGTATAGGCAAGTCCCCTTTTAATAAAACTTTATTTTTCCCCGCCTCTATCTTAACGCCGCAAAATTGCTTAAACAGCACCCACTGCAGCCACATCTGGAAAGTGACCGCCTCAATATGCTCGTAGCGAAAACAATCCAGAGCTTTGCGGTTATGGCTCTTGAATTCTTCCGGCCATTCATACCAAGGCCTGCCCTGATGAAGATCCTTAAGCACCTTAAAAAGCGCAAAATCCATCAGCCAGTAGACATTGTCTTTCTGGAATTGTTCAAACTCTTCCGCTTCGCTTAAATCTAACGGCAGGAATATCTCCCAGAGTATGCGCAGTTTTTCTTTTCTGATCGCGTAATCAACGAATTCCCCCGGGTCAGGGTTAAGCCGCAAAGCGGCAGGCTTAAACCCGGGGATATCCTTTAAACTGATATACGCAGGCTCAAGAGCGAATGAACTTACCGAATCATAGGGGCAATTGACCCCTCCAAGTTCATTTAAAGGCAGTAATTGAATAATGGAGTTGCCGGTAAGCCTCGCCCACTTGATAATAAGCTTTAGATCGGAAGAATCGCCGATACCGGCGCTGTTCTTTGAATGCACTGAAAACAACGGCACAAGCACTCCGGAACGTTTATGCGTGCCGATGCGCTGCCATTGTTCCCGGGAAGGAAAACTGGCAAAGTCTATCACAGCGGGAAAAGTATCCTGATGATCTGGCTGCCGAAAAATAAAGCGATCAAAGCCGCCAGGGATAAAAATGGGCCATAAGGGATCGTATGTTCTTTCTTAATCAGCAAATTGGCTACGCCGATGACAACCCCCAGGAAGGGAGCGATGAAAAAAGTAAGCAACGCTGTCTGCCACCCGAGAAACGCTCCGATCATCCCCATCAGCTTTACATCCCCCCCGCCCATGGATTCGGTCTCTCCGTCGATAGGTGGTTTTTTAAGCATCTTAAAATATACCAGGTCGAACAGTTTTCCGGTAAGATATATCGCGCCCGCGCCTACTACTATCCCTAATAAAGACCCCAAAGAAAACCGGAAACTAAACCTTAAGGGATTAAAATCTACCCCTTTGATGGATAAGAGGATAAACCCGAGGATCAAACCGCCGACGGATATCTCATCGGGGATGATCCTGTGCTGGATATCCACAAACGTGGCAACGATC
>JBAZNG010000036.1:0-11094 GCA_041649385.1 Candidatus Omnitrophota bacterium | reverse complement strand
TGTTTTAGAGATGATCTCTTCCGGCAGGCCAGGCGCAGGAGGAGTTTTATCCCAATCCAGGCTTTCTAAATAATCACGCACGAACTGTTTATCAAAACTAGGCTGGCCCCTGCCGGGAGTATACTCTTCCAGCGGCCAGAAACGCGAGGAATCCGGGGTAAGCACCTCATCAATAATGATCAACTCGCCGTTATGCAAACCAAACTCAAATTTAGTATCAGCGATGATTATCCCTTTAGACAAGGCATATGCGCTTGCTTTTTTATAAATTTCTATACTTTTCTCTTTTATTTTTTCTGCCACCTCTTTACCCAACAGGTTCTCTACGTAACGCTGATCAACATTCTGGTCGTGGCCGACATCCGCCTTAGTAGTAGGCGTAAAGATCTCTTCGGGCAGTTTATCCGACTCTTTGAGCCCCTTGGGCAGAGGGATCCCGCATATCGAACCTTGTTTCTGGTATTCCTTCCATCCGGAACCGGATAAATAACCGCGCACAACACATTCCACCGGTAAAGCTTTGCTTTTCAATACAAGCATGGAACGGCCGTTAAGCTGTTCTGCATATTGTTGTGTCTCTGCCGAATAGTTGTTCAGGTCAGCGGTAATAAAATGGTGCGGCATGATACTTTTGATAAAATCAAACCAGAATAAAGAAATACTCGTAAGCACTTTTCCCTTATAGGGAATGCCGCAGGGCAATACAACATCAAAACAGGAAACCCGGTCAGTAGAAACGATCAACAGCTTATCCGCCAGATCATAGACATCCCTGACCTTACCTCTACGGAATAATTTTAAGTTTTTAAGGTCCGTATTCAGCAGTACCTGTTCACTCATTCGCTTTCAGCCTTTTTAATAATTCCTCATACTCAAACCAGATCTGTCCGGGTAGGTCCCTGCCGAAATCACGGAAGAATTTCTTAATACCCTTAAGCTCTTCAATCCAATTATCCCTGTCTACCCTTAATAGTTCATTCAGCGCGCCTTCAGGCAGCTTGATACCGGTCATATCGATATCAAAAGCATAAGGCAAATAACCAATAGGTGTTTTTACGGCGTTTACCCGGTTATCGCAGCGGGCAAGTATCCACTCCAGGACGCGCAGGTTTTCCCTGAAGCCCGGCCAGAGGAACTTGCCTGATTTATCGATGCGGAACCAGTTCACGTGGAAGATCTTGGGAGGTTTATGCATAAGATTGCCCATATTCAGCCAGTGCCGGAAATAATCCGCCATATTGTAACCGCAAAACGGAAGCATGGCCATTGGGTCACGCCGGACCTGGCCAAGCTTGCCCACCTGGGCAGCGGTAAGTTCCGAACCCATCGTCGCCCCTACAAATACACCATGCTGCCAGTTAAAAGATTCATAAACTAACGGAGAAACATGTTCCCTCCTACCTCCAAAAATAATCGCTGAAATAGGCACGCCATGATGCTGCTCAAGGCGAAATGACGCTGTCGGGCAATTAGTGATCGGAACGGTAAACCTGCTATTGGCATGCGCGCCTTTAATAATGCTTCCTGCGGCATCAAGCGTATTCGGCTTCCAGGGGTTGCCTTTCCAGTCGATCCCGGAAGCAGGCACCTCGCCGTCAGCGCCCTCCCACCAGACCGTGCCATCAGGCTTAAGCAAAACATTCGTAAATATTGTATTCTTCCGGATAGTTTCTACCATATTCGGATTGGTCTTTGAATTCGTACCAGGGGCAACACCAAAGAATCCCGTCTCCGGATTGACCGCCCAGAGAGAACCGTCGGAATCAACGCGCATCCAGGCAATATCATCGCCCACTGTCCATATACGGTAGCCTTTCCGTTTTAATCCTTCCGGAGGAAGGAGCATCGCCAGGTTGGTTTTACCGCAGGCGCTGGGAAAAGCCGCGGCGATGTACTCAATGTGGCCGTTCGGCTCCTCAATACCCATAATCAGCATGTGTTCTGCCATCCATTTTTCTTTTCTTGCCACATAGCTGGCAATACGCAATGAAAGGCATTTCTTGCCCAACAGGACATTGCCGCCATAGCCGGAACCCACGCTCCAAATAGTATTGTCTTCGGGAAAATGCAGGATCAATCTTTTGCTGATATCCAGCTGCGCTTTGGAATGCAGGCATTTGGTAAAATCATCATCCTTCTCAAGTTGCCTTAAAACCGCATCCCCTACGCGCGTCATAATTGACATATTCAAGACAACATAGCGCGAATCGGTCAATTCCACGCCGATCTTGCTAAAACGCGAGCCTACCGGGCCCATAGAAAAAGGAATGACATACATCGTCCTTGACTTCATCGCGCCTTTAAATATAGCGCCGGCTTTACGGTAGGCAACAGCTGGAGACATCCAGTTATTATTCGGCCCTGCATCGTGTTTTCTTTTAGTACAAATAAAAGTAAGGTGCTCTGTGCGGGAGACGTCATCATGCGCAGTACGGTGCAGGAAACATCCGGGAAGCTTTTCCCGGTTTAGGCGGGTCAATTCACTGGCAGCAACCGACTCATCCTCCAACTGCCTTTTCTGCGCCTCGGATCCGTCGATCCAGACCACGGCATCCGGCTGACAAAGCTTGGCCATTTTATTGACCCAATCAATCAATTTCTTATTAGTCGTAGGATATTTACCCATTTATCCTTTCTTATTTAACGATAAATTTGTATGCGGAATCCGCGGCAATCGCGCCGTCTCCGCAGGCATTGATCACCTGATAAAGCGTTTTTTTACGGCAATCGCCGCAGACAAAAACTCCCGGTTCTGACGTGCTTAAATCCTCGTTAGCCACGATAAAACCGGCTTCATCTAACTGCAATTTGCCTTTTAAAAAGTTTGTTTCCGGCTGATAACCGATATAAATAAAAACTCCGTCACAGGCAACCTCTTTCTCCTCGCCGGTAACTACATCTTTGGCCTTTACCGCGGAAACTTTCTGGCTGCCGATAATCTGCGTAACTACGTTATTCAGGATAAACTTAATCTTGGGTTCATTGCGCAGCCTTTGCTGTAATATACCTGAGGCGCGCAAATCCTGGCGGCGGTGGATAATGCTCACGCTTGCCGCAAAACGCGCCAGATACAACGCTTCCTCGGCAACGGCATTGCCGCCTCCGACTATGATCACATCTTTGCCTTTATAAAAAGGAGCGTCGCATGTCGCGCAATATGAAACACCCTTACCCGTATATTTTTCTTCTCCGGGGACCTGCAATTTACGCGGCCGGGCGCCGGCAGCAATAATAATCGCTTTAGCGTGGTATTCGCCGGATGACGTCTTGACTGTTTTAAGCTGACAATCTATACCCACTACTTCATCATTCTCAATTTTTACGCCCAGGCTGTCAACCTGCGCCTGCATACGCAAGATAAGCTCACTGGTCAAGATCCCTTCTGGAAAACCGGGATAATTTTCAATAGTTTCACTCATCAGTATCCTGCCGCCGACAACCATTTTCTCAATTAAAAGCGTATTTAAGAGGCTTCTACCGGCATAAAGCGCTGCGGTCAATCCCGCCGGCCCGGCTCCAATAATGATCAGATCATGCATAATAAATTATTCCTTATATTTTTAACCTGCATTGTTTTAAGGCAGGTTCATTATTGGAAGTATCCCTGGATCTTCTTTCCAAAGCCTCCAATTTCTTCTTGATCTTCATCTTGTCAAAAAGTTTGGCGTAATCAACGATCATTTTCCCTTTAAGATGGTCGATTTCATGCTGAAAAGCGCAGGCCAACAGGTCTTCTGCCTGAATATCCACAAACTTACCATCAGCGTCAAGGGCTTTCAGCCAGATCTTTTTGGCTCTTTTCACATTTATACAAATACCCGGGACGCTCAGGCAGCCTTCCTGTGTTACCTGCGTACCCTGCCTTTTGATGATGCGCGGGTTGACCAGCTTATACAATCCTGTGCCAATATCCACAACAATCAACTGCTGGCTGATACCTACCTGCGGGGCAGCCAACCCAATACCACCGCCCTCATACATAGTGATAGCCATGCGGCTTAAGGTTTCCTGGCACTCTGCTGTAACGCTCTTTACCAAAACAGCTTTACGCCTTAAAACATTATCTCCGTAAATTCTAATTCTTAATGCGGTTTTTGGCATCTAATTTTATCACTTTCGGGCGGTTATTTTTAGCGCCCTTTTCATCCAATAAAACATAAGACAAAATGATCACATGATCTCCAGGGCAGGCTCCGCGCGCGGCAGGGCCGTTAAGGCAGACTACCCCCGACCCGGCTTTACCGGAAATAACATAGGTCTCCAGGCGCAAACCGTTATTCAAGTTAAGCACTTCAACTTTCTCATATTCTGCTATGCCGGCTGCCTTGATCAGTTTAGCGTCAATAGTAATACTGCCTTCGTAATAAAGGTTTGCTTCTGTAATGGTTGCCTTGTGTATCTTCGCATTCAAGAAAGTTTTCAGCATTTTACTTCTCCTTAATCAGCGCGTAGGTCTGGCGCGCTATCATTAACTCTTCATTGGTGGGGATCACCAGTATCTTTGGCTTTTTCCCCAGGCAGCTAAAAAGCCCCTTGCATACTTTATCCCTTACGGAAGCCTGGTTCTCCCCGATACCTGCGGTAAAGACTAAAGCGTCAAGCCCACTCATTACCGTCATATAGGCGCCGATATATTTCCTGATCCGGTAAGCAAAAATATCGCGGGCTAAACGCGCGCGGACCGAACCAGCGTTAGCTCTCTCCTCCAAAACACGCATATCATTGCTTATACCGGAAATACCTTTAAGGCCGCTTTCTTTATTCAACATTCTTTCCATGGATTTCGGGTCAAAATTCCTTTTACGCATAATATGCGTGATCAGTGCCGGATCAACATCGCCGCAGCGAGTACCCATTACCAACCCTTCCAGTGGAGTAAAACCCATACTTGTATCTACGGACCTACCCTTATCTATGGCGGTAATACTGCAGCCGTTCCCTAAATGACAGGTGATCAGCTTAAGTTTGCTTAATGGCGTTTTCATGAGTTTGGCCGCTTCGTGAGCCACATATTGATGGCTTGTACCGTGAAAACCATATTTCCTTATGCCGAATTTCTGGTAATATTCATAAGGCAGGCCGTAGATATAGGCGTAATCGGGTATACTCTGATGAAATGCCGTATCAAAAACCGCTACCTGCTTTACGCCGCTAATGAGTTTCGCGCAGGCAAGTATTCCCGAAAGGTTAGCCGGATTATGCAAAGGCGCGATGCTCGCACACTTTTTTATCCCTTTGATCACTTCAGCGTTGACTAAAACAGGCTGTTTGAATTTTTCAGCTCCGTGCACCACCCTGTGGCCGACAGCATTGACCCCATCAACCCGTTCCAGGATAGCTTTCAGTCCCACGTAATGGTTTTTAACAGGCGAACCTTCCTCGCCAATATGTTCGATCGTGCCCTTAGAAACAACGGTTTCCGAGGGCATATGGAAAAACTTGTATTTTATTGACGAACTGCCACTGTTAATAACAAGTATTTTTATCATTTTATTGAGCGCGGATTGCCGTAACCGCCACACAATCCACGATATCCTCCACGAAACAACCACGCGAAAGATCGCTGGCAGGTTTGTTCAATCCCAGGAATAACGGCCCAAGAGCCCGCGCGCCGGAAAGCCTCTGTGTAAGTTTATAGCCAATATTGCCTGCTTCCAGATTAGGGAATATTAATACATTCGCCTTGCCTGCCAATGGGCTTTCAGGGGCTTTGATACTGGCTACTTCAGGCACGATCGCCGCATCCACCTGCATCTCGCCATCAATAAGTAAACCCGGCGTGGATTCCTTTACCGAAGCCAATGCCTGCATGATCTTTTCCGCGGACCTTGTTTTCGCCGAACCTTTGGTAGAATAGCTGATAAAGGCGACTTTCGGCGTTATATTTAGTACCTTGTTGGCTAACTCCGAAGCGGCAATAGCGATACAGGACAATTGCCTGGCATTAGGGTCAGGGATTATCCCGCAATCGGCAAAAATAAAAGTCCCGGCATCGCCATAAGCGCAATTAGGCACTTCCATGATAAAACAACTGGAGGCGATAGTGAAACGCTGGTCTATGCCGACACAACGGATACAGGCGCGTGCCATATCCGGGGTTGTATGGCTTGCTCCGGCAACAAGCCCATCGACTAAGCCCTTGTGGGTCATCATTGCTGCAACGTAAAGCGTGTCATTAAAAAGCTCTTTTGCCTTATTCAGATCAATATCTTTATCCTTATAAAGCGCGTAAAATTCCTGGATATATTTTTCTTTCTCATTCTTATCCACCATTTCCGGAGTCAGCACCACCGGCACAGCCAGGCCTTCTTCTTTAATGATACGCGCCGCTTCAATTGTCCTTTTATCCTGGTATTCCGGCAGGATGATCGTCTTTTTGATTTTTCTTGCCTGTTCACGGATCTTCTTGATTGCGCTCATTTTTAAATTCCTTTCAATATCGCATCTAAGTCAACATGGTCACGGATCAATTTTACTACCGCGTTGATTTTATTCTTATCGCAAGGCCGGATCTTAACAGTCATATCATGGACACGGGTAGCTACGTCGTAAGTATCCGACTTGGCCAGCAGTACGGGAATATGCGCATCTCTCAGCATGCTCATGATCGGTTCATCCGGAGTAATCCCCCCGGAAAGCACGATACCGCAGATCTTCGGCCGCTTGCCTGGAGCGTCACGAAAACAACTTAAGGCAGCCCTGATCATATCCTGCCTGTCTCCCGGGGTAATCATCAGGCTATCATTATTGATATACTTAACAGCATCGAGCGGCTCCATTGCCCCTACGAATACCTGAGAAACTTCAGTTTCTAAAAATTCCGCCCCACTTAAAACCTGAAAATCCGATTCATCAAGTATCTGCTCGATTGTCGGGCGGGCTAACATCGGATTATAGGGAACAACCCCCAAGACCTTCACGCCTTTTCTTTCCAGGCCGCTACGCACAAAACGGCTTATTTTATCAAATTTATCGGGCAGGACCTTGTTAATGATCGCGCCAAGTACTTTTACCCCTTCCTTCTCAAATAACGCTTTATTCAATACGATTTCGTCAATCGGCCGGCCGACGCCGCCGGAGGAAACGATTATCACCTTTGAACCCAGAAGTTTTGCCACGGTAGCATTAGAGTGGTCGAACACCGAACCAACGCCGGCGTGCCCAGTGCCTTCAATAACCACCAGATTCTGCCTTTGAGAGATCCTGCGGAAAGAACTCTGGATCTGCCGGGTGATCGCTTTCTTATCCGGCTTTAAAATATATTTTTCCGTAAAGCCTTTTTCAACCGCGATCGGGCTCATATCCTTAAGCCCGCACTTAATGCCGCAAACCTCTTCCACGAGGATAGAATCCTCGTCAATCTTTAAGCCCTCTTCCTCAAGATAACGCTGTCCGATAGGCTTGATAAAACCTACCCTCTTGAATTTCTTCTGAAAGTTGCAGATCAGCCCCAAAGAAACAGTGGTCTTGCCGTCATTTTGCTTTGTCGCGGCAATAAATACTTTCTTCATTAGAGGTTTTCTTCGATCTTCCGGCGTAATTCGGGCTTACTTACCGCGCCAACGACCTGGTCCATGATCTTGCCGTTCTTAATAAAAACCAGCGTAGGTATGGACATCACACCGAACTGTGTAGGGATAGCTGAATTTGCATCCACATCCATTTTGCCGATAAGCATCTTTCCGGCATACTCTTTAGCCGCCTCCTCGATCAAAGGAGCGATCATCTTGCATGGGCCGCACCAGGTAGCCCAAAAATCCACCAACACCGGAAGTTTGGATTCTAGCGCTTCTTTCTTAAAATTCGCATCGCTGAAATGAACAACGCTCATTTTGTGAATCCTTTTCTTTTATGGGTTAATAAAAAATGGGAGTGTTAATAAATTAGCATAAAGGCCGGCCAATTGCAAGAATTTTTCTGGTAGCTTTTCCCTTACGCCTTAGTTGAGTGGGAAAAATATCCGCCGGTGAGCGCGTCAAGCGATGCGGTCAGTTCCTGAAGCTTCAGTTCCTTTTCATTGCGTTTTCTTACATCCTCAAGGCTCAAGCCTGCCAGCTCCATCTTAACGCGCAGGCGTTCAAAATACAGCTTATTCACCTGGTCTAAAATATCATCACGCAGCTCTACCATCAGTTTACTGCGCACATCAATAGCTGCCTGATCGTCATTCCAGATGATTTCGCCCAAATTCCAGCTTAAACGTACATCCCAATCAATATTATCTTTGCCCTTTCTTAACAGATCATCGCCGCTTTGGCCAATAGCCGTAGAACCGCTTTCCCAATGCCAGAGGTCAGAAGAATCCCTCTCTAATCCAACGCTGACTACCGGGAAAAAAGCTTTTTTAGCGGCTTGCTTTCTCCATTTCTTTATTTTCTCAGGGCTTACCTCCGCATAAGCTATAGCCGCCTGCTGGACAAGGTTGATCTTCGGCTCATTCGCGGAATAGTCGCCTATTTTATTTCCATAAGAAATTACCCCGCCGGGCACAACCGACTTAAATATACCTTTACTGGCTCCTATGAACAATGTGCCCTGTTCAGATATGGCTAAAGTATTTATTATGCCCGTGCTCAAGCTGCCGGTCTGCTCAAGCCATCGGCTATTATTGAACATAAAAATACCTGAATCCGTTACTGCAAAAAGCCTCCCAGGCGCGGCTAAGCACAGATATTTAACATCTCTTTCCAGGAGCCCATATTCGGCAATGCTCTCCCAGTGATCGCCTCCATCTACGCTTTTGTAAATTCCTTTACCAGTAGATAAATATAATACTCCTTCACGGCTTTGGTCACACTTTATGTAGCGTATCCCAAAGTAATACCCTTGGCTATCAGTAATATTTCCTTGCTCATCATTAACAGCATCAGCCTTATCGCTTTGACTATAGATCTTCTCCCAAGCACCATCGTCCTGTTTCCTGAATACACCATTGATAGTAGCCGCATAATAATATGTTTTCTTACCGGCAGGATAAACTTCTATATTCAATATGCGGCTTCGGCCAAGCACGCCGGTTTCCTTTCCCCAGCTGCGGCCGGCGTCTTTGCTTATGTAAAGCCCTTTATTGGTGCCTAAGATTATTGTTTTGCCTTTTACCGCCAGGGACGTGCACATATTCTCTTCTTTGCTTAAGCCGCTAAAGACCTTCTTCCATTTTATGCCGGCATTAATGCTGGCATAAACCCCCTGGTCCGTAGCAGCATAAACAGTCTGCTTGCCCGGGAAGGCGGGTACAATCTGGTTGATATTCTTATTATTACCACGCAATGAAAATGACCTTGTCCAGCTCTTCCCCAGGTCAAAGCTACAGAAAATATTTCCATTGTTTCCAACCAGGATATCCTGGGATTTTTCTCCAATGGCCAGAATACAGCGCACATCAAATATATCGCCGCCGATCTCCTCCCACTCCGCTTCCTGAGCAGCCAAATTGCAACAAGGGGAAATAATGAATAACAGGCAGGTTAAAAACAGTATTATTCTTTTCATTTGCCACCTCCTGCCATAATTGACGCAGGAGGCGGCAGAATCTAACAAAAATTACCAGAGAAAACTGCGCATACTGGTATCCAGCGAATTTATCGCATATTCCGGTTTCATTACCGGTTTACTGTATGAAGGTATCATAAAAGTAGCTACATCAAATATTGCTGTTAAGCCGCGTATAGCGCTGGTAAAAACACCGTTCACAGCTCCCACTGTAGCTCCCATTACAGGGTTACTTTCGCTGGAAACCCTGGCTACGCTAGCCGGTAGCTCCATCCAGAATGTCGCCATATTTGCCGTCCCCCTTTCCAGCTTATTCAATGCTGTCTTGCTGTAGGGGATCTTTTCAGCTTCTATCTGGAACTCCGGTTCAGCCATTGGTTCCGGAACTACTGTTTCCGCAAAACATTGGGCTGAAAAAACAGCCATAAAAACAACCGCTAAAATACCAGCCTTTTTCATCGCTATGCCTCCTTCTTTAAGACTCTTTGTGATATTGCAGCTTTTCCAGTAAACTTTGTTTCCAAGTGGTTGCAGAATTAATATTTTCCCCGGATACACCTGCCTCCATGGCAAAATCGATCAATCCCTGCAAGATATCATTATAAGACAGTTTATGCCCGGTAGAAAACAAAGCATCTTTTCCTAATTTATCCAGAAAATCCATCTCTTTACGGCCCAGCATAGTGATCACTCTATGTGTAAGTAGCTGTCTTTGGTTAGAAAGCATATTCAAGCGCCTCCTTTTAATTACTAAATTATTTGTTGCCGCGCAAACCGAATAGCGGCATCCCCTCAAATAACCTCAGGGCTTTAAGAAAATTCATCTGCCTGCGATGCTGCTTTTTCGCCCTGGCGATCACCTTATGCATTACTTTTCTCATTTTCGCTCCTTTCTTTATGAGAGATGTATAAAAAACAAAAAACCCTAAAAGGCACCTTTTAGGGTTTTCACCCTACTTGGCAACCCCGCTGTCCCCTAAACTGCCTAGGACCGGAAGCTTTGCGCCCCAGCATTACTGCTGGTTAGCCTTTATCATTAGGTAAAAAAGCCAAATTGTCAAAATGTCAATTTACACAAAAAGTATAGCATATTCTAACGCTCATTTTCAAGGGCACCCCACCACCCCAAAACAAAGAACCGAAACTGTTTCCAGGTCAATCGGGAAACAGTTTCCGCTTTAGGTTGGAAACTGTTTCTATTGATCAAGGCCCAGCAGATTATTCTTTACCTGCTCTGAACGCACCGGGTCGCTCTGTTTGTAGATCTCCTGCGCCAGGCGCCAGGAATCCCGCGCCTTACGTATCTTACCGTCAGCCTTATATAAAACTCCCAGGTTATTATAAGCATCCGCCAGGTCCATCCGGTTATTCAGCTCTTTGGCTATTTCTACGGCATCCAGAAAATACTTTTCTGCCTGGGCTTTCTGATCCATCTCCGCATACAGCTCTCCAAGCATAATGTAATCGCCGGAGAGGTTCAGTTTATTATTTTGCTTTTTATCAATATCCAGTCCGGTAAGATAATTCTCCAAGGCAGGCTGGTATTGCTTTTGTAACATGCAGATCTCCCCTAAATTAAAATAACAATCGCTTAATTCGTCA
>JBAZNG010000035.1:0-11228 GCA_041649385.1 Candidatus Omnitrophota bacterium | reverse complement strand
CTCCGGAGCGCGGGTTAGTAGAATCAAAGCAGGCGGATAAAGATGATTCCACGCTGACATTATCCACGATACATTCGGCAAAAGGGCTGGAGTGGCATACGGTTTTCATCATTTATGTCGCTGAAGGGCACCTGCCTTCTTATCTTTCCCTGGAAAGCCAGGATGAGATTGAAGAGGAGCGGAGGTTGTTCTATGTCGCCTGTACGCGGGCAAAGGCGAATCTTTTCTTGTCCAAACCTAATATCGACCGCTCTGTGCGCAGCCTGGTTGCCGCAGGCGGAACCATATTCACTCAGTTGTCGCGCTTCCTGGAAGAAGGAGGCGTCCTGGATAAATTCGTGGATCTGCAGGCATTAGGCGAACCAATGGCGGATGATTGCGAACTTGAAGATATTATCGGAGAGCCTGGCCGCAGAAGCAAAGAGTTTTTTGATAATATGAAAGATTATTTCCGCGACTAAAGCGTTTTCAAAAGGGATAAAACCCCGCTATTTTGCTTGAGATAGGCATATTTTTGTGTTAAAATTCCACTATGATCGTTACCCGGCAAAAAACCAAAGATGAGATAACCAGGATGCTTAAAGGCCAGGATAAGGTCTTTTTGATCGGCTGCGGCGAGTGCGCCACGATTTGTAAAACCGGAGGCGAGCCGGAGGTAAAAGCCATGCAGGGATCTCTTACGGCATGCGGAAAGACGATCACCGGCGTAAGCATACCAAGCGCGCCGTGTTTGGCATCCAAGGTCAAGGCTGAACTGGCTAAAAACATACTTGCTTTAAAAAACAGCGACGCGGTTTTGGTGCTTGCCTGCGGTTTAGGAGTGCAGTCGGTAAAAGAGAATATCCGCCTTGAGCGCGATATCTTCCCGGCATGCGACACGCTTTTTGGCGCGGTGATGGACGGCCGGGGTGATTTTTATGAAAAATGCCTTGCCTGCGGCGAATGCGTCCTGGATCTGACCGCCGGTATCTGCCCGGTCACTCTTTGCCCAAAGGGCATGCTTAATGGCCCATGCGGCGGGATGAATAAAGGTAAATGTGAAGTAGATACAGAAAGGGATTGCGCCTGGGTGTTGATCTACAGGCAGCTGGAGAAAAAGAAGAAACTTGATAGGATGCGGCAGATCCAGCAGGGCAAAGACCACAACAAGGCTTTGCGTCCGCATCAACTGATCATGCATAAATAAAATGGCCGAACAACTTCCTTATAGCGAAAAAGTCATGGATCATTTTACGAATCCGCGCAATGTCGGAGAGATCGCTAACCCCGACGGCGTAGGCACAGTGGGCAACCCTGTGTGCGGGGATGTGATGAAGATGTTCTTGAAAATAGAAAATGACACGATCGTAGACGTCAAGTTCAAGACTTTTGGCTGCGGTGCGGCCGTAGCGACCAGCTCCATGGTCACAGAGATGGTTAAAGGCAAAAGCATTAAAGAGGCTTTGCAGATCACCAACAATGCCGTTGCCGAAGCATTAGGCGGCCTGCCGCCTAAAAAGTTGCACTGTTCGGTTTTAGCGGAGGAAGCCTTGCGTTCGGCTTTGGTGGATTATTACACCAAAAAAGGCCTCGCCGTGCCTTTTGAATACAAGAAACACGCCCATCAGGGAGAAACCTGTTTATAGATAGCGGTTATCGGCTTTATTAGAAATCAATAAGATGAAACACGCGCCTCTAGGTCCTGTAACAGAGTTGACAAAAGCACAAATACGTAGTAAAATTCTTTTGAAATTAAAAACTCAGAAGGAGGAATACCGAAACCAAAAAAGTAGGATCATTAAAGGTAAACTTTTAAGGAATCAGGTTTTCAAAAAGGCGAAGATAGTGATGTTTTACATTGCCTTTGGCGGTGAAGTAGATACAGAAGAGATGATTAAAGAAGCAAAAAAAGCAGGCAAGCTTATTTGCGTGCCGATTTGCAAGAAAGATAGAGAAATAATGCAGCCAGCGATATTAGACGAACACGCTAAATTGATTAAGGGGCTTTACGGAGTGCTTGAACCGGTGGCGCAGGGGCATATTAAGCCGCAGGACCTGGATCTAGTCATTGTGCCGGGCCTGGCTTTTGATAATAAAGGCAGGCGCCTTGGCCGGGGCAAAGGTTTTTACGACCGTTTTTTAAGCATCCTTCCTAAAGATACCCCCTCTATCGGCCTGGCTTTTGATTTCCAAATCTTACCTTCTGTTCCTACCACCCCCAGGGATGTAAACGTCCAAGAGATTATCTTCTCCTAAATTCGGAAGTTCTAAAAAAGAGTAATCAGGTTTAAAAGGGAGGATAAGATGATTCTCGATATTGTGATTATTATATGTATTTCAATAGCCGCGGCTGTCTCCGGTTATTTCCTAAGAAAGCACATCGCAGGCAAAAAATTAAAAAGCGCTGAAACGGAAGCACAGCATATCCTGGAAGAGGCCAAAAAAGAGGTGCTCAATAAAAGGCGTGAGGCAGAGCTTGAAGCCAAAGACCTTTTATACCGCACGCGCCAGGATTTTGAACGCGAGACCAAGGAGCGCAAGCAGGAGATGTTCAACCTTGAAAAGAGGCTTTCTTCCAAAGAGGAGAACATTGACCGCAGGCTGGACCTTTTGGAGAAAAAAGAAAAAGAGATTGATTCAAGGCATGATAATTTAAAAAAGCAGGAAGACGCCTTAAAGGCAAAAGATACGCAGCTCTACGCTTTGATCGCCGAGGAAAAAGAAAGGCTGCAGAAGATCTCGTCTTTGTCCGCGGAGGAAGCCAAGCAGATATTGCTTAGCCGGCTGAACGAAGAATTGAATAACGAGAAAGCGTCATTCATCAAGCGCCAGGAGGAGGAAATACGTACCCTGGCGGATAAGAAATCCCGCGAGATATTAAGTTTAGCGATCCAACGCTGCGCCGCGGAGCACACGGTGGAGACAACCGTAAGCGTGGTGACATTGCCTAATGACGAAATGAAAGGCAGGGTGATCGGCAGAGAAGGCCGTAACATACGCGCTTTAGAGATGGCTACCGGCGTGGACGTGATCATTGATGATACTCCGGGAGCAGTGACGCTTTCGGCGTTTGACGCGGTGCGCCGCGAGATCGCCCGTTTAAGTTTGGAGAAGCTTATCTCTGACGGCCGGATCCATCCCGGAAGGATAGAGGAACTTGTGGAAAAGACAAAAAAAGAGATGGATGAAAAGATCAAGGAGGAGGGTGAAAAGGCCGCTTTTGAGGCAGGGGTCAACGGCCTGCATCCGGAATTGATCAAACTTTTAGGCAGGCTAAAATACCGTACCAGTTACGGCCAGAACGCGTTGCAGCATTCCAAGGAGGTATCTTTTCTTCTGGGCGTGATGGCTTCGGAGCTGGGTATGGATTTTAAGTTAGGCAGGCGTATCGGGCTTTTGCATGATATCGGCAAAGCTGTGGACCATCAGGTTGAAGGCACCCACGCAAAGCTTGGCGCAGACCTGGCCAAAAAATACAATGAAACAGCGGAGGTCGCTTCGGCTATTGAGTCGCATCACGAAGAAGCACAACCCCAGAGCTTATACGCCATACTGGCGGTGGCTGCAGACGCGATAAGCGCGGCGCGGCCAGGAGCAAGAAGGGAAACTTTAGAGACATATATTAAACGCCTGGAAAAATTAGAATCCATCGCCAATGTTTTTAAAGGGGTGGAAAAATCTTTCGCTATCCAGGCCGGACGCGAGATCCGCGTGATCGTGCAGCCGGAGAAGATCTCTGACCCAGAAGCGGTGATCATGGCCAGGGATATCCGTAAGAAAATAGAAGAGGGCATGGAGTACCCAGGCCAGATCAAAGTAACCGTGATCCGCGAGACGCGTTCCATAGAGTACGCTAAATAAGATGAAAATACTATTTATCGGTGATGTAGTCGGTTCACCCGGCAGGGAAGCGATCAAAAAGCTTCTGCCGGCATTAAAAAAAGAATATTCCCTGGATTTTGTGATCGCCAACGCCGAGAATGCCGCCGGGGGCTCAGGCATCACCTCTAAGGTAGCCGAGGAGCTCTTTAATTCCGGCGTTGACCTGCTTACTTCCGGGGACCATATCTGGAAGAAAAGCGAGATCTTTGAGTTGATCAACCAGGAGGAGCGTATCCTGCGGCCGATTAACTATCCTAGCGGTTCACCTGGCAAAGGTAGCGCGATTTTTAAAAGTGCTTCCGGAAAAAAGATCGGCGCGATCAATGTAAATGGCCGTGTTTTTATGGATGCTTTGGAATGCCCGTTCAAGCTGTCATTAAAGGCGGCTGAAGAGCTGGCCAAGGAAACCAAAGTGATCATCGTGGACATACATGCTGAGGCAACTTCCGAGAAAGTCGCCCTGGGCTGGTATTTGGACGGCAAGGTCTCCGCTGTTTTGGGCACGCATACGCACATACAGACAGCGGATGAGCTGATCATGCCACGCGGCACAGCTTATATCACTGATGTCGGCATGACCGGGCCATATGATTCGGTCATCGGTAGAAGGGTAGAAGATGTCTTGACGCGTTTTCTGACCTCCATACCTGTGAAATTCCAGGTCGCTGATTCTAATATCCAGTTGCATGGGGCGGTTGTTGATGTAGATGAAGCCAGTGGCCATGCGCTATCTATTACACGCATACAAAGAAAACTCTGATGGACAGAAAGATCAAAATATCCCTTATTCTGTTTGCTTTTATCTTCTGCTGTTTGCGCGGGACTGCTTTAGCGCAGTTTAAAGAACAGCTTGAGGTTGAGATAGATACTAACGCTAAAACAAGCGCGCTGCCCAAGGCCTTCAGGCCGAATATGGATTTAAGCGGGCAGGGTTTTAACCGTGATCCTTCATGGCCGCAAACTCTCGCTGCCAGGGAAGTGCTGGATAAATGGCAGAAAGATATTGGGTTCAAAGGTTTTTACCGGCTGCAATATAATCTTTGGGAGATCTCCAAACTTGAGAAAGATACACCTTCACAAAACGCGCTCTTAAATAATTATGAGGCGCTGATCAAATCCATCAGCGACTCTGGCGGCGTGGTGATACTGAATTTATTCGGCACTCCCGCGGGGATGGGCAATGTGTTGGATGAGAATAGCCCGCCGCACAACCTGAAAGCATATAAGCAGCTGGTCAAAGCGGTGATGCGCAATTTAAGCTGCGATAAGAAATATAATATTTGGTATGAGGTTTGGAATGCCCCTGACCTGGATGATTTTTTCCTGGGCAAGCGGCAGGAATACTTTAATATGTACCGGGCTGTTGCCGAAGCTGTAAAAGAGCTGCGCCAGGAGACCAAAGCGAATATCCGCCTGGGCGGGCCGGGTACAAGCTGCTGGTTCCAGAATTTAGAAGCGAATACGATATTTACCCCGGAAAAAAGCCTGATCTATGAACTGATTAAATATTGTTACAGTTACCGCCTTCCTTTGGATTTTATCTGTTGGCACGCTTACTCCTGCGACCCGTTGGCTGATAAACAGGATACTGTTTATAACAAGCCTGTAGTCAACCTTATCCGCGACTGGATGGAGTATTTCCGTTTTGACCGTAATACGCCCCTGATTATTGATGAATGGAATTTTGACCGTGACGCGAACCAATCACCGGCAAGAGGGGAGAAATCTTATATCGCGGCCAGCTATATACCCAGCCGCCTGAAAGCTATGGCCCAGGCAGGTATTGACCACCAGACATATTTTTCCCTGGAGGATTTCGAGGTGCCTAAAGAGGAGTTAGACAGGAACCTGGGTGTTTTTTCTTTTAATGCCGAGCACACCAGTTATAAAGGCAGCGCAAAAGCCAGTTATAATGTTTTCCGGATGCTTGGGGTTCTCGGGGAGAATATGCTGGAAGCAAAGTTGGATGATGATTTTGTGGGGGTTATTCCGACAAGGACACAAGATGAACTAGTCTTGCTTATCTATAATTATATTGACCCGGAGATCGGCGTAAACTACATATCCCGGAATGCCATTTATTTAAGCTCCGCGCAGCGGAAGGCCTTGTTGAATATCATCAAGTCCGACAGGTTGTATAAGATCTTTTCCGGCGCGTTAAGCCTTGATTCTGTACGTATGGATGAAAAGGTGCGCGGCATCTTTAAGATTGCCATGGAGATGGATGCCTTGGGCAAAAAGTTATCATCCACAAACCGCAGAGTGAAGCTATCTATAAAAGGTTATAAAGGAATTTATTCTTACAGTAGATACGTTGTTGCTGCGCCGTGCTCTTTTGATTGTGTTTTTAAGCCCGCGGAAGAGAAGGAAATTGATTTTAACCAGCCGGTGACGATAGACCTTGACCTTGCGCCATATTCGGTGCAGATGCTTATTTTCAAAAAGAAGCCAATCGAAGCGCCGGCAGATGAAACCAAGCCTGCGGAGGCGGTCAAACCTGTGGTAGAAACCAAGCCTGCGGCTGAAACCAAGATTGCGGCAGCGGATGCAAAGAAGAATGCAGAAGGAAAATAAACATATTTATACGGTTTCTGAGATCACCCAGGCGATCAAGGGTTTGCTTGAGGAGAAGATCGGAGAGGTATGGGTAGAAGGCGAGGTTTCTAATTTTAAGGCTGCCACAAGCGGCCATTTTTATTTTTCTTTAAAAGACCCTGCCGCGCTTATTTCCGGCGCGATGTTCGCCTACGCCAATAAAGGGCTTAAATTCAAGATCGAAGATGGGCTAAAGGTGATCTGTTTCGGCAAGATCGCGGTTTTCGGGCCGCGCGGGCAATACCAGATCATCGTTGAAAAGATCGAGCCCAAAGGCGTTGGCGCGCAGCAATTAGCCCTGGAGCAGTTGAAGAAAAAACTCCAGGCTGAAGGCCTGTTTGAGGCGGCGCATAAACGCCAGCTTCCACGCATGCCTTTTCGCGTGGGGATAGTCACATCCAGCGCCGGCGCGGCTGTGCGCGATATCCTGCAAATACTTAAGAAAGGCGCGGGGTTCGTGGATGTGGTCATCCGCTCGGCGCGCGTGCAGGGAGAAGGCGCTTATCTTGAGATCGCTCAAGGGGTAGAGGATTTAAACGCATTTGGCAAAGTTGACCTGATCATTGTTTCTCGCGGCGGAGGCAGCTCCGAGGACCTCTGGGCTTTTAATGAAGAGGCAGTCGCCCGCGCGATATACAACTCAAAATTACCGGTCATTTCTGCAGTTGGCCATCAGGTAAACACGACGCTGGCTGACCTTGTCGCGGATCTTTGCGTGGAAACGCCTTCAGCAGCCGCAAAGATGATCGTGGAAAGTAAAAATACCATACTTGCGCAGCTGGCGGATTCCAGGCATGAGCTGTCTTTTTTGACCAGAGATATAATCGCAGAACTGGAGAACAGCCTGACGGCACTTGCGCATATGCTGAAGAGCCCACGCGACAGGCTTTTAGAGAAGCAGCAGCAACTTGATGAATTATTCTCCAATTTGAATTACAATATTAAACACGCCTTGCAGCTTTCTTTTGAGCGCAGCTCTTCAGTGATCAGTAAATTGAGCGTTTTAAATCCTTTGGCCATACTTGGCCGCGGCTATAGCTTAAGTACGCTCATCCAGGGTGAGGTGATCATTAAAGATTCCCGGCAACTAAAAAAAGGAGACCTTGTAAAGACGGTCTTAGGTAAAGGCGCATTTATCAGTTCAGTCCAGGAGGTAATTAAGGATGAAAGATAAACAGAATTTTGAGGATGATCTAAAAAAGCTTCAGAAGATCGTTGAGGAGCTTTCCAGCGGTTCTTTAAGTTTGGCTGATGCCTTGAAAAAATATGAGGATGGGATCAAGCTTTCGCAGGCTTGCTCGCAAACCCTCTCTGAAGCCCAGCGCAAAGTAGAGCTGCTCATGAAAAAAGATGGTAAGTTCTCTTTGGAGAAATTTGATCAAGCAGAAGAGGGAAAATAATGTTCCTAGAGCGGATTAATTCACCAAAAGACCTGAGGTCGCTGACTGTTGATCAGTTGAACAGCTTGTGCCTGGAGATCCGCTCCAGGATGATCGAGGTGGTTTCCCGGACAGGAGGGCATCTTGCCTCCAGTTTAGGCGCCGTAGAGTTGATTGTTGCTTTGCATTATTGTTTGAATACGCCGTTAGATAAGATCGTTTTTGATGTGGGCCATCAGTCTTACGCACATAAAATAATCACCGGCCGCAATAAAGATTTTGATACCCTGCGCCAATATCAGGGTTTAAGCGGGTTCCCCTCAAAAGACGAATCAGTTTATGACCCTTTTACCACAGGGCATTCTTCCACAGCGGTTTCTCTGGCATTAGGGCTGGTTTGCGCAAGAGATATGTTGCCGGAGAGCGAAAGTTTTAAGGTCGCCGCCGTAATCGGAGACGGCTCTTTAAGCGGGGGCGTGTGTTTTGAAGGGTTAAATAACGCCGGGCATTTGAAGAAAGACCTGATCGTGGTGTTGAACACGAATGAACTAAGCATCGCTCCCAATGTCGGGGCGATCAGCACTTATCTGAACAAGATTATCTCGCTTCCGGTTTACAACCGTGTTCATGATTCGCTGGAGAATTTCCTTAAGATCCGCGGGCCGCGGGCGGCGCGCATTTTAAAGTTGATGAATAAGTTTGAGGAAGGCTTAAAGGGCTTGTTTGTGCCGGGGATGCTTTTTGAGGAATTAGGCTTTCGTTATTTCGGGCCGATCGACGGGCATAACTTGAATGCGCTCATTCCCACGCTTAAGAATATTATTGGTTTCAAAGGGCCAAGGCTGTTGCATGTGGTCACCAAAAAAGGTAAAGGCTGCCAGTTTGCCGAGAATGACCCGGTAAAATTCCATGGGATAAGCTGTTTTGACCCGGATACCGGAGAGTCGCTGAAAAAAAGCTCACCTGATTCAAGAAGCTATACCCAGGTGTTCGGGGATAAGTTGGTGGAACTCGCCGCTAAAGACAAATATATCGTGGTGATCACCGCGGCAATGCCGGAAGGCACGGGTTTAGATAAATTCCGCGATTGTTATCCGGAAAGGTTTTTTGATGTCGGTATTGCCGAAGACCATGCTGTAAGTTTTGCCGCCGGATTAGCCCGGCAAAAACTTAAGCCCGTGGTGGCGATATATTCAACTTTTCTGCAGCGCGCCTATGACCAGATCATCCAGGATGTTGCTTTGCAAAACCTGCCGGTGGTTTTAGCTATTGACCGCGCCGGTATCGTGGGCGAAGACGGAGTCACCCACCAGGGGATTTTTGATATCTCTTATTTAAGAAGCATACCGAACATGGTGATTATGGCCCCTAAAGACGGCCCGGAAATGGAAGCAATGCTTGAGTTTGCCATTCATTTGAATAAACCGGTTGCTTTAAGGTATCCGCGCGCGATTGTGCCTGCGTCAGTTGCCGGGTGCGCGCCTGTAAGCCTGGGCAAAGCCGAGGTCATCCGCCAAGGCAATGATTTTGTTATTGTGGCTTTAGGCAGCATGGTCGAGCCTTCTTTGGCTGCCGCGGAAATTTTAAGCAAGGAAGGGATATTCGGTACAGTGATCAACGCGCGTTTTGCCAGGCCGCTGGATATCAATTGTATTAAAGAAAACGCGCGGAAAACAAAATTTGTTTTTACTGTGGAAGAGGCGATAGCGGATTCCGGTTTAGGCAGCGCCGTGGCTTTGGGGCTTGATAAGAGGGTCATCTGCCTGGGCCTGCCCTGCGATTTTATCACTCATGCCAAAAGGGATATACTGCTTGAGAAATACGCATTGCATCCGGCGGGTATTGCCGCTAAAATAAAACAAACGATTGAGGGATAATGGCTAAGATCATTATTGATCAAAAAAAGTGCAAGGGCTGCTTTCTCTGTATAAAATTCTGTCCGCGCAATTTGATCAGGAAAAGTTCTAAATTAAGTAAGCAGGGGACGAATTTCGTGGAATTTATCTCCACGGGAGAATGTTTAGGGTGCGCGCAGTGCGCGTTGATCTGCCCGGATTGCTGCATTGAGGTAATTAAATAATTTATGGTTAACAAACGCATACTTATTTCAGGTAATGAAGCTATCGCGCAGGGCGCGCTTGATGCGGCTTGCCGTTTTTACGCGGGTTATCCTATCACGCCCCAGAATGAACTGATCGCTTATATGGCTAAATATATGCCTGCCGCTTTAGCGATTGCCCCGGCCATTCCGGCGGGGATATTCATCCAGGCGGAATCCGAGATCTCCGCGATCAGCATGGTTTATGGCGCAAGCGCCGCAGGCGTAAGGGCGATGACTTCATCTTCCAGCCCGGGGATAAGCTTGAAACAGGAAGGCATTTCTTATATCGCCGGAGCAGAGCTGCCGGCTGTGATCGTGAATATTATGCGCGGCGGCCCGGGGCTGGGCAATATCGCGCCATCCCAATCAGATTATTTTCAGGCCACCCGCGGCGGCGGGCACGGAGATTACCGCCTGATCGTGTTCGCCCCGCATTCCGTGCAGGAAGCTTATGATCTAACGCGGCTTAGTTTTGAGCTGGCGGATAAATACCGTTGTCCGGCGATGATCTTAGGCGACGGGATATTGGGACAGATGATGGAACCGATAAGATTTGCCCAGCAGAAACGCGCCTTACCCTTGAAACCCTGGGCGCTCTCCGGCTGCCGGGGCAGGAAGCCGAATGTGGTCAAATCTTTTTACCTGCGCGAAGGCGACCTGGAAAAGTTTAACCTGAAGTTACAGAAAAAATATGCTGCCATTGAATCAAAAGAGCAGCGCTGGGAAGGGTTGTTTTTAAATGACGCTAAAGTAGTGCTGGTAGCTTACGGGACGCTGGCGCGTGTTGCTAAAAGCGCGATAATTCAGTTGAGGGCTCAGGGTAAAAAAGTCGGGCTGATCCGGCCGATCTCGCTTTGGCCATTTCCCAAAAAAGCGTTCAACGTTTTCAACTCTGGCAAGAAAAGGTGCCTGGTAATCGAGATGTCTTATGGGCAGATGGTGGAAGATGTACGTTTGTCTGTAGAAGGCAGGTCAAAAGTTGATTTTCTGGGCAGGTCCGGAGGCGGAGTGCTCACGGAAGAAGAGATGATTAAAAAGGTAAATAAAATATTATGACAGAGAAGCTGTTTAGCCGCACAATTTCATTAAGAGACGTAGTTACGCATTACTGTCCTGGTTGCGGCCATGGCATAGCGCACAGGCTTGTTGCTGAAGCGATAGATGAACTGGGCCTAAGGGAAAAAACCATCGGCATCGCCCCTGTGGGTTGCGCGGTAGTAGCTTATGATTACTGGGATTTTGATTGTTCGGAGGCTGCGCATGGCAGGGCTTTGGCCGTGGCTACTGCGATC
>JBAZNG010000034.1:0-11622 GCA_041649385.1 Candidatus Omnitrophota bacterium | reverse complement strand
TGCGCGTTGCCGCGTATTCCACAAGAAGCACCTTCTTTGTTGCCGCGGCCAAACAGATCACTCCCCGGGCTTCACCTAAAATATAAGCCGTAGTAGGATGGCGGTAATGAGAAAATATCTTTTCCAACACCAGGCAATCCGGACTGGTATCAGAGATCAGCTTGACCATAGCCCGGTAGATCTTATCCAAACGTTTTGTCGCCGGGTCTTTGGAGGAAGTTGAGATAATCCCGGCTTCAAGCAACCCGATCTGCCTGGCGCCGGTTTTGATCACTCCGTAACCGGTAACCGCTAGTGCCGGATCAACTCCCAGGATGATCATTCTTTAAGAAGCTGCCTCATTAAGTATCTCATCGGGTATATCAAAGTTCGCATATACCTGCTGAACATCATCGTGCTCTTCCAAGGCCTCGATCAACCCTAAAAGCTGCTTGGCCTCGTTACCTTCTACCTTGATCGTAGAAGAAGGGATCATCGTAACCTCTGCGTCCGTTGTTTTTATCCCTTTCTCCTGCAAAGCCTGTTTGACATTCTCGAAATCCTTGACCGCGGTAAATACCTCATAATTGACGTCGTCATGCTTCATATCTTCTGCGCCCGCATCTAAAACAATATTCATCAGGTCTTCTTCCTTAATCAGGCCTTTCTCTACCGAAAGATAACCTTTTTTGGTGAACATCCAGCTTACCGAACCTGCCCCGGCCATATTACCGCCGCGTTTGGACATAATATTACGTAACTCCGCTGTAGAACGGTTCTTATTGTCCGTAAGCGCTTCAATAAGTATTGCCACGCCTCCCGGGCCGTAAGCCTCATAAGTAACTGACTCATAAATTATGCCAGGGAGCTCTCCCGTCCCGCGTTTGATCGCCATCTTTACATTATCCTGGGGCATATTCGCTTCTTTAGCCTTCTGCATGATCGCCCGTAAACGTGAATTCGTATCCGGGTTGCCGCCGCCGTCGCGGGCGACAACAGTAAGTTCTTTAATGATCTTTGTGTACGTAGCGCCTTTTTTTGCGTCCGCTACGCTTTTCTTTCCTTTGTTCGTCTTCCATTTTGAATGACCTGACATGACTTCCTCCTCTTGATCGTTGATTTAAAAAACACAGGCAGAATAAGCCGGGTTCTGTCTTGATGTGATCTCCCACATCGATTAGTGGCTATTCCTCTCAATTGCCTTATCGCTAAAGCAACTTTAGCAGCCTACCCTCCCGCCCACCTTTTGGAATCGCTTCCAAAAACCTGAGGCGGACCACCTTTATGCTGCTTTTAAAGCAGCTTGGGCGGGGATTTTACGCTTTGCTCCGCGTAGAGATTGCCTCGTTTCACCTCCGCTGGCCTAAGGTCAGCGGAACTCGTCTCTGTGGCTCTGTATCCGTGCGCTTACTTAAAAGCGCAGGTGGGTATTACCCACTACGTTGTCCTCCGGAGCCCGGACTTTCCTCCCCGTGTTAACAGGGCAGCCACATTCTGCCTGCGTATTATCAAAGATTACTTCTTTTTTGCGCCTAAATCCGCTAACTTATCCGCGCCGCTGTTTTCTTCGCGCGGAATATTGTTGATCGCTACTTTCTTGAATGCCGAGATCAGCCTGGTCGCCCTCAAGTAGAGATTCTTAATATTCTCATGCCTGACCTTATAAACACGCTCAAGTTGCCTGGCTAATAACTGGCTGTCCGTATTAATCGTTAAACTATCCGCCTTCAAGATCAAGGCTTCTTCCAGCGCGTAGATCAAAGCCGTATATTCGGCAGTATTATTGGTCGCCACGCCGATATTACTGGAAATATTCTTCACCACCTGCCCCTGGTGACAGATAACCACTCCTACGCCACTGGGGCCGGGATTTCCTTTTGAAGCTCCGTCTATAAAAATATCTAAATGCTTCATTCCTGGATATAAAGAATACGATTGCATACTTCACAGGTAACCACCCGTTCGTACATTCTGATCAGGTTGATCACCTGTGCAGGCACAAGCATATGGCAGCCGCCGCATGAACCATCCTTGACGCTGACAATGGCCAGCCCATCTCGGCTTTGTAATATCCTCTCATACTGCGCCAGCATCTGTGGAGTAACTTCCGGAAGCGCCTGTTTTCTCTGCGCCTCAAGCACGTTAATACGGTCATTGATCTCTTTAACACGCAGGTCAACTTTCTTTTTATCTTCCAGGGAAAGTTTTTCCTCGTCTTTAAGCTTGCTGTTCTCCTGTTCGATCTCTTTCTTGATCTTATCCGCTTCTTCAAACAAAACCAGTATTTTCTCTTCAATTACCGAAGAGTCCGCCTTGGCGCCCTGGATCTGGTTGAGCATCACCTGGAATTCCTTGTTCGTCTTTAGAGAATAAAGCTGCCCTTGCAGTTTCTTGATCGATTCCTCGTTAGTGCCCAGCTCAAGTTCCCTTTCTTTGCGCGCCTTGGCTATCTCCAGCGATTTTTGCTCCAAAGCCGCCAGGCTCTGTTTTTTGGCCTCAAACGCTTTCTGGATAGCTTCCAATTCCAGTGGTTTATTAGCTAATTCCATCTTTAAAGCGTAAATCTCACTGTCTAATTCCTGCAAACGCACCAAAGAAACTATCTGCGACTTAAGGTTGCTGACTGGCAATTAGTTCTCCTCTCAATTTTTAAAATGGTGGGCGATAAGGGATTCGGACCCCTGACCTCCACAATGTGAATGTGGCGCTCTAACCAACTGAGCCAATCGCCCCAAATCTATGGGCCCAGGAGGGTTCGAACCTACGACCAAGTGATTATGAGTCACCTGCTCTACCACTGAGCTATGGGCCCTAAAAATAATCCAACGGCTTCTAATAACCGCCTTAAGCAGCATTTTGGCAAGCCTGCAGGCCAAGCGGTTTGCGTACCTAAACCCTCAATAAAGGTAATATTTTAACACATTGTTTATAACGGGGCAAGATAAAATTTGAGTAAATTAGGCTTTCCGGGAGGGCTTTTTCTCTTTCTTCATTACTTTCAGAAAGACATTGACGATACGCGGGTCAAACTGCGTGCCTGCGCCGGCCTTGATGATATTAATCGCCTCTTCCTTGGAAAAAGCCTTGTGATACGGCCGGTCGCTGCTTAAGGCCTGGTAGACATCCGCTATGGCGATAACCCTTGCGCCCATAGGAATGTCATCCCCCTTGATGCCGCTGGGGTATCCTTTACCATCCCAACGCTCATGATGATAAAAGATGAACGGTATTATCCCATGCAAAAAACGTATCGGCCGGATAATATCTGCGCCGATCTGCGGATGTTTCTTGATCTCATCAAATTCGCTCTTGTTAAGCTTACCCTTTTTAAGCAATATATTCTCGCTTACGCCGATCTTGCCAAGGTCATGAAGCATAGCCGCTTGCTGAATCGCTTCTAATTCATCTTTGGGCAGGCCCAGGCCTTTAGCTATCTCTGAAGCATAATGCACCGTCTTTTCAACATGTTCACCGGTATAGTGGTCTTTTAACTCCAGGGTCTTGGCAAAGGCAAAGATTGACTCCATTGAATCATGGTTGGTTTTCTTGGTAAGTTTATCAATCTTATCTTTAAGAACATTGATGCTTGCCGTTTTGCCCTTAAGGAACTTGCCGATGCGCGAACGCTTCTTCAGGTCAGCGGATGAATAAGCGCGGTTGCCTCCGCTTTCCTTGGCTTTATTCATGATCTGTTCAGCTAAAGCAATCAAGTCCATACTTTTACCCGCCTTGTCGTCGGGGAATGAGACCACTCCCAAGCTGATTTTAAGTTTTACAACATGCTCTTTATTGCCAAAATTAAGGAAACTTAGGGTCTCAAGGAGCCTCTGTGAAAGATTGACCGCCTGCTGCGAGGCAATACCGGGAGAGATGATCAAAAACTCCTCGCCGCCGTAACGGACCACGATATCATATTTTCGCAACATGCGCTTAAGCTCTTTAGCGAATTGCTTAAGCACCAGGTCTCCAAAGGGTATCCCATAAACATCATTAATAGACTTAAAATAATCTATGTCCAGAATGATGATTGCCAGAGGGTGCGCGTACCTGCGCGAACGCTGAAACTCCGCCTCCACTGCCTGCTGTAGGTAATTATGGTTAAAAAGCCCGGTATGCTGGTCGATCAAAGCAACCTGCTTTAACTTACTGTTGGATTTTAAAAGCTCCTGGTTGAGTTTCTCCTGTTGTTTTTCAATAGCTTTACGTTCCGTGATATCTTCGCCGGAACTGATCAGATAGATCACTTTACCATTATCATCATATAAAAGGCTGTTATGCCAGGCAACCAGCCTTTCCTCTCCATGGGCGGTTAACACGGGATTTTCGTAATACTCCAGTTCATCAAGCTCACCTTGTAGCATCTTATTGATTATACTCTTAACATTCTTGCGTTTGTTCTCCGGAATAAACTCATCCACCCATTTCTTACCAATGATATTATCTACTCCGGTACCAAGCACTTCGCAGCCCCGTTTATTCACCAGGACCACCTCACCGCGGGTATTGATCAAGATGAATATCACCGCCGCAACATCTAAATATTTCTTTGTCCTTTCTATCTCAAAACGCAAAGCAGATTCCATATAGTGGCTGCCGGAAACATCCTCCATACATCCAAGCATCCGGTAAGGCTTTGCGTCAGGGCCGCTTAAGAATGTGCCTCTGTCTCGGATGTATATGTAGGAACCGTCTTTTTTCATGAAACGGTATTCAGTCTCAAAAAGTTTTTTTGCCTTGATAGCGGCATCCAACCGCTGCGTGGATAATTTCCGGTCATCCGGATAGATCATCTCCTCCCAGCGTTTAATATCCACCGCGGCAAACTCTTCATCTGTGTAACCGGTGGTATCCTTGATCGGGCCGGACCAGAATATCTTACCGCTCTCCATATCCCAATCATAAATAAGCTGGCCGGTCTGTTCTGTGCTAATCCTGTAGCGCTCTTCAGCTATCTTTATCTTGTCCTCTATCGCCTTGCGCTCGGTGATATCACGCACATACTCAATAACGCCTGTAAGTTCATTTGTGTTTTCGTCGAACATCGGATAGCTGAAAACCTCAAAAAAACCTATTTCCTTGCCATCTTTATCCCTGCGCGGGATTATCTGAGAAATGCGTTTCTGCGTCTTCAATGTCTCCAGGACAGGGCATATTTCGCAGGGTTTCTGACGGCAATGGTAAGCGGCAAAACATTTTTTCCCTTCCAGGGGAAGATTATGGGTAAACCATTTGTTCATTACCGGATTAACGCGCAAAATATTCATTTGCCTGTCCAAAACGCTTATACCGTCCTGGATACTGCCAAATATGTTCAGCAAAAAACGCTCGCTGTTTATTAAAGCGGCCTCCATTTTCTGCTTTTCCGTTACATCATTAGCCAGGATCAGCTCAGCGCGCCGGCCGTTAAACTCTAAAGTATGCGAGATAATATCCGCGTAGAATAACGAACCATCTTTCTTGATCTGCCTCCATATGCCGGAATTGTCAATTCCCTTGGTCACCTTTCCAACAGCTTCAAGTAAAGCAGGAATATCCTCTTTCAGGCACACATCTTTAAGCGTCATAGAGAGGAACTCTTCCTCGCTATAGCCGTAATGCTTGACCGCAGCCTCATTCACGGCCAGGAATTTCATGTTCTCAAGGTCATAAACCCCCATAGGCATCGGGTTATTCTCAAAAAGAAAACGGTAGCGTTTTTCAGACTCAAGTAATTTCTGCTCGGTATTCTTGCGGGCTTTGACTTCCTTAAGCAACTCATCATTAGTCCTGGTCAGCTCAGCGGTGCGCACTTTTACCCTGATCTCCAGCTCTGAGCGCACTTCACGCAGCCTTTCCTCGTTCTTCTTGCGTTCAGTGATATCCCGGGCGATCCCGGCAGTGCCGATAACCTGACCGGCATCATTAAATACTGGAGCTTTGATCGTTTCAATGATCATGGAATGGCCGCTCTTATCTGAAAGACGCTCCTCAAAAGATTTACGTTTTCCTGAGTTTAGGACATCCTGGTCATCAAGGCGGTATTTTCTGGCCAGGTCTTTCGGGCAGATATCAAAATCCGTCTTGCCGATGATCGCTTCGGGGCCTACGCCGAAGAATTTAGTAAATGCTTCGTTAATGGCAATAAACCTTGATTCTTTATCTTTAAGCCATGCTATGTCGGGAATATTATTAAGAATAGCTGCCTGCTGCAGCTGAGAACTGCGCAGCTTTTCATAGACTAAACTGTCTATAGAGGAATCCTGCGGAATTATTTTAAGCGGTTCATTTTGCTTAGCTTTGCCCATGGGCATTTTAAATAATTAGTACTCCCTTTGGTGCGCCAGCGTCATATCCATAAACGTACGCAGTTTTCTGGAACGTGAAGGATGCCTTAATTTCTTAAGCGCTTTAGCCTCGATCTGGCGCACGCGCTCGCGGGTGACCTTAAAAACATTGCCAACTTCTTCAAGGGTGCGCGGGCAGCCGTCATTAATACCGAAACGCAGCACAAGTATCTTCTTTTCCCTGTCGGTAAGCGTGCTAAGCGCGGAATTCATCTCATCCTTAAGCATAGAGCGCACTGTTTCATTAGCCGGAGAAACTGCTTTTTTATCCTGGATAAAATCACCAAAGTGCGTATCACCTTCGTCGCCGATAGGCATCTGCAAAGAGATCGGCTCCTGAGCGATCTTAAGGATGGATTTTATTTTATCCTGCGGAAAACGCATCTTGTGGGCGATCTCCTCCGGCGTAGGCTCCCGGCCGTTCTCCTGGACAAAAACCCTGGAGAAACGGATAATCTTATTAATCGTTTCGGTCATGTGCACGGGGATCCTGATTGTCCGGGCCTGGTCAGCGATAGAACGAGTGATCGCCTGGCGTATCCACCATGTAGCATAAGTGGAGAATTTATAACCCCTCTTATACTCAAATTTCTCAACCGCGCGCATCAGGCCGATATTGCCTTCCTGGATAAGATCTAAGAAACTTAAACCCCGGTTAGTGTATTTCTTGGCGATGCTCACGACAAGCCTGAGGTTAGCTTCCACCAATTTCTTCTTGGTACGGTTAAATTTAAGATGCGCTCCCCTTACCGCCTTCATCTGTTCTTTAATCTTTGCGTAAGGTTCGGCTATCTCTTTTAATATAAGGCGCTTCCGGGAATTATGTTTTCCTGAACGTTTAATCGTATCCAATTCCTTAAGTAAGCGGATAAGCTTACGTACGGCTACTTCAATTACGGAAGTGGTAAAATTAAGCTGCAGCATAAGATTGATCGTATTGGTCTCGCTACGGGAATGCTTTATGCGTACAAGAAGCCTCTTAAACCTGCCAATTACATTATTTTTCTTGATCTTGATATCTTCTTTGACAACATCCTCTAAATTGACTTTTCCCTCAAGTATGTCTTTGCCGACCACCAATATCTCATTGCGGGCGAATTTAATCACCAGTATAGAACGTTTAAACCTGTCTTCAGCCTCTTCGATCTTTTTAGCCAGGTCTATTTCGCTCTCGCGGCTAAGCAATGAAATAGAACCCATCTGTTTAAGGTACATCTTTACAGGGTCATCCAGCGGCATAAAACGCTCTTCGCTCTTAAGCTGTTCATTAAGCAGCTCTTCCCTCTGCAAAAGCGCCTGCTTCTCCTGCTGGCGCTCGTCTTCCGCTTCCACCACCTGAATATCCTCGTTGCCTAAAAGTTCAAATAAATGGTCAATCGCTTCCGAAGAAGACAAATCTTCAGGCAGGAATTCATTGACTTCGTCGTAAGTCAAGAAACCTTTCTGTTTGCCTAAGGCAATCAGCTTCTCCATCTCTTTGTCTTTATTTACGCTCTCTCGCTTCCTCATCTTGATTTACCCTTTCTTTATGGATTCCTGGAACTCCTTAACCAAATTATGCAAAGCTTTTTCGTCACCGGTAGCTTGCGCATGCTTGATCTGCGTATGCAGATGTTCTCTTCTGGATCTAAGGCGCTGGTGTTTTAAGCGCTGGATGCAATCGCCGACCGCCTTATCCCTCTCGGAAACAGTCAAATCCGGCAAGAAAACCGACTCACAAAGCAGTTGCGTAGCATCCTCTTCGTTAAAATAGTTCATCAAAATATTTACTGAAACCGGACGGCCCTGGGTAACCAGTTCATAGATGATCGATACGATATCGGAAGTCCGCTTATCCTGAAAATCAGACGGTTCAAGTTCTAACCTGATCCGATGGATGAGATCATTTTCTTCAAGCATGAACTTAATAAGCAGCTTTTCCACCGGATTAATATCCATCTTCTTCTTTTCTTTTTCTTGGCCTGAAGCCGGGCGCTGCTGGCCAGGTTTTAATTTTTTTAGTTCTTCCAAAATGTATGCCTCCCCTACCTTCAACCCCTCTGAAAGGTGCCGGACATACTCGCTCCTTATGATCGCATTCTGGAATTTGTTGATCGTTAAAAGCATCTCCGAAGCGATCAGGCTTTTTGCATGAGCATCATTGATATTGTGTTTTGATTTTAATATGCTGAATTTATAATCAAAGAGATTGCTCGCTTCGGCAATAAGGTTTTTTAGTTTTGCCGCGCCGAATTTCCTGACAAAAAGGTCCGGATCGTAACCCTGCGGCAGACTGACTATCCTGATATTCATCCCTTCCTCAATGAGGGTATCAAGGTTTCTTAAAGTAGCCAATTCTCCTGCGGCATCCCCGTCATAGATCATTATGACGTTGTGGGTGTAGCGTTTAAGCAGGCGTATCTGTTCAAGCGCAAGAGCCGTGCCGCAAGAAGCAACAATATTTTTTATCCCTTCCTGATAGGGAATGATAAAATCCAGGTAGCCTTCCACGATCACCGCGCAATCCTGCTCTCTGATATGGTCCTTGGATAGATTAAGGCCGTAAAGATTCCTACCCTTAGTATAAACAGGAGTTTCCGGTGAATTGATATATTTAGGCAGAGTTTTATCCATCACCCTGGCGCCAAAACCCAATGCCCGGGAACGCACATCAAATATAGGAAAGATTATCCGGTTGCGGAAACGGTCATAGTAACCGCCGTTTTCTTTAGCCAGCGCAAGCCCTGACCGCTCGATTGACCCGAGGTTTATGGATTTAGAGCGCAAAAAGTTGATCAGGTTATCCCATCCTGAAGAAGCTAACCCCAACCTGAATTCCTTTATCGTTTGAGGCTTGATCTGCCGGTTAAACAGGTATTCCCTTGCCCCGGCGGCGGCAGCATTTGCTAAGTTAGCTTCGTAAAAACCAACTGCCAGTTCATTAATCTTGCTATAGTTGGAGATAGGATCAAAAGAAGCTCCAGGATGATTCCGGTTTTGCGGTATAATAACCCCCAGTTTCTTAGCCAGTATCTCCACTGCCTCAGGAAACTCCATGCGTTCATGGCGCATCAAAAACTTAAAAACATTGCCTGACTCTCCGCAGCCGAAACAATGATAGATCTGCCTTTCAGGAGAAACAACAAAAGAAGCTGTCTTCTCGTGGTGGAACGGGCAGTTGGCCTTAAAGTTCCTGCCGGCTTTTTTAAGCGGCAAATAACCTGAAATGACCTCTACGATATCCGTGCGGCTCAAGATATCTTCTAGGATATTATCTGGTATGCGACCTGACATATTTTATTTTCTTTTTATGCGGGTAAAACCTGAACAGTTGACTACCTGGAAATCTTCTTTGAATTTTCTCTCAAGCTTATCCAGAAGCAGGTTAAGCCCAAGGGTATCAGAAGAGATATGGCCGGCGATGACTACATTAAGATTGGCGTCAAATACCTTTTTGAAATGTTCTTCGCTTAAATGCATGGAAACCAGGGTACGCACACCCGCTTTATAAAGCTTGTCAAAGGCATCTTTTGAGCCTTCCGTTCCCCCGGTCATCTCAAAGAAAACTTTTCCCACAGGCCTGCGCGGCGAGCCAAGGATGATCTTCGGCCCGGCATTGATTTTGGCGGCGATTTTGTATTCCGGCACCTGAAGCAACAGATCAACTGCCTCGGAAAGCTTCCTGGGCCTGGTTTTTAAGAATAATTTTTCTAAGAACCTGTAAACATGGTTATCTGCCGGGGTGTGGGCATTCATAAAAGGCATTTTCAGCAACCTTGCCGCATCCACTGGCCGCGTGTGGTTCTGCGGCAAAACACGCCGTTCTACCTCCTGCATGCGCTTATCCAGAAGCTGTTCGGCGGAGTGCCTTTTTACGCCGGCCTGCTCTAAAAGGTCGACCTGTAAACGCATCACTTCATGTAAGCCCGTATAAGCCATGCCTTCCGGATGATGCCCCAGGACAAGGTCTAACCCCTCCCTGGACCTGAACTGATCGGCAAGAAGGATATCAGCTACCTCAATATCAATACCGACCATGATCTTCTTCACTTGCGTACCAGGCGAACCGTAAAGCAGGCGTGAATCAGGATAACTTTTTATCAGGGATTTATTTTTGCGGGGATCTTCTTCTGCGCCGCATTTAATGATCTGGCGGTATAAATCTATGAGTTTCATTCTTCAAAATTTTTTTCAACTTCTGAGATATCTGTATTGAGCTTTTCATTGCTCATTATTTTAGAACCGACGTTACCCCAAAGCCATTTATAGGTGTTTGGAACGATAGAAAATGAACGTTTGCCCAGGTAAGAACTCTTCACGCTTTCGCTTAAATACGTGGTACTGGAAACCGCCAAGCCGAAACTTACCAATCCCACGAGGAAGAACGCGCGTAAAAGCCCCAGGGCTAAACCTCCCCACTTATTAAACAGCGGGACCGCCTCCAGTTGTATGAACCTGCTTAAGAAAATACGCAGGGCCACAAAAATAAAATAACCTAAAAAAACTAAAACCAGGAAGATAAAGAAATCCAGAAACTCCAGAGGCATACCATTTACCTTGGTCCTGTTCTGGATCATATCCGATAAATAGGTATAATAATGCAACGACAAAAATATCGCTGAAAGTGTCCCCAGAAGCTTAAATAACTCTGATGAGAAACCGTTTCTTAAAGCGACAAAACATATTCTGATGAAAAGGATTACGAACACAATATCCAGCCATTTGAACTGCCTTAAAATATCCAGAAGCATATGATTCTCCTTTAGTTATCTAAATAAGAGAAAGTATAACATATGGCAAGACGGCTTGTCAAGGAAAGGGCTTTCCTGTTAAGCCTTAAACCAGGCGATCGTTCTTTTCAGGCCATCTTCCAGGTTGATTTGAGGAGACCATCCTAACAGCTTCCTGGCCCGGGCGATATCCGGTTTACGCTGTTTTGGGTCGTCACAGGGAAGTTCCTTGAATAAAATCCTGCTTTTTGATCCGGTAAGCTTAATCACCAGCCTTGCCAGTTGCATAACCGTAAACTCGCAGGGGTTACCCAGGTTAACGGGCTCAGTTGCCTCCGTATTCATCAGGCGCAAGATACCTTCAACGAGGTCATCTATATAGCAGAAACTCCTGGTCTGCTTTCCTTTGCCATAGACAGTCAGGGGCTTATTATGCAAAGCCTGGTCAATGAAATTAGGCACCACCCGGCCATCGTGGCTCCTCATCCGCGGGCCATAAGTGTTGAAGATGCGGATTATCCTGGTGTCTACTTTATGCACCCTGCGATAGGCCATGGTGATCGCTTCCGCAAAACGCTTGGATTCATCATAACAGCCTCTGACACCCACAG
>JBAZNG010000033.1:0-11815 GCA_041649385.1 Candidatus Omnitrophota bacterium | reverse complement strand
GGATTTTATCATCTCAGGCCGTTATAAATTCGCTATCACCGATATGAAGGAGCTGGCCAAGCATATCATGGAGGATATTGACCCGAATTTTCCTAAAAAGATCATCCCTGGAAAATCTATCCTGGTTACCGGGAATAACTTTGGCATGGGCTCAAGCCGCGAGCAGGCGCCGCTAGTGATCAAGGAAGCCGGGATCAAGGCTGTTCTCTCAAAACAGTTTGCCCGCATATTCTTCCGTAATGGTTTTAATATCGGCCTGCCTTTGATCCAGACCGATACCGATAAGATAGACGAGTATGACGATTTAGAGATCGACCTGGAAAAAGGCCTGGTGAGGAATCTGACCAAAGGCATTGACCTGGAGATAAAGCCTCTGCCGGAGTTCATGCAGAAACTGCTTAAAGAAGGCGGGATCATCAACTACTATAAAAAATACGGGGAGCTGAAAGTTTAATGAAACATACTGTTACTTTTATTCCTGGCGATGGCATTGGTTATGAAGTTTCCCTGGCAGCAAAAAGGTGTATTGATGCTACGGGAGTGTCTATTACCTGGGAAGAGATGCTTGCCGGCAGCGACGCGCTCAGTGAAACCGGAGAGTTGCTTCCCGGTAAAGTCCTTGATTCCATCAGGAAGAACAAAGTAGCTTTAAAAGGCCCGATCACCACTCCTATTGGCTCGGGTTTTCGCTCGGTAAATGTGGCTTTACGCCAGGCGCTTGAACTTTATGTTTGTTTGCGCCCGGTGAAGAGTTTTGTCGGGTCCGTCAGCCGTTATCAGGATATTGACCTTGTGATCGTCAGGGAAAATACCGAAGACCTGTACGCGGGGATTGAGTTTGAGGAGGGTAAACCCGAAACAAAAGAGATCATTGAGCATATACAAAAGAACACAAAGAAAAAGATCTTGCCGGATTCAGGTATTTCTATTAAGCCTATTTCGGCAACCGCTTCTGAAAGGATCGCCCGTTTTGCCTTTGAATACGCCTTAAAAAATAAGCGTAAGAAGGTCACCTGCGTGCAGAAAGCCAACATTATGAAATTTACAGACGGGCTGTTCTTGAAATCCTGCCGCAAGGTCGCCGGTGAATATGAGGGCAGGGTTATTTTTGAGGAAGCGCTGGTTGATAATATGGCGATGCAACTGGTGCAGAAACCGTTTAATTACGATATCCTGCTATTGCCTAACCTTTACGGAGATATCCTTTCTGACCTTTGCGCCGGGCTTATCGGCGGGCTGGGGCTTGCACCGGGAGCGAATATCGGCGAAGAAGCAGCTGTTTTTGAGGCAGTGCATGGTTCTGCGCCAAAATATAAAGGCAAGAACAGGGTTAATCCTTCAGCGATGATCTTATCCGGTGTGTTGATGCTAAAACATTTGAATGAAGATAAGGCCGCAAAGCTTTTGGAGGATGCTTTAAGGGAAGTGGTCAAAGAGGGCAAGTTTGTTACTTATGACCTGAAACCTAAAGCAGATGATCCTTCCGCTGTAGGCACATCCCAGATGGCGGATGCAGTGATCAGCAAAATAAAAGGAAAGCTCTAAATAAGATGAAAATCTCCGTTATTGGCGCCGGTAATGTAGGAAGCTTGACCGCTATGCGCTTGGTCCAGGAAGGCTTAGGTGATGTTGTGCTTATTGATGTGGTCAACGGCCTTGCCCATGGCAAAGCGCTGGACTTAGAAGACACCAGGCCTTTGTTAAAGTATAATTATAATATTAAAGGCAGCCAGGATATCGCGGATATAAAAGATTCCGGACTGGTGATCATTACCGCTGGCCTTGCGCGCAAACCGGGAATGACGCGGGAAGAATTATTGGCTAAAAACTCCAGTATCCTTAAGGATATCTGCTTAAAGATAAAAGAACTGGCAAAAAGCGCGATCGTATTGGTCGTGACCAATCCGCTTGATGTAATGACATATTACGTTTTAAAGGCCACAGGTTTTAAGAGCAGTAAGGTTTTTGGCATGGGTGTAAGCCTTGATTCAGCCAGGTTTACCAACATTATTTCGCAGGAGTTGAATATCCCCAATACGGACATTGAAGCAATGGTTATCGGCAGCCACGGTGAAGGTATGCTTCCCTTGGCGGGCCTGGCCAAAGTAAAAGGCGTGCCGCTTGATGAATTTATTGACGAAGAAAAGGCAGCGCATTTGGTTAAACGCACGATAGGCCGCGGAGCCGAGATCGTAGCTAACCTTGGCACAGGCAGCGCGTTTTTTGCTCCAAGCGCGGCTATCTTAGCGATCACCCGGGCGATCGTAAAAGACGAGAAGAAAACAATACCGGTTTGCGCTTATCTTAATGGCGAATACGGGGTCAAAGGTTCCTGCATCGGCGTGCCATGCCGGCTGGGCAAAAACGGTATTGAGGCGGTCATTGAACTTGACCTGGAGCAGCAATTAAAAGATAAACTTCTGGCCTGCGCTGGTTCTGTCCGTGATTCAGCGCAGCAGCTGGGAGTTTAATTTGGCCTTGTCTATTATGTATGATCTTGCCATCGTCGGAGCAGGTTGGGCGGGTTTTAACGCTGCGCTGCGCGCAAAAGAACTTTCTCTTCAATCCTGCCTCATTGATTCTGAAGCTTTGGGCGGCGTTTGCCTTAACCAGGGTTGTATCCCCACAAAGACATTTATCCAATCGGCAAAAGTCTATTCACTGGTCAAAAAGGCATCGCTTTTTGGCGTTGAGTCCAAAGAAGCTACTTTTGACCTTAACAAGCTTATCGAGCGGAAAGAAAAGATCATCCAGCAATTGAGCGCGGGGATGCGTTTTTCGCTTAAGGGCGTTGATTTGATCAGCGCCCGAGCCGGGATTTTGAGCGTAAACCAGATCCAGGCCGGCGATAAGATTATCCAGGCGAAAAATATTATCATTGCCACCGGCTCTCTTCCTATGGAATTGCCGCAGCTGAAATTTGACCACAAGAAGATAATTTCAAGCACTGAATTGCTTAATTTAAAAGATATCCCGGAAACGCTGCTTGTTATCGGCGGCGGCGTGATCGGCTGCGAATTCGCCAGCCTTTTCTCCGGGTTAGGTAGTAAAGTTACCCTGGTGGAGAAGTGCGCGCAGTTACTGCCTGGTTTTGATGCTGATATATCCAGGAAGCTGGAGAATGTTTTTAAAAAACGCGGTATTGAGGTTAAAACTAATAGCGAGGTATCTGAAAGTGATACAGCTGATTTTACGCTTTCTTTGCTTTGTGTCGGCCGGGCGCCTAATCCAGGCGATTTAGGGCTTGAGAAGATAGGGGTAAAGTTGGACAGGAATACGGTTGTCGTCAATGATTACCTGGCGACGAGTGTTGAGAATATTTACGCTGCCGGTGACTGCACAGGCAAGCTTATGCTGGCGCATTACGCCGCTTATCAGGGAAAGCTTGCCGTAGATAATATTATGGGCAAAAAGATCAAAGCGGATAACGCGGTCGTGCCCAACTGCATATTTACTGACCCGCAGGTTTCTGGCGTGGGGTTAAGCCAGGCTGAAGCCCAGGCAAAGGGGCTGAATATCAAAATAAGCAAGTTTGATTTTCTTGGTTCAGGCGCTGCGCGCATCCTGGATGAGGCCGATGGTTTCATAAAAGTGATCAGCGATAAAGATACGGGATGCCTGTTGGGTGCTTCAATCATCGGGCCGCAGGCCTGCGAGCTATCGGCTGTGTTTGGCGTAGCGATTTCCGCCCATTTAAATACGGAAGGCCTGCGTAAGATGATCTTTGCGCATCCGACATTATCCGAATCTGTGCAGGACTCATTAAAATCTTAGGGACGGTTCTCAATCTGATCTAAGACTGTCCCCTTAAAAGGGACAGGCTCGAATTTAGTTAAGAACCGTCCCTGGTAAATGAGGGAGGTTGAGATGGTAAAAGTAATATTACCGGATCTGGGTGAGGGTATTACCAAAGCTACAGTATCGTATTGGTATTATAAGCAGGGAGAAAAGGTAAGCGAAAAAGACGACTTAGTTGAGTTGGTCACGGATAAAGCTACTTTTAACCTGCCTAGCCCCTGTACGGGTATGGTTACGCAGATATTGCATACTGAAGGGGATACTGTTAATTCAGGGGAATTATTGGCGATCATTGAGGAAAGCCAGTAAACCAGTAGATAGTGGTTAGCAGGTAGAATGTAGGGATTTAAGAGCAAAAGCTCCGCCGCAAATAAGGGCGGAGTTCTTGCTTTATGGGGAAAGCACCCGTTTTTGCCTGAGAAGGGGACATTGTCTTGACAACGACGGGTTTATCTAGTATATTTATTAAAATGGCTATCAATTATAAAAAAGAACTGGAAAATTCCTCCCGGAACATGATCCTTGTGCACGATGTTGATCTTTTGATCAAAATGATCGTGCGCATGATGGTGAATAAGGCTAAGATCGCCCACGTAAGTTTCTTCCTTTACAACAAAGAGAAGCAGGGGTATTCGCTTACTGTTTCCAAAGGTTCGCTGAACAAAAAACTTCCCCTGGATATGATCTGCATAGATAAAGACGATTTGCTCATCCGTTTTTTCAGGGAGCATCAGAATAGGTTACTTTTTAAGCGGGAAGCCTTGGTGCATCATCAGGCTAAACTGGCGCTAAAGAACCCTAGGGTAAAAATAGAGCAAAAGCAGCAGCTTAAGCAGGTTCTTTATCAGATGGAGCTTTTAGAGAGCGTTGTCTGCATCCCCAGCTATTTCCGGGATCAGCTTCTGGGTATTTTGCTCCTGGGCAGGAAAAATAGCGGCAAAGTTTTTCTTGATGAGGAGCTGGATTTCTTTGAGGCGCTTAATTCCAATGTCGCCATGGCTATCCGTAATGCCCAGTTGTTCAAGGAACTTGAGTATGAACTTGACCGCAAGCATCAGCTTTTTGTGCGCACGACCATTGCTTTGGCTGCGGCGATAGAAGCCAAGGATAACTATACCCACGGCCACACTACGCGCGTTACGAATTTAAGCCTTGAGATAGCTAACCGCATCAACCAGGACAGCCATGAAAAGCTTTTAGACCTGAAATTTTTTGAGAATTTGCATATTGCCAGCCTATTGCATGATATCGGCAAGATCGGCATCCCGGAGCATATACTGAATAAAAGGGGCAGCCTTACTATCGGCGAACGTAACCGCATCAAGGAGCATCCGATGATCGGGGTGAATATCTTAAAACCGATCAAGGAGCTGGAAGTTTCCATGCAGGGCGTAAGGTATCACCATGAGAGGTTTGACGGGGGCGGTTATCCGGAAGGTTTAAAAGGCGACCAGATACCTTTAGTCGCCAGTATAATTTCCGTAGCTGATTCTTTTGACGCTATGACAACCGACCGGCCTTACCGGCCGGCATTATTCCGCGACGCTGCGGTCAACGAGATCAAACAGCTAAGCGGCCGCCAGTTCCATCCTAAAGTCGCGGAAACTTTCCTTGCGCTCTGCAAGGAAGGAAAGATTTGACCTTTATGCAGCCTAAGCGCATAATCCTGATGTACATCTCAGAAGTCTCCGGCCACCGCAGCGCGACCATGGCCATTGAGAAAGCGATTCAGATACTCTCTCCGAAAACAGAGATCCTGAATATCAACGCTTTTAATTACACTAACCCGATTTCCGAGAAGATCGTTAACAGTATTTATATGAGCGTGATCAAGAACACGCCCAAACTCTGGGATTATCTTTACGACAACCCCAAAGTCGTAAAAGGATTAGAGAGAATAAAGAAACTGGTCCATAAATCCAATTCACCTAAATTCAAGAAATTGTTTGATAAATTCAATCCTGACCTGGTTGTCTGCACGCAGGCTTTTCCTTGCGGTATGGTCGCTGATTTTAAGAAGGCCTATGGTTCAAGCCTTCCTTTGGTGGCAGTGCTCACGGATTTCATTCCGCACTCTTACTGGGTTTATGACGCGGTAGATTATTATATCACTCCTTCTGTGGAAGTAAGCGAGCGCCTGGCCAAAAAGGGAGTGCCTATACAGAAGATGCGTTCTTTTGGCATACCTTTTGACCCCAAATTCAACCAGAAGCTGAATTGCCAGGAAGTTTTGCGTAAAATGCACCTTGATCCGCTTAAGCCCGTGGTTTTGATCATGGGCGGCGGCCAGGGGTTAGGGCCGATCAAGACAATCGTTAAGTCATTAGAAAACGTAAAAGCGGATATCCAGGAGCTGATCGTTACGGGAACGAATAAGAAATTGCACCGCTCGCTCAAACGCAGAATAAGGAAATACAAAAAAGATATCCATCTTTTTGGTTTTGTGGATAATATCAATGAGCTGATGTCTATCGCTACGATGATCATTTCCAAGCCCGGCGGCGTGACAACCGCAGAAGCTTTGGCTTTGCGGCTGCCCATGGTGATCGTCAAACCCATACCCGGGCAGGAAGCCAATAACACGGATTTCCTTACGCGCAAGCAAGCGGCAGTAAAATTAGATGAACCCAAGAAGATTTGTTCAGTCGTAGAAGAGCTGCTTTCGGATAAACACAAACTGGAGCGAATGCGCAATGCTGCCGCAGAGATCGCTAAACCTAATTCCAGCCTTGATATCGCCAAACTGCTGCTGGGCCTCTAAAGCGTGTTTAATTACTATTGTTACCGGTTAGGCCAATTTATCGCCCTTACACTGCCATTAAAGTTAGGCTACATTGTGGCGGTATTTCTGGCTGACCTGCATTATCTTTTTGCTTTCCGTGACCGCCGCTATGTCAAGGGTAACTTGCGGGCGATCTTTCCGGATAAAACCGATAAAGAAAGGCGCCGGATATGCCGGATGGTCTTCTGTAATTTCGCCAAGTACCTTGTGGATTTCTTCCGTTTCCAGAAGATCGACAAAGAATACATCAGTAAAAACATAAAGCTGGAGAACCTGCATTATTTTGATCAAGCTTTGGCGCGCGGCAAAGGCGTGGTTGTTTTAACCGCTCACCTGGGTAACTGGGAGCTTGGCGGTGTGGTGCTGGCGCAGTTAGGTTATCCTTTCTGGGTGGTTGCCTTGCCCCATAAAGAAAAAAAGGTAAACGATTTCTTTGACGGCCAGAGGGCAAGCAAGGGGATCAAAGTCATTGCCATGGGAAAAGCCGTGCGCAGTTGTATCCAGCAGTTCAGGAATAATAATATGGTCGCTTTGGTAGGCGACAGGGATTTTACGGCTAGCGGCTCGGTGATTGATTTTTTCAACAAGCCTACGCTTTTTCCGCAAGGCCCGGCCGCGCTGCATTTTATGACCGGAGCAGCGATTGTCCCCGGTTTTATGCTTCGGAATCCCGACGACAGTTTTACTTTAAGGATAGAAAAGCCGCTTGAGTTTACACCCACGCTGGATAAGAAAAAAGACCTGGTGGGCCTGATCACGCTGTATAAAAATATTTTTGAAGATTACATCCGCAAATATCCGGAACAATGGTATGCCTTCCGGCAATTCTGGGTAAAAGGCCAATTATGAGAACCTGTGTGATTATCCCGGCATTAAATGAGTCGCGTAAGATCGGCGAGTTGATAAAACAGGCGCGCAGCTTTATCGCGGATATATTCGTTATTGACGACGGCTCAACTGACCAGACAGCCAGGGTGGCCAGGGAAAACGGAGCGCAAGTTTTGCGCAATGAGCGTAACCTTGGCAAGGGCGCCTGCCTTGTTAAAGGTTATGCCTACGCTTTAGAAAAAGGTTTTGACGCGGTGATCAGCATGGACGGCGATGGCCAGCATTCTCCCGAAGACCTGCCGGCCTTCTTAAAAGCGGCTGAAGGATCGGGCAACGCTTTGATCATTGGCAACCGTATGTTTGATCCAGGAAAGATGCCCTTTGTGCGTATCCTTACCAATAGGGCCATGTCCTGGCTGCTTTCTTTGGTCACAAAACAGAATATCCCTGATACGCAATGCGGGTTCCGCCTTGTGAAAAAAGCACTGTTGGAAAAAGTAAACCTTGTCACTTCTAAATTTGAAATGGAATCGGAGATATTGATCAAGGCAAGCCGCCGGGGGTTTAAGATAATATCCGTGCGCATCAAGACGATCTATGGCAACCAGAAGAGCCAGATCAATCCGTTTGTGGATACTTTCAGATTTTTGCGATTCTTAGCCAGGGAGCTTTTAAGGAGGATCAAGCGTGCTTGATTTGTTGCTTGGCTGGATATCCGCTTTGCCTAAAGATTATATTGTTATCATTGTGGGGGCTCTGCCTGTTTCGGAATTAAGGGGAGCGATACCTTTGGCTTTATCTTTTGGCATGCCCTTATCAAAGGCGTTTTGGCTTTCTGTGCTGGGCAACTGGATTATCGTTATTCCCGCGCTTTTTCTTTTTGAGCCTGTCTCAAACTATTTAAGGAAGATGAGATTGTTCGCGCGGTTTTTTGAGTGGGTCTTTGCGCGCACAAAGAAAAACTCTGACGCGATACAGAAATATGAAGCGCTGGGACTGCTGTTTTTTGTGGCTATACCGCTTCCGATAACAGGAGCCTGGAGCGGGGTGATCGCAGCATCCTTGTTTAAGATCCGTTTCAGGTACGCTTTAATCGCTATTACGGCGGGTATCCTTTGCGCCGGTTTGATCGTATCAGCGCTTTGCGCTTTAGGTATTTTCACCTGGAAGGCGGTGAGTTAGATGATCCAAGTTTATACAGGCAAAGGAAAAGGTAAAACAACCGCGGCTTTAGGCCTGGCTCTGCGCGCAAGCGGAGCGGGATTAAGAGTTTATATCGGCCAGTTCGCCAAAGGAGCCTGTTACAGCGAGGTCAAGGCGTTGGATAAGGTCACGAATATAAGGATCGAGCAGTTCGGCCGCCGGTGTTTTATTAAGAAAAACCCTGAGCCGGTAGATATAGAAATGGCCAAACGCGGCCTTAAAAAGATCAAGAAAGCCATTGAGGGAAGGCGCTACCAGATGATCATCATGGATGAGATAAATATTGCCTTGAAGCTTAAGCTGGTTACGCTTGATGAGCTGGTTACGCTTATTAAGAGCGCTCCGCGAAAGCTGGAACTTGTGCTTACTGGCCGTTACGCGCATCCGGCGATAATCAAGTTAGCGGATTTAGTCAGCGAGGTTAAAGAGAAGAAACATTATTACGCCAAAGGCATTAAAGCCAGAAGAGGCATTGAATTCTAATAATGGAAAAGATACTTTTTACCTGGAGCGGAGGCAAGGATAGCGCTTTGGCGCTGTATGAGCTGCAGAAGTCGCGCCAGTTTGAGATAGCCGCGTTAATTACCACCGTAACCACTGATTATGACAGGGTGAGTATGCACGGGGTAAGGAACATACTGCTTGAGCAGCAGGTCAACTCTTTGGGGTATTGCCTGGAAAAAGTCCAGCTTAACAAGGACGCTCCTGACGGTGAATACGAAAGAAAGATCGGCGAGGTATTCAATAGTTACCGGCAGAAAGGTGTTTCCAGCGTCGCCTTCGGGGATATTTTCTTAGATGATTTGCGTACATACAGAGAAGATAACCTGGCGAAAGTAAAGCTTAAAGGGCTATTCCCTTTATGGAAGCGCGATACTGAAGAATTGGCGCTAAAGTTCATTAAATTGGGTTTTAAGGCAGTGATCTCCTGCGTTGATTCTGAATTCCTGGACAGGTCTTTTGCCGGCAGGGCATTTGATGAGAAGTTTCTGTCGGAATTGCCGGAGAATGTTGATCCCTGCGGCGAAAATGGAGAGTTTCATTCTTTTGTCTTTGACGGCCCGATATTCCGGGACAAAATACTTTATGAAGAAGGCAACATCGTATTAAGGAATAATCGCTTTTATTACTGCGACCTTTTGCCGGTGGAAAAGGGTTAGCTGAGAAATTTTCCCTTGACACAAAAAGCAATTTGCATTAACATTACAAATAAATAAGGAGGCAATAAATATGTTAGCCATAATTCTGATCTTGATCGGTATTTTATTAAGGTTTGTTCCGCATGCCGCTAATTTTACCCCGGTAGCCGCGATCGCTTTATTTGCCGGAGTGTATTTAAATAAAAAACAGGCTTTCATCGTGCCGTTATTACTTATGGTTATAAGCGACCTGTTTTTAGGGATGCATAACGTAGTCCTCTTTACATGGGGAAGTTTTGCTTTGGTTACTCTTTTGGGTTTTGCAGTCAGGAAGCAAAAGAGCGTTATGGGTGTTATCTCCGGAGCAGCTCTTTCATCCATCTTATTCTACTTGATCACTAACTTTGGCGTCTGGGCAATGGGCTGGTATCCCCGCGACGGCCAGGGTTTATTGAATTGTTATATTTTAGGATTGCCGTTTTTGCGCAATTTCTCGTTAGCTACGTTCTTGTATACGGCGGTTTTCTTCGGCGCGTATGAGTTGATCGCGCGCAAAGTAGCGGATACAAAGTTAGCTAAAGTTCTTTTATAAGCTTCAAAGGTAAACGTTTTTAGTTAAGGGAAGGCCGTGTGAATCGGCCACAGTTCCCGCTGCTGTAAGAGAGTGTATTTTCTCTGAAGTTTTGCCACTGGCTTTTGGAAAAGCTGGGAAGGCAGGAGAAGATTGCAGGTAAACTCTTAAGTCAGAAGACCTGGCTAAGAACATGTGTCCAACAGTTACTTTTAAACCCGCGGACAGGTTTAAAAGGGTTAAGAACAGGGATGACCCTTAATGCTTTTATGAAAAGCGTTAAGGGTTTTTTGTTTTCGTGGGTCCGTGAAAGGAAGTTGTAAGATGAAAGTAGCAGAGTTTTGCGGCAAGTTGTGTTTGGCGTTGTTAGCGGGGTTTTTATCATCATCTGCGCTTTTTGCGCAGGATGATGAAGTGGATTTAAGCAGGATAGTGGTTACGCCTTATAGGTATGGGGAGAGTTTAAGCGAAGCTCCCACAAGCGTCGCGGTGATAAGTTCGGATGAGATAGCTTCATCTGGCGCTACTACCACAGTAGAGCTTTTATCGGATATATCTGGGGTAGTAGTCAGGGATTGGACTGGTAATGGCTCTAAAGCAACAGTGGATATCAGGGGTTTCGGGGAACAAGCTGGTTTGAATGTTTTGGTTTTAGTTAACGGCAGGCGAGTTAATGAGATTGATATGTCTGGGGTCAGCTGGACGCAGATTCCTATGGATCAGATTGAAAGAATAGAAGTATTAAAAGGCGGGTTTGGTTCTGTTTTGTATGGTGATAACGCTGTCAGCGGTGTTATTAATATTATTACCAAGAAAGGCGGAGATAAGCCGATATCGGTAGAGCTTACAGGTGCATATGGTAGTTACGCGATGAATAAAGAGGGTATCAATTTGGGTGGCACAAAGAATAAGCTTAATTATTTCTTCTCTTACGATCAGAATTCTACCAATGGCTATAGAAGCAATTCATATTTTAAAGGCACCAATTTCTCTACTAATCTTGATTATTTATTTGAACCGACCGGTACTAACCTGCGTTTTACACAGGGTTACAGTAAATCAGAGTATGGTTTGCCTGGGGCACTTTCAAGTGCGGATTTAGCCGCGTTTAACCGTAGGTACTCTGCTTATGGAGATGATCACGCTAAAGATACTGACTATAATTTTGGAGTAGGGTTTGATCAGCCTACGGGAGATTTTGGCAAATTTTCATTTGACGCCTCTTTGCGTAGGCGTCAGACATTTAGTAATTTTATAGGTGCAAATTATTCATCTTGGCTAGGTTACAGTTATAATCCTTACATTAAATCACATATTAATACGGTTGGTTTTAATCCAAAATATATCTTTGATAAAGAAATTTTTTCTTTAGGTAATAAAGCGATTTTGGGTATGGATTTTTATAGGTATGATTTTAATTCTGACACATTTGATTTGTCTATGGTTAAGCAAAATGATAATTATGTAAGAAAATTATCTAAAGCTATATATTTT
>JBAZNG010000032.1:0-13064 GCA_041649385.1 Candidatus Omnitrophota bacterium | reverse complement strand
GTAGGCAGGATAAGTAACCTACTAAAAAATATCTTTTTAAATTTTGGCATTATTTTGTCAATCGTCGGCTGTCAGCCATCAGTTATAAACCGTCAGTTCTTGCTTTTCCCTACATTCTACCTACTATCTACCCTCTATTAACTCTTCAGCCTTTCCCTACATTCTATCTACTACATTCTACATACTGCTCTTTTGCTTTTGCCTTTGCTTTTCCCTACATTCTACCTACTACATTCTACCTACTGCTTTTTTGGTGGAGGTGGCCGGAATTGAACCGGCGTCCTCAAGCAGCCAAATAATAGCCGCTACATGCTTAGTTTATCTTTTAAGCTTATCCTTAAGCACTCCGCTAAACAGGATTGCTTAAGAAGCATCCCCAATTGTCTCGTTGCCCACCCTGGGGAGGAATGAACAACCAGCTCATTAGTGCCCTATTCTATCCTATGAGCGAGGACAGATAGGGGCTTCCCTCAGCTAGTGAGGAAAGGCTGGTACGCAACCAGCCGGAACTGCCATCGGCATAACCGGTGACAATGCCAGTCGGTTTTTGAACACTGGTGTGTTTGCGTTTATATTGTGCAAGGATTGTTAACGCGGCTAACCATGCGTCCGCGGCATGCTGCTTTTACCCGGCCGACTCAAGTCGAACCCTTTCACCCCCAAATTGCCAAAGATCTGTTCTAAAAATTACCTGTTCTTATGTTTTAAAGCGCGCCGGATATCCAGATCGGTTTCTTTGCGCTTAATATCGTTTCTTTTGTCGTAAAGTTTCTTGCCCTTGCAGAGAGCGATCTCTAATTTCGCGTAACCACGGTCATTAAAATAAGCTTTCAAGGGGATCAATGTCAGCCCTTTTTGAGCAAGTTTATCGCTTAGCTTCTGGATCTGCCCCTTATGCAGAAGCAATTTGCGCGCCCTCACCGGGTCAACATTCAGGTAGCTTGCCTCGGAATACTGGCTGATGTGCGCGTTATAGAGAAAGAGCTCGCCTTTCTCAATGCGCGCAAAACTATCGTTCAGATTTACCTGGGCATCGCGCAGCGATTTTACTTCTGGCCCTTTAAGCTCTATCCCTGCTTCCAGGGATTCCAGCACCTCATAATCCCGCAAAGCTTTGCGGTTAGTGACAATAGTCTTGCTCATTTTATCACACGCAGCGCTAAATATAAACTTAAAAATAAAGGTATGGTGACTAAACTTACGATATGGGTATAAAAGATACCCTGGCTGATCAAAGCATCCTCTTTTTTATGATGGCTGATGATCACTGATAATGACGTTGCCGACGGCATGGCTAACTGCATAACGATCAAAAAACCCAAAAGTTCAGGAAGCTTAAAAAGTATGACCAGGTATAAACCCGCTATCGGCAGAATGACCAATTTACACAGAAGTATCCAGAAAACTTCTACTTTACGCACGTGTTCCAGGCGGATAAAGGCGATATTGCCTCCGACGATAAACATAGCCAGGGGCAATGTACAATTACCGATCATCTCCACCGGCACAAGCGCCCCAAGCGGTATAAACCTATTTAATCCTAAGAATATGATCAGCAGGCTAGCAAGGCTAGTGATCACCGGCACGCTGAAAATGCTGCTTAATTTGAACTTCTGTTCGGCTTTGCGTGTAAGCATATGTATACCCAAAGACCACATTACCAGGTCAAAACCCAGTAAAAACAGGAATATATAAATAAACATCGTGCTTAGCTGTTCACCGGAAAAAATAGCCGCGACTATCGCCAAAGGCAGATAACCTGAATTCTGGAAAGCGATCAGGCTAAAGAATTGTTCTTTTAAAGCCGGTTTACTAAGCACTCCCTTAAAAAGCAAAGCCAGCGCAAAACCAGCGACCGTGATTGCCAGGCTGATCAGCGGGAATATCCACCACTGCGGATAAAGGCTGAATGTGAATTTGCGGATCAATTGGCTGAAGATCAGAGCAGGAAAGATCACCTGGATGACCATGCGGCTTAAAGCGCTTAAACCTTCAGATGACAATACATTACGTTTCACCAATAAAAAACCTATGGCGCCCAGGAAAAATATCTGGGCTATGGCAAGCCCGGTGATCTTAAAATACTCCAAAAACATCAGTCATCTCCTTGATAAATGGAAAGTTATTATAACAGTAAAAAGTGGCGGCTGCAACCGATTATTACTGGCGCAAAAACCGCTAAAGGCAAGATTTTCTGCTTTATGATTGACAGAATAAAGCGGCTAATATATACTTAAAACCTGATTTTGCGGGGGTGGCGGAATGGCAGACGCGCTGGTCTCAGAAGCCAGTGTCGCAAGACATGAGGGTTCAACTCCCTCCTCCCGCACCAAATTACCTGGATCTTTGCGCTTCCTTCCATTTCAGATAACAATCCCTGTAGGCCTTAAACGCGGGTTTTGCGGAATAATCCCAGCGGATCAACCCAAAATAATCCACTCCATTTTCCCAATGTTCTTTGGTGTCGCGGAAGAAAGCCCAGAACACCTTCTCCACATGCGGGTCTTTTAACAGTTCCGTATAAACACTCTTAAGCCAGGCTGCCTGCTGGCGCTCATCAGGATTATCGCCAACCCACCAGTTAACGGTACTTTTCCCACGTTTTACTCCGGGAGAACCCGTTTCAGTGATCCATATCTTCTTATTTCCGTCGCCGTTACGCTGCATGACCTTATAAGCTAACTTCGGATAATTCTTTACCGCATGTATCGAGCCGGTGTGTAGCGGGCTTTCAAAAAAGTGGATATTCAGGATATCAAAATAATCTTTTGCCCCATTCTCATACAAGTGGTTAATGCTGCCTAAACCATTAGCAATGCCGCCGTTTAATATCTTGCAATGCGGATCAACCTTCTTGGCTGCAATATAAACGCTTTTAAGCAACCCGCAGTAAGACTTAAGGCCATCCTGTTCTTTCCAATAAGTCACTGAATCCGGCTCATTCCATACCTCCCAGTATCGCACTTTACCCTTATATCTTTTGATCACCTCTATGGCATAATCGACAAATAATTTGTTATCTCTGGGCTTACAGTTCCACTTGCCGCAGGCAGAACCCCAGTCAGTGCTGTAATTCAAAATGCCCAGGATGTGGATACCTCTGCGGTTAAGCATATCCACGATCGCGTCGTATTTAGTAAAATCAAAGCTTCCTTGCGACGGCTCAATATCGCTCCACAAGAAATCCATGCGCACCCATCCGACATGGGCGCGATTCATCAGGCCTGCGGCTTTGGCAACCTCTTTAGCGCAAGGGTATTTGTAATGGTTCCACGCATGGTTCCAATGTAAAAACTCCAGGACGCCAAAAGGATTAACGGCATTCTCATCATATAACTGTCGCGGTTGATCCATAAGCTCATCTCCTGCTGATTGCATCGCTGCAGCATTAACGCTCAAAATACTTAAAAATAAACCGCCTAAAAAACCCACTATAAGACCTTTACGGATAAAATCGCCCTGCTTGAATTTATTAGAACGGTTTCTGATTTCCATGTTCAAGTTGCTCAATATTGATATAATCATCAAAATCTATTTTCTGGCCCAATTCCTGTTTAACTACCCTGATCCTGTCCGGCACATAAGGATGGGTCTTATAATATGAATATTGCCGCGGAGGCGAACGGCGGTTGATCTCCTGAAGCTTCTGCAAGAAAGTGACCATCCCCCGGGGATCATATCCGGCGAGCTTTGCATACCGGGCTCCCAGCTGGTCGGCAAGCAACTCATCCTCGCGGCTATAACCAAGCAAAAATTCCGTGAAAGCTACATCCGCGGCAGTGCCTAGATCTGCTGAACCCGGAACAGGAGAAACCGCCACCAGCACTCTGAGAATAGAATAACCCTGCATAGCCTGCAGTTTCTTGATACTGTGCCTGGCGACAATATGCCCGACTTCATGCGCCAGGACGCCAGCCAGCTCGTCATCACTGGAGACCTTATCCAGCAGCCCCCTGAAAATATAAACGTATCCTCCGGGTAATGATACGGCGTTTACCTCGTCTTCATCCAAGACCCGGAAATGATAATCGATCTCTTTCCTGTCGCTTACCGCGGCTATTTTTTTGCCGATATCCTCAACCCGCTTCTGCATCAACGGATCTTCCGCAGGCTTATACTCTTTTTCGATCTGCCGGTTGATAGACTGGCCCATCTGCACTTCCCTATCCGTGCTGTAATAATATTTTTCTTCCTGTTTGGTAACCAGGTTATACTCCGTGGAACAACCGCAAAGGACAGTAGATAGTAGGCAGTATATAGTAGGTAGGAAAAAGAAAAAAAACTTGAAATTAAGTTTCTTCAACATAAGATAAAGTTTTCTTAAAGGCAGGCCAACTACATTATAGAAACAACCGTCGATACTCTTGATAAAGAAAGCCCCTTTACCCTGGATATCAAAACTCCCCGCTTTGCCTAAAGGCGAGGCTTGCTTGAAATATCGCTCGATTTGCGCGGAAGTCAATTTGTCCATGCATACTTTTGTTTTTTCATGATCCAGCATAAGCTTGGTTCCGGTTTTGGTCTTCTTGATCACCGCCAGCCCTGTATAAAGCCACTGCGGCTTGCTGGATAACCGTTTAAGCATGCGGCGGGCATCCGGCATATTCTTCGGTTTACCGAATATCCTGCCGTCTTGCACACAAATAGTGTCCGCGGCAATAATCACCCCTTCACCCACTCTGGCGGATACCTCCTCGGCTTTATTCCGGGCGTTATTCCTTACAAGCTGGGCAAAAGACAGGTTGCCGCGCTTACTTTGCTCCTTGGCTTTAGAAGGAAGCACCTTGAATTTAAAGCCGAACTTCCTCAATAATTCTTTTCTGGCTTTAGATCTAGAAGCTAAGTATATTTTATTCATCATGTTTATTAACAGGCGGAGAAACTTGATTCGAGCAGCATCTCAAAAATTTGAGCGGGCACGGTTGCCCGGGATAAATGTCCCGGCAGAGCGAAAATTTTTGGCGAAGCGAAGATTTTCCTCGCAGGGGAAAATCGAGCGGTGCGGCGAGAACAAGGTTCGCCGCCTGTTAGCTCAACGCCGCGCTCTCTCCTGCCAGGTATCCGGTAGAAAACGCTGCCTGCAAATTAAACCCTCCCGTATCCGCGTCAATATCGATCATCTCCCCGCAAAAATATAAACCTTTGATAAGGCGCGACTCCATTGTGCGCGGGTTAATATCTTTTAGACAAACGCCTCCGCGCGTTACTATCGCCTCATCCAGAGGCCGAGCCGAAATAATATCCAGCCGCAGGCCTTTAAGCAAGGAAATGAATTTAGCGCGTTCCTCCTGCGTGATCTGGCTACAGACCTTTGCGGAATCAACGCCGGCCAGGCGGATAAAAACATCTATTAATCGTAAGGGCAAAAGCGTCTTCAATGTATTACGGATGGTTTTCCTGGAGTTTGATTTGAATTCCCTGAGCAGGCGGTTATCCAACTGTTCTTTAGATAAAGCGGGCTTTAAATCAATCTCCGCATGGACAGCCAGTTTCTCTTTAAGCCAATCGACTACGCTGCCGCTTAAACTCAGGACCATTGGCCCGGATATACCGGAGGCAGTAAAAAGCAGCTCCCCTACTTCGGAAACGACCTGTTTCTTCCCGCAGAAAAAACCTATACGCACATTCTTAAGAGTAAGGCCTTCCAGTTCCTTAATATATCCCTGCTTTGCCTCCAAAGGCACCAGGCCAGGCCGCAAAGGAATAACTTTATGCCCCAGTTTAGCAGATATGTTAATACCTGAACCGTCTGAACCAGTAAAACTGTAAGAAGCGCCGCCAGTAGCAAGGATAAGCTGGGTACATAATAAAACAAGGCCGCCTTTGATCACAACTCCCTTGACCGCGCCCTCTTCCAGAAGGATATCGTCCACCTGGGCTTTACAGATCACTTTCACCTGCAGCTTTTCCAATTCATCCTTTAAAACCTCCAGTATGCTGCTGGAACGGTCAGTCACAGGAAAAACACGCAGTTGCCTTTCTATTTTAAGCTTAAGGCCGCGGGTTTGGAAAAAATCCATAAGCTCCTGGTTAAAAAACTTCTTAAAAGAATCCCTTAAGAACTCGCCGTTCTTAGAAAATCTCGCCAAAAATTCATCAAGCTCACAGGCATTGGTAAGGTTGCAGCGGCCTTTGCCGCTAAGCAGGAGTTTGTTGCCTAAGGTAGGTTTCTTTTCAAGCAGGGTTACATCTTCTGATATCTGTTTTGCCCGGATCGCCGCCATCATACCGCCGGCGCCGGCGCCCACAACAATTATGTTTTTTTTACGCACAAAAACACCTAAAGGCCAAAATCCGTGATTTTAAATATCGCCTCAAGCGTCAATCATGCGGCGGCTAAGTTCTCTAAAGCGCCCTGGCCCCTGTCAACGATCACAATGGCTTTTTTGGCTTTAACGCCCATTTTTTCCAAAGCAAGCTTTGCCTCGATGATCGCCTTACCTGTAGTGGCCACATCATCCACAAGCACCACATTGTCAGACTCTTTCAACGCCGGCCCTTCTATCTGTTTAGCCATGCCATGGGCCTTAGCTTCCTTACGCACGATGAACGTCTTTAAAGGCAACTGCCGCATGTGGCTTAACGCCGCGATCGCCCCAAGCATGGGGTCTGCTCCCAGCGTCGGGCCGCCGATAGCGTCCGGCAGCTGGTCTTTGACCATATCCAGGATGATATTTGCCACCAAATACGCGCCTTCCGGTGTCAGGGTAATCACCCTGCCATCCAGGTAATAGTTGCTTTCTTTGCCGGAAGACAACACGAATTTACCCCTGCGCAAAGCATCTTTATTCAACAGGTTAAACAGGTTTCTTTTAAGTTCCTCTGTATTTTGCGTATTCATCGGTTTTATTTTACTCTGCGCAGGGTTAACTGTCAATTACTTTGACAAATCCGGGTTTCATTGTTATCATAAAAGCGATGTTAGCCGGAGTGTTAAAAGGATTACGCAACCTGATTTATCCTAAAACCTGCCTGGCTTGTCGAAAAAAGATACCAGAGCAGCAAAAGCAGGATTTTATCTGCTCATCCTGCGAAAAAAGCATTGAAAAGAACCTGCCCCCATTTTGCGTTTCCTGCGGCAGGAAGCTGGAGAAAAGATCTTTAAACAAGAATATCTGCCTTAGTTGTGCGAAAAAAGACCTGCACTTTGACCGCGCCTTCAGCCCCTGCGTATACACGGGAGTGGTCAAGAAGCTTATCCATGAATTCAAATATAAAGGCAAAGACTACCTTAAGAAACCTTTAAGCGCGATGATGAGCGATTTTATCAAAGAATACGGTTTGCCGATAAATGACCTGGACCTGATCGTCCCTGTGCCGCTGCACTCATCAAAAACGCGTGAACGCGAATTCAACCAGGCGCATCTCCTTGCTGATTGCCTTGGCGAAACATTCCATAAAGAAGTTGCCGCGAATGCGCTCAAACGGCATAAACAGACCAAAACCCAGGCTACGCTTAAAGAAGACCTGCGCTTCCTAAACGTAAAAGAAAGCTTTTCCGTCCAAGACCCGCAGGCGATCATGGATAAACGCATACTCCTGGTAGATGATGTCCTGACTACCGGAGCAACCTCCTCTGAAGCAGCAAGGGCTTTAAAGAACGCAGGCGCTGGGCTGGTCTTTGTGATCACCCTGGCAAACTAAACCATGAAAATACTACGCAACTATATTTTAAAAGAATTTTTCCTGCCGTTACTGCTCACTCTGGGCGTATTGAGCTTTGTGATGGTGCTCATCGGCAACTTGAACAAGATCGCCGATTTAGTAATCAATAAAGGCGTGGATATCTTCAGCGTGATCAAGCTATTTATCTACCTTATGCCTTATATCGTTACTTACACTTTGCCGATCTCAGTGCTCGTAGCCGTGCTTTTATCCCTGGGAAGGTTCTCCAGCGATAATGAAATAATCGCCATCCGCTCAAGCGGGATAAGCCTGTTCAGGCTGATACTTCCCCTGCTTACTTTGGGGCTGGTATTGAGCCTGGGGCTGGTATTATTCAATGACAAAGCATCCTCTTATGCCCATTTTGCTTACCGTAAGACGCTAAAAGAAGTAGGTATCAAGAACCCCACGGCCGCCTTTGAGGAGGGCATATTTATCAATTCTTTTGACAAATATGTGCTTTTTATCTACCACGTAGACCAGAAAAAGAACCGTTTTAACAATATCCGTATCTATGAACCGCAGGGCGGGGACAAACCCACGCGCACTATCGTGGCAAAAGCCGGGGAATTCATCACTATCCCGGATAAAAACACGATAAAACTCAAGCTGATCGACGGAACAAGCGACGAGCCTGACCCGGAAAATCCAACAAGTTTCTACAAACTTAATTTCCGCACGTATTTTATGAACTTAAACCTTTCCCAGCTCTCCGAAAGGGTCGTGGATAAAAAACCAAAGGAAATGACTATCCATGAATTAAAACGCGAGGCAAAAAAACTTTCCAAGGAAGGCATCAGCCCGCTGCCGCTTCTGGTAGAGATCCATGAAAAAATGGCGCTGGCTTTCTCCTGTTTTATTTTTATGCTGCTCGGTGCAAGCTTGGGGATAATCACGCGCAGGCGCGAAAAAACGATCAATATCGGGTTAGCCGTACTGATCATCATATTCTATTATCCTTTATTTATCGGCTGCGAAGCCCTGGCCATCCAGGGATACCTGCCTCCGGGTTTAGCTATCTGGCTGCCCAACATCATCTTTGGCGGCATGGGGGTTTATCTGACTTATAAATTATGCGCATCCTAGACCGTTATATCCTTAAATCCGTAATCAACATATTCTTCTCCTGTGTTTTGCTTTTTTTGTTCCTTTACATCACCATTGACCTTTTAAGCAACCTTGAAGACATACTCAAACAACAAGTAAGTTTTATGCTACTGGTCCAATATTACTTGACCTATCTGCCGGTGATGTTCGTCCAGGTCTCGCCTTTTGCCTGCCTTTTAAGCACGGTTTATACTTTCGCCAAGCTTAATCAAAGTAATGAGATCATCGCCATGCGCTCAAGCGGCTTGAGCATTTTTCATATCGCCCGCAATGTGCTCATTTTTGGCATGATCATCAGCGCAATGGTTTTCTGGGTAAGCGACCAGATCATGCCGCAGGCTCTGGTCTTTAACCAGAAGGTTAAAGTCCAGATGGAGGAAAACACCAAAAAATCCAAGATCAAAAAACCGGACGTAATAAATAACCTCTCGATGTACGGCTTAAAGAACAGGCTTTTCTTTATTAACCGTTTCTTCCTTGATTCAAAGACCATGGAAGGCATAACTATCTTAGAGCACGACAACAGCCAGAACCTCACTAAAAAGATAGTCGCCGCAAAAGGAATTTACACAGAAGGCTTGTGGAAGTTTTATCAGTGCATTAGCTACGATTTTGACTCTAACGGCCAGGTTGTCGATGAACCTACGTATTTTGAGGAACAGATCATGACTATCCCGGAAACCCCCCGGGACTTTATGAGCCTGAGGCAAAAACCAGAGTTAATGAGTATCAGGGAAATGGAAAATTATATCTGGAGGCTTTCTAAGAGCGGCGCCAATACTGTCGTGCGGAATTTAAAAGTTGACCTTTATCAGAGGTTTACTTCGCCTTTTACCAGCCTGATCATTATACTGCTTGGCCTCCCTTTTAGCCTTATGGTGCGTAAAAGGGCTACTGGCCTGTCATCTTTGGGAGTATCGATCATCGTGGGGTTTATGTACTACATCTTGAACGCTGTCTGCCTTGCTTTGGGTAAATACGGTCTTCTGACGCCATTCTTAGCCGCAAGCTTAAGCCATATTATCGTTTTAAGTTTCAGCCTTTATCTGATCAGTAAGTTGCCTTAAGGCCGGTATACGCGGGGGATACGGCTGCCTAAGCCGCAGGAAATCTCGTAGGGGATAGTTCCGGATAATTGCGCCAGCTCTTCAGTAGTGATCTCTGCTTTATTCTGCCTGCCGATCAACACAGCTTCTTCGCCTACGCGCACTTTATAAGAACCCACATCAACCATAATCTGGTCCATGCAGATCCTTCCGCTTATCCTAAAACGCCTGCCTCCGATCAAAACAGGCGCTTTATTGGAAAGGTTACGCGGATAACCGTCGCCATAACCGATGGGCAAAGTTACAATACGCCCCGGCTGCCTGGTAACATAGGCATGGGCATAGCTTACTCCAAAACCTTTTGGCACATCCTTAACAAAGATGACCCTGGATTTTAAAGACAATACGGGTTTTAATTTGATGCCCAGATCCTCCTTTGGATATAGCCCGTAGATAACTAAACCCGGCCGCACCATGGTAAAATGGCTATCTTTATAATCCGCCAGCCCCACGCTGTTAGCCGCGTGTACCAAAGGGATGGTTATGCCGGATTTCTTAAGGTCTTCCACAAGCTGGTCAAACACCCTGATTTGGGCACAGGTAAACCGCTTATTGATATCCGCAAGCGGAAAATGCGTAAAGATCCCCTCTATGCGGATAAAGGGAAAACGGTTGATCTTCTGCAACAGCTTAAACGCGTCTTTATGCTGCACGCCTATCCTGCCCATGCCTGTATCTACTTTGACATGCAGATTAAACAACCTGCCTGCTTTTTTAGCCAGGCGGCTGAAAGCTGCGGCGGATGCTTCATCACACACCGTAGGAGTCAACCCGAATTTGGCGATAGGCGAGATATCCCTGTTAAGCACTACCCCCAGGATAAGCACGGGGATGTTTATGCCTGCCTGCCTTAACTTGATCCCCTCGTCAATGGAAGCCACCCCGAGAAAATCAACGCCTAAACCGGCAAGTTTTTTAGAAACCGGGATCAAGCCGTGGCCGTAAGCGTCAGCTTTGACCGTCACCAGTATCTTAGTCTTTGGCGCAAGGCCTGCGCCGACTTTGCGGAAATTATCCGCAAGATTGTTCAGGTCAACTTCCGCCCAGGTCGGCCGGTAGCCTATCTCTTTTTTATCTGGCATTCTCTAGAATACAGGTAAATGGGGTTAATGTTGAAAGTATTGCTTAAATCCTTATTCTTGATCTTCTCCAGGGCCAATTGTATAAGGTTACCTGCTTTAGGAAACCAGTAATCTTTATCCAGGAAGGAAACATCCTTCATCCGCGCGCGCATAGCGTCCTTATAAATGCCTACGGCATCGCCAAAAACCAAAACCGGCTGTTTGAACCGGCTGGCAAATTGCTCCAGGCTTAACAACGCGTAATTACTTTTACGCTTTAACTTGCCTGCACCTTGTGCGTAAGAGGCGCAATAGATCAACCCTCTTTTGGCATCCAGCGCCGGAACAATCAGTTGTTTTTGCGCGCCAACGCCAAAAGCCAGGATATCCAGAGTAGATACGCCGGCTACCGGCTTATTGCCTATCAGGCTTAAGCCCTTGACCGTGGCCAAGCCCATACGCATACCTGTAAAAGAACCCGGGCCCAGGCCGCAGGCAAAATAATCAATATCGCTTACGCTTAATCCCTCTGCCTTAAGCACTCTTTGTATATGTATCGCCAATAACCCGGAAAGTTGCCTGCCTGTCTCAAGGTTATATTCGCAGATCCTGCCGTTTAGATACAACCCTAAACAGAGGAATTTAGTTGTTGTGTCAATGGCTAATATGTTCATTGATCTCCTTAAGCATCTTTTTGTATTTCTCGCCGGAAGCCTCTAAACGCAGGCAACGTTTGCTTCTGTCTATAAGGGATAGATTAATCTTTAAGAATTCCTTTGGCAAGAGGTATTTTAACCTTTCCGGCCATTCAATCACCGAAGCCCCATCAGCGTAGAGATATTCCTCATAACCTAAGTTCAATATATCTCTGGGGGCTTGCAGGCGGTAAAGGTCAAAATGATACATGTCCAGCCTGCCTTTATGCAGGCGCATGATCACAAAAGTGGGGCTGCAGACTTTCTCCTTCTTTATCCCCAGGCCCATGGCAATACCTTTAGCCAGGATGGTCTTGCCGGTTCCAAGCCCGCCCTCTAAAAGTATGATCGCGCCTGGAGTAAGCTTGCGGCCGATCGCTTTACCTATAGTAAAAGTATTCTGCACGGAATTTGAGATCGTTTTCATTTGAAATGGTCATACCCCCCAATTTTCAGGGGCACTACTTTACTGTTGCTTTTTAACATCTTCAGGCCTTTTTCTTTTGTGATCCGGCCGATCAGCCTGAAATCAAATCTGTTTTTGCGCAAGATCTTCTCTGCCTCAAAAGGGCTTAAGGTAAATAACAGCTCAAAATCCTCCCCGGAATATAAGGCGTCGGAAAGCCCGCGGCTTTGGCAGCTTACAGGGATACTCTCTTCATAAAGCAGCGCGCCTTTTGAGCTTGCTTCAAGGATATGCCCAAGGTCCTGGGTGAGCCCGTCAGATATATCGATCATGGAATTGATCTTTGCATGGCTCGTCAGGAAACGCGCTTCTTTAAGCCGCGGGGTAAATTCCAGGTGTTTACCGCGTATAGAGCCTCCCAACGCTCCGCTAACAAAAATAAGGTCTTTTTCCTTGGCCCCTTGCCTTAAACAAAGTTTATCTTTTTCCACGATCCCCAGCATAGATACATCGATCACCAGTTGCCTTGAACGGCTGATATCTCCTCCGACAATATTAATAGCGTACTCTTTGGCTAAAGAAAAGATCCCGCGCGATAACCGGTCAACCTGCCTTAAGGTCATTTTTCTGGGCAGGCCCAAAGAAATCACCGCATGCCTGGGAAGGCCGCCGCAGGAAGCAATATCGCTGATAGACACTGCCAAAGCTTTCCTGCCCACAAGCTCAAGGCCTGTATCTTTTGTGAAATCCACCCCTTCGGCGAGCATATCACAGGTAAAAAGCTGGTAATGTTTTTTGTCAAATTTAAGCACAGCGCAATCATCGCCGCTGCCTTTGAATACAGAAGCATTGGTGGTGATCTGCTTGCGGAATCTTTTAATAAGCTCAAATTCGCTACTCTTAACTGGCATACTTATGTTCCGATAATTTTACGTATATTCCCTTTACTCACCGGCCGGATGAGGCCGCGTTCAGTAATTATCCCGCTGATCAAGCCAGCAGGAGTGACATCAAAAGCCGGGTT
>JBAZNG010000031.1:0-13299 GCA_041649385.1 Candidatus Omnitrophota bacterium | reverse complement strand
TATCGCTAGCTGCGCCGATAGAGTAGTTCATCTAAAAGACGGGGTCATCCTAAATTAAGGGGAGGTTTTATGAAGATTTATATTAATGGTAAATATTATGATAAAAGTAACGCCAAGGTTTCCGTATTTGACCATGGCCTGCTTTATGGCGATGGTGTTTTTGAGGGGATCCGCTCCTATAACCGCAGGGTGTTTAAATTAAAAGAGCATATTGACCGGCTGTATGAATCAGCGCAAAGCATTATGCTGCGCATTCCGATGTCTAAGCAGGAAATGATCAAAGCGGTTGTGCAGACGACCAGGGTGAATAACTTAGACGATGCTTATATCCGCCTCGTGGTTACCCGCGGCGTCGGTGACCTTGGGCTTGACCCGAGAAAATGCTACGGGGGCGCCGCAGTGATTATTATCGCCGATAAGATCAACCTTTACCCCGATAAAACATATAATCAGGGTTTAAGCATTGTGACCGTGCCTACAGTAAGGAACCTGCCGGAGGCGCTTAATCCGCAGATCAAGTCTTTGAATTACCTGAATAATATCCTGGCTAAAATCGAAGCGACTAACGCCGGTTCTGATGAAGCGATCATGCTGGATTCCATGGGTTATGTCGCCGAATGCACTGGCGATAATATCTTTGTGGTCAAGTCCGGCCATATTTATACGCCGCCGCAATGCATGGGCACTTTACGCGGCATCACCAGGGATGCGATCCTGGAGATCGCCCGTAAAGCCAAGATCGGCGCGCATGAACATGTGATCACACGCCACGAAGTCTATATTTCCGATGAGTGCTTTTTAACCGGCACAGCCGCGGAGATCATCCCTGTTGTGCGCGTGGACGGCCGCCTGATCGGTAATGGTAAACCCGGGAAAATGACCCTGGCGCTTTTAAGGAAATTCAGGGCATTGACCGCAAAAGACGGAGTAAAATATTAAGATGCTTTGCGATATCTGCGGAAAAAATCCGGCTACCGTGCACCTGACCGAGATCATCGATGATCAGATGAAGGAGTTGCATCTCTGCGAGGAGTGCGCGCATGAAAAAAGCGCGGCGATGGAGCAGCAATTTGGTTTAAGCGACCTGTTGGCTGGCTTGAGTGAATTTGGCAAATCCGCCAAAGACCAGGAGCCGGTTTCCGCAAAATGCCCCAGCTGCCAATTGACCTACGCGGATTTTAAGAAGCTTGGCCGTTTAGGCTGCGCTGAGTGTTACAACACTTTCCGTAAATACCTTACGCCGCTTTTAAGGAAGATCCATGGTTCAAGCCAGCATATCGGCAAGTCGCCGCTTAAGATCGGGCCGGTGCACAATTCATCAGCGAAAAAAAAGGATCCTTTGGCTGATCTGCGTGTCAAGTTGACGCAGGCAATAACAAAAGAGGAGTTTGAGGAAGCGGCTAGATTGCGCGACCAGATCAAATCACTTGAGGCGAAATCAAATAACAGCGAGGCGGAGAAATAATCATGCAGTTAAGCGACCTGTTGAACCATACATGCGAATGGCTTAAAGGCACCGGGCCTAATTCTGATATAGTTATCTCAAGCAGGATCCGGTTGGCCAGGAATTTGGAGGGAGTTCCTTTTCCGCATTGGGCTAATCCTGCGCAGGCAGAACAGATACTTAAGACAATTGCCGACGCGGTCAAGCGCACGGATATGCTTAAAAAATCTACGATGTTCAGGTTGGCGGATATGGACCCGGTGGATAAACAGTTCCTCGTGGAGCGCCACCTTATGTCCATTGAGCACGCCCAGAAGACAGAGCAGAAAGCCGTGCTCATTGATGAAGAGGAAGTGATCGCCATTATGGCTAATGAGGAAGATCATCTGCGTATCCAGGTAATGCAGTCGGGGTTCAATATTTTTGAGGCCTGGAATATCATTAACCGTATTGATGATGAGTTATCCAAAATCTTGCACTTTGCTTACTTGCCGGATTTCGGTTACCTGACCGCCTGCCCGACTAATACGGGCACGGGTATGCGCGGTTCAGTGATGCTGCATCTGCCTGCTCTTGTGATGAGCCGGCAGATCGAGCGCGTTTTGGCTGCGATCGCGAAACTAAGCTTTACCACCCGCGGGCTTTACGGCGAAGGCACGCAGGCAAGCGGTAATTTTTTCCAGGTTTCTAACCAGGTCTCGCTCGGCCACAGCGAGGAGGAGATCATCGAGAATATCAACGGGCTTATCCGGCAGATCATTGAGCAGGAAGCGCAGGCAAGGGAAGTGCTGCTTAATAAATCCAGGGAAGTTTTAGAGGACAGGATCAACAGAAGCCTGGGGATATTAAAGAACGCGCATATCATCACCAGCCAGGAGACGATTGAGCTGCTTTCTATGGTGCGTTTAGGCAGCGACCTGGGGATGGTCAAGGATATTGACCGCCGTTCGATCAACGAATTGTTTATCACTACGCTTCCGGCGCATCTGCAGAAGCTGGAAAACAAGAAATTATCTTCGCAGGAAAGGGATTTAAAGAGGGCGGAATTGATCCGTAAAAAACTTAATTTTCTATAAGGAGCGCACATGTTCAACCGGTTTACTGAAAGAGCACGCAAAGTAATTATTTTAGCTAAAGAAGAAGCGCGCAGGTTTAACCACGATTATATCGGCACAGAACATATCCTGCTTGGGCTTATCCGAGAAGGTGAAGGCGTTGCCGCGGCGGTATTGCAGAAGATCGGGGTGTCGCTTGAGAATATCCGTTTAGAAGTTGAGAAACTCGTCCAGCCCGGGCCAAGCACGCAGATCATTGGCGACCTGCCGTTTACGCCCAGGGCAAAGAAAGCCCTGGAACTGGCTGCGGAAGAAGCGCGCTCTTTGGGGCATAATTATATCGGCACCGAGCATTTATTGCTTGGGCTTATCCGAGAAGGTGAAGGTATCGCTTCGCAGGTTCTCTTGAATTTAGGCATGGACCTAAACTCTGTGCGTAATGAGGTAATGGAATTATTGGGTTCTGCTTTGCCAGGCACAAACCAGCCGGGCGCAGGACAAACTTCCAAAACCAAGACCCCTGCTTTGGATGCTTTTGGCCGCGACCTGACGGTATTGGCTAAAGAGAATAAACTTGATCCGGTGATCGACCGTGTTGTTGAGATCCAGCGGGTCATTCAGATACTTGGCCGCAGGACGAAGAACAATCCTGTGCTTTTAGGCGAAGCTGGCGTGGGAAAAACGGCTATCGTTGAAGGTTTGGCCCAGGCGATCGTATCTGGAAATGTCCCGGAGATATTAAGGAACAAGCGCCTGGTTGTTTTGGACCTGGCCTTAATGGTCGCCGGTACTAAATACCGCGGCCAGTTCGAGGAGCGCATTAAGGCGATCATGGAAGAGATCAAACGTTCGCAGGACGTGATCATTTTTATTGATGAGTTGCATACTTTGGTCGGCGCAGGCGCCGCCGAAGGCGCGATTGACGCTTCCAACATCTTAAAGCCTTCGCTTTCGCGCGGGGAGATGCAGTGTATCGGCGCGACTACCCTTGATGAATACCGTAAATATATTGAAAAAGACGCTGCCCTTGACCGCAGGTTCCAGACGATCATGGTTGAGCCGCCCAACGCTGAACAGGCGCTGGCTATTTTAAAAGGCCTGCGCGATAAATATGAAGCGCATCACCGGGTAACTTTTAAGGATGAAGCCCTGGAAGCCGCGGTGAAATTATCCGACCGCTATATTTCCGGAAGGTTCATGCCGGATAAAGCGATCGACCTGATCGATGAGGCGGGGTCGCGCGCGCGTTTAAATGTATTGATCGTACCGCCGGATATCAAAAAACTGGAGCTGGATATTGAGTCTTTAAGAAAAGAAAAAGAAGCTTATATCAAGAGCCAGGATTTTGAGAAAGCCGCTTCCTTAAGGGACCAGGAACATCTTACCCGCCAGGAGCTTGAGAAATTGAATAAAGAGTGGTCTTTGGCAAAAGATAAGATGCGGCCGGAAGTGACGGCCGAGGATATCGCAAAAATAGTTTCCCAGTGGACAGGGATACCCCTGTTGCGGCTGGAAGAGAAAGAAAGCGAGAAGCTGCTTAAGATCGACGATGAACTGCATAAACGCGTGATCGGCCAGGAGGAAGCGATTCAGGCGATCGCTCATGCCGTAAGAAGGTCCCGCGCAGGGATCAAAGATCCTAAACGTCCGATCGGTTCATTCGTGTTTTTAGGGCCTACGGGCGTAGGTAAATCTTTGTTAGCGCGTGCGCTGGCGGAATTTATGTTCGGTGACGAGGATTCACTTTTGCAATTGGATATGTCGGAGTATATGGAAAAATTCAATGTTTCCCGGCTGATCGGCGCTCCTCCCGGATATGTCGGTTATGAAGAGGGCGGCCAGCTTACTGAACGCGTCCGGCGCAGGCCGTACGCGGTGATCTTGCTTGATGAAATTGAAAAAGCGCATCCGGATGTCTTTAACCTGCTTTTACAGGTTTTTGAGGAAGGCAGGTTGACGGATAGTTTCGGCCGTAAAGTGGATTTTAAGAATACGATCATTATTATGACTTCTAACGTCGGAGCGGATATGATCCGCAAGACCGGTTCTTTAGGGTTTAAAGCCCAGAAAGAGGAGGTTACCTATCAGGATATGAAAGAGAAACTGCTTGAGTCCGTAAAGCACGCTTTCAAACCGGAATTCCTGAACCGTATTGACGATATTATAGTCTTCCGCCAGCTCTCCAGAGAAGATCTGATCAAGATCGTGGAGTTAGAGATCAATCTTGTGGCGGCAAGGCTTAAGGACCAGAATATAACCCTGGAAGTAACCAAAGAAGCCAAGGAGTTGTTGATTGAAAAAGGTTTTGACCCGGTATTCGGGGCGCGGCCTTTAAAGAGGACGATCCAGCGGTTCTTGGAAGATCCATTAGCGCAGGAGATCATCTCCAAGAAATTCAAGGATGGCTCAAAGATCACGGTTACGCGTAAAAACGAGGAGTTGAATTTAGCATGATCTTAGACAGATTCTTTATTGACCTGGGTAATAGGGTAATAGCATTTTTATATTTCTGCGGAGGGTTGGCTAATTTGGCTTTCCAGACCGTATTCCTGGTATTTAAGCCGCCTTATAAATGGGAGCGCATCGTCGAGCAATTCAAGAAGGTCGGTTACGATAGTTTTCCTATAGTATCGCTGGTCGCTTTGTTCATCGGGTTCATCTTCGCTTTGCAGACAGCTTATTTTATGCAGCGCATTGGTTCAGAGATATACATCGCCAGCATGGTCGCGCTTTCCATTGTACGCGAACTGGGCCCGGTGATCACCGCTTTAGTCGTGGCCGGACGGGTGGGCGCGTCAATTACCGCAGAACTCGGTTCTATGCAGGTTACCGAGCAGATAGATGCGCTGGAGACGCTGGCGACCAATCCTATAAAATACCTGGTCGTGCCGCGCTTTTTAGCCGTAAGCCTGATGCTGCCGATATTGACTGTTTATGCCAATGCTATCGGTATACTGGGAAGCTACCTTATCTGTGTATTAAAGCTGGGTATCTCAAGCACCATGTATATGACGGTGACTTTTGAATCCATATTTTATAAAGACCTGCTCACCGGTTTATTCAAGTCCTGGATATTCGGCATGGTCATTGCTTTGGTAGGTTGTTACGAGGGTTTTAATGTCAGAGGCGGCGCAGAGGGCGTAGGCAAGGCGACGACAAGCTCGGTGGTCATCTCTTTTATTATGATCATCGCCGCGGATTGCCTGTTTACCGCGCTGTTTTATTTTATTTTGCCTTAAAAATATGATTGAGATAAAAGAAGTACGCAAGACATTTGGCGATCACCTTGTTCTGGATAATTTAAGCCTGAACATACAGACAGGTTCGACCTGCGTGATCATCGGCAGGTCCGGTTGCGGAAAATCTGTGCTTTTAAAACATATTGTCGGCCTGCTTAACCCGGATAAAGGCAAGGTGTTTGTTGACGGTAAAGAAGTAGCTACTCTCGGCGAAGCAGAATTAAATGCCTTGCGTTTTAAGATCAGCATGGTTTTTCAGGCGGGAGCTCTTTTTGACTCGATGAGCGTTGCCGAAAACGTGGGTTTTAGCCTTATTGAACATACGCATGTCGGTAGAAAAGAATTACTGGAAAGAGTAGAAGAATCATTGTGCCTGGTGGGTTTATGCGGCGTGGGTAACCTGATGCCTTCGGAGTTAAGCGGCGGGATGAAAAAACGCGTAGCTCTTGCCAGGGCTATCTGCATAAAACCGGAAGTCATCCTTTATGATGAACCAACCACAGGCGTTGACCCGATCACCGCCGACAGCATTAATAACTTGATCCGTTCGCTGCATGATAAATTGAAAGTCACTTCTGTCGTGGTTACGCATGATATGAAAAGCGCATATCAAGTCGCCGACAGGATCGCGATGATGTATAACGGTAAGATAATTTTTGAGGGCACGGCCGCCGAGATCCAGGCTTCAAAGGACGCCGTGGTCCATCAGTTCATTAACGGCCATTCCAAAGGCCCGATCACCGAGACGATTGATAATTTCAGATAGCAGGAGGCTACGATGATATTCGGCAAGACAAAACTGGAGTTGAAAGTCGGCATATTCGTTTTTATAGGCCTGGTTATTTTTGTGCTTTTTATTTTGTTTATCGGCGGGTTCAAAACCTGGAGTTCCGGCTATAAGATAAGTATCAATTTTAACTTTATTAACGGCGTAAAGATCGGCGCGCCGGTGCGTTTTGCAGGCGTGGATGCAGGGGAGATCAAGAAGATATATATTGAGTACCTGCCGGATGTCAACAAAACGAACATCCGCCTGGAGGCCTGGTTGCGCAGCAATATTAAAGTGCCTGTTGATTCCACTGTGCTTGTAAATACTCTCGGGCTTTTAGGAGAGAAATATGTTGAGATAATGCCCGGGGACAATTACGCGCAATGCTTGACTGACGGCCAGAATTTGACCGGTATTGATCCGATGCCCATGGATAAGGTAATGAAGACGGCGCAGGATATCTTAAGCAACATTGACGACAGCCTGGCCAAGATCAGGAATAAGGAAGGCACAATGGGCAAACTGATCTATGACGATGCTATTTATAATGAGCTGCAGGCTTTTGTAACGGATGTGCGCAAGAATCCCTGGAAGCTCTTCATTAAAACAAAAGAGAAGAAATAAGCTGGTGAAAACTAAAACGGTATTCAGTTGCGCTAGTTGCGGTTACCAGTCGCCTAAATGGCTTGGCAGGTGCCCTGATTGTAACAGCTGGAATTCATTCGCTGAAGAAGCTTTTAATGATCCTGCTGCCAAACCGGGGCAGAAGGCTTCTCTATATAAGGATGCCCCGGTACTCCTGAAAGATGTTTTAATAAAAGACGAGCAGAGGTTAAAAACAAATATCCGCGAGCTTGACCGGGTTTTAGGCGGAGGGATCGTCCGCGGCTCAGTGACCTTGATCGGCGGAGACCCGGGAGTGGGTAAATCCACGATCTCTCTGCAGGTATCTGACCAGCTGACTAAACAGGGCTCAACTGTCCTTTATGTAAGCGGAGAAGAATCTGTTGCGCAGACCAAGTTGCGCGCAAAAAGGCTTGGCCAGCCCGGGGCAGATAAGCTTTATATTGTCAACCAGACAGACCTTTCTTTGATAATTGAATATATCCGTCAGCTTAAACCCCAGGTGGTCTTTATTGATTCTATCCAGGTTGTTTTTGATCCGGCAATAACTTCTTCAGCAGGCAGCGTCAGCCAGGTAAGAGAGTGCGCAGGGGAGCTTACGCAGCTGGCTAAGACTACCGGCACCTCAATTTTTATTATCGGCCATGTGACCAAGGAAGGCTTGATCGCCGGGCCGCGTGTTTTAGAGCATATCGTGGATACCGTGCTTTATTTTGAAGGCGACCGTTTCGCGGTATACAGGATATTGCGGGCGGTGAAAAACAGGTTTGGTTCCACTAATGAGATCGGCGTTTTTGAGATGAGCTCTGCCGGGTTAATGGAAGTGAAAAACCCTTCCGAGATATTCTTATCGGAGAGGCCGGAGAATGTTTCTGGTTCAGTGGTTACGGCTGTTTTAGAGGGGTCGCGGCCGCTTTTGGTAGAGATACAGTCATTGGTTACTCGCTCAAATTTCGGCTACCCGCAGCGCAAAGCCCAGGGTTTTGATTTTAACCGCCTGGCTTTATTGGTAGCGGTATTAGAGAAACGCATGGGGTTGGCCCTTTCTTCCGAGGATATATTTGTCAACGTCGCCGGAGGCATCAAGATCGGCGATCCTGCAGCCGACCTTGCGGTTTGCAGCGTGATCGCCTCGGCTTTTAAAGAGAAACAGGTCAAGCCGCAGACCGTTGTTTTAGGCGAAGTGGGGCTTTCCGGGGAAGTGAGGAGTATATCGCAGGCTTTATTACGGCTGAATGAGGCGCAGAAACTCGGTTTTAAACACTGCCTGATGCCTAAAAGCAGCTGCAAGAACATGAAACTGGAATCTTGCGATATAGAAATATTGCCGGTGTCTTCTTTAAAGGAGGCATTTGGTGTTTTATTTTCGGGATAGCAAGGAGGTAAGCCAATGAATTTATTATTAGTGCGTATTTTATTTATTTTAGGCAGCATGGTTGTAGGTTATCAGGCCATGGCGGTAAATTATTCCGGCTTATTAGGTTTAGTTATCGGCGGCATGGCGGCCTTGATTATGATTATCCTGGAATTAGGTTTGCGCAAAGTATCCGTAAGCGGCCTTTCCAGCGCGGTGTTCGGACTTATCTTAGGTTTGATCATGGCAAAACTTGTCGGTGATGCTTTTAGCCTGGCGGCGATGGACGCGGATACCCTTTCGCGCATCAGGGTCGGGCTGACCCTGATTTTCTGTTATCTGGGCATGGTCATGGCGTTACGCGGCAAGGATGAATTTAATGTCATTATTCCTTATGTGCGCCTGCGCAGGCAGGACCAGGGCAGCGATATCATACTTCTGGATACCAGCGCGATCATTGACGGCAGGATCGTGGATATATGCAAGACAAGATTTTTAGGCGGCAGGCTGGTTATTCCTAAGTTTGTGCTGCGGGAGTTGCAGCAGATCGCTGATTCCACTGACCCGATCAAGCGCCAGAGAGGCAGAAGAGGCCTGGAGATATTAAATAATATCCAGAAGGAGCCGGGGCTGGATATCTCGATCAATGAGGAAGATTTCGCGGATATGACTGAAGTTGACGCCAAGTTAGTCCGCCTGGCAAAACTTATGGACGCTAAGATCCTTACGGTGGATTTTAACCTTAACCGTGTAGCGAGTATCCAGGGGATCAAGGTGTTGAATATTAACGAGCTTTCCAACGCGCTTAAACCGGTGGTTTTCCCCGGTGAAGAGATGCGGCTTAAATTGATCAAAGAGGGCAAAGAGCACAACCAGGCTGTCGGTTATCTTGATGACGGGACAATGGTCGTAGTAGAAGACGCCCGCAGGATGATCGGCCAGGATGTAAAAGTATCGGTGACCAGCGTCTTGCAGACGCAGGCAGGAAGAATGATCTTTACTAAACTTGAGAAATGAAAGTAAGCGCGATATTGCTGGCAGCTGGGATAGGTGCAAGGCTAAAGTCAAAGATCAGTAAACCCCTGGTTGCTATCGCCGGTAAGCCGTTGATCGCTTATTCGCTTTTGGCTTTTGAGCAAAAGCGCCAGATCAGCGAAATAATCGTCGTGGTAAACCCGCGCAATCGGGCTGTAATTTTGAACCTGATCAAGCGCTACAGGATCACAAAAGCCAAAGCGGTTGTTTACGGAGGCGCGTTAAGGCAGGATTCTGTAAGAAATGGCCTGGCGGCCGTTAACAGTAAGAGCGGTTTAGTGCTTATCCACGATAGCGGCAGGCCGTTTGTCAGCCAAAGCATCCTTGAAAAATTGATACGTAAAGCCGGCAATACAAAAGCCGCTGTGTTAGCTGTGCCGGTGAAAGCGACGATCAAAAGCGCGACAAAGGGGCTTTTAGTCAGCAAAACCCTTAAGCGGCAATTACTTTGGGAGATACAGACGCCGCAGGTATTCGCTTATCCTCTGATCAGGCGGGCTTTTAATAAATTCGGCAGGTCTTTAGTTACGGATGATTCCAGCCTGGTTGAGAGAACAGGGGCAAAAGTGCATATTGTTGAAGGCTCTTATGGCAATATTAAAGTTACTACGCCGGAAGACATTTTGATCGCCGAGTGTATCGCTAAAAACAGGAAAGCTTATGGAATGTAAAATAGGTATTGGTTATGATATCCATCGTTTGGTAGAGGGCCGCAAGTTGTTCTTAGGAGGGGTAGAGATCCCTTATATTTTGGGCCTGCTCGGGCATTCTGACGCTGATGTTTTGCTGCATGCTTTATGCGACGCTTTGCTCGGGGCGCTTGGTTTGGGGGATATCGGAGAGCACTTCCCTGATACTGACCCGCGTTATCAGAATATAGCCGGTTCTAAACTGCTTACGCAGGTAAACGATAAAGTCAAGAAAGCGGGTTTTTCTATCGGCAATATTGATATTGTGGTGATCGCCCAGGAGCCGGCGCTTTTGCCTTTTAAGAAACAGATCAGGCAGAATATCGCCGCGATCTTAGGGATACCGGAGAGTATCATCAATATCAAAGCCAAGACCAACGAAGGGCTGGATGCGGTGGGCAACAAGGTAGCGATCGCCTGCTGGTCGGCAGCCACGCTTCTAAAGAAAGGTTAAAAATGGAGTTGATCATTATCATACTTATAGCAATTGCGGCTGTTTTTGTTATTAAAGTTTTACTGGTCTCCGTTCTATTTTACGCGGATATCAGGACAGCGCAGAAAAAAGACCCGGCGGCTAAAGGCTTCCTGGAGGTTCTTTTTCTTTATCCGGGAGTTCACGCCTTAGTTTATTACCGTATCGCGCATTCGTTATACCGGCTGCATTTGTTTTTCCTGGCGCGGCTATTATCGCAGTTAGCCAGGCTGACTACCGGTATAGAGATACATCCCGGTGCTGTAATTGGAAAAGAGTTCTTTATTGACCACGGCATGGGCGTGGTAGTGGGAGAGACGACGATAATCGGCGATGGCGTTTTATTGTACCAGGGGGTGACTTTAGGCGGCACAGGCCTGGAAAAAGGCAAACGCCACCCGACGATAGAAAATAATGTGGTTATCGGCGCAGGCGCCAAAGTGCTGGGCAATATTATTATCGGCGAGAATTCATATATCGGAGCAAATGCTGTTGTGGTCAAGGATGTACCGGCAAATTCCACTGTCGTGGGCGTGCCCGGCAGGATCACCAAGCAGGATGGCAAGAAGATGGATATTAAGTTAGACCACGCGCGCATACTTGACCCGATCATGCAGTCTGTTGAAGAGTTGCAGAAAAGACTGGATAAGTTAGAGAATAAATAATCCTTAAGAAGCCTTTTTAATGCCTATCCATATATATAATTCCCTTACCCGGAAAAAAGAAGAATTCATACCCTTAGAGCCATTAAAAGTGAAGATGTATGTCTGCGGCCCTACGGTTTATGACGCTCCGCACATTGGCCACGCGCGCAGCGCGTATGTCTTTGACGTGATCAGGCGTTATCTTACTTACAGGGGTTTTGAGGTAAAGTTTGTGCGTAATGTCACGGATGTTGACGATAAGATCATCGATAAAGCAAATAAAGTTTTTCCCGGGCGAGACCTGAAGGTATCCTGTGAAGAGGTCGCCAGGACCTATCTTGATGAGTATCATCAGGCACTGAAAGAGCTGAATATCGACACTTGCGGCGAAAAGATAATTGAGCCGAAAGCAAGCGCCTATATCCCCAAGATGATCGATTTCATCAGCGACCTGATCAATAAAGGCAAGGCTTATGCTTCTGGCGGCGATGTTTATTTTGATATTACCAAAGCCAAAGATTACGGTAAGCTTTCCAATCAGTCGCTGGATAAGATGGAGTCAGGCGCGCGGGTCGCTGCCAACGAGAACAAACGTAACCCTTTGGATTTCGCGCTCTGGAAAAAAGCCAAGGAGAATGAACCCTCCTGGCCAAGCCCATGGGGACAAGGCCGGCCAGGCTGGCATATAGAGTGTTCTGTGATGAGCTCGGATATTTTAGGCGATGAATTTGATATCCACGGCGGAGGTATTGATCTGATCTTTCCGCACCATGAGAATGAAACCGCCCAATCTGAAGGCGCGGGGAAGAAATTCGCGCGTTACTGGATACATCACGGGTTGCTCACGATCAATTCCCAGAAGATGTCCAAGTCGCTGGGCAATTTCATTACAGTGCGCGATTTTATAGATAAATACCAGGATGCTGACCAGTTGAAGCTGCTGTTTCTTTCTACGCATTATGCCCATCCGGTGGATTATACCGATGAGAAGGCCCGGGAAGCAAAGCAGGCCTTAGAGAGGATCAGGATATTGCAGGATAAAGCTTCTGGTATACCCGTAAAGAAAGCTGCCGGTAGCCTGCCCAAGGATATAGAAGAGATCAAAGATGGATTTATCAAAGCCATGGACGATGATTTTAACACCCCCCAGGCTTTAGCAAGTATATTTGAGCTTGTAAATGTCACGAACAAGAAGATTACCGATGGCAACTTTGTTTTATCCGCGATGGGTGTTTTGAAAGAATTGTGCGCTGTGTTGGGGATTTCAAGCCAGAGGCCTGTTAATGCCGATATTGGCCTTGACGCCAGGGTGAATGAGGCGATCAATGCCAGGATACGCGCGCGCAAAGAGAGTAATTTCGCTTTGGCGGATAAGATCAGGAAAGACCTGGAAGCTGAAGGTATTATTTTAGAAGATACTAAAGCCGGCACAACCTGGCGCAGGAAATTATAGGCGTTTGTATAATGTTATTTGATATTTTGCGCTCAGGGTATTATTCGCGCACGAAAATTTTCGCCGAGTGCTTCGGTTTACGGCTCGCTACGGTTAGGCTGTCCGTGATTAGCGGCCTTCGCTTGCCGTAATTCCTCGCACTCATCTGCCGAAAATTTTCTAATGTGCGCTCACAACACCCTTCGGCAAGATATCTATAACCAGTGAAGCGGATGGCTTGGTTTGTTTCGTAAGCAGGACGTCCGCAGGCCGAGCGGGCAGGGTGCCTGGCTATATACGAAGTAGGCAGAGCGAGGCCGAGGAGCCGAGCGCGATTTTCCTCGCCGGGGAAAATCGGGCGTTCCTGCGAGAAACAAGCCAAGACAAACGCTAAAGGGTTAAATTATCATGAAAGGTAAATTCATCACATTTGAAGGTTCGGAAGGTTGCGGCAAGAGCACGCAGTCGCGCATGCTTTTTGATCACCTTAAGCGTAAGGGCTTTAAAGCTGTTTATCTGCGTGAGCCCGGCGGCGTTAAAAT
>JBAZNG010000030.1:0-13583 GCA_041649385.1 Candidatus Omnitrophota bacterium | reverse complement strand
GCTTTCCTGGATATGGTGATCTCAAAGCTAAGTATTAATAAACCTTTCCCGCCGTTCTTTATGAAGAACTGGTTCCGTTGGGTAGTTTTTATTTCTTTTATGGGTTTTGTGATATACCGCCTAACCAGCGCAGGGGGTAACTGGCTCTTGATCGGCGCTGTTTTTGTGAGTATGTGTATAATTACAACGATAATCTCCATTATCCTGGGCGTGGTAAGTAAACACAGGGCTTGGTGCGCGGTATGCCCGATGGGTTTTCTCCAGGAGAAGATCGCTAAGATCAACCGGCGCAAAAAATAAGTTTATGGCTAAGATCAAGCTGGATTTACACGATATCTTCAGTAATGGCCGGGCGATCGAGGGAGAGCTTAACCGCCTGATACAGGAAGCGGTGAGCAAGAAAATTGAACTGGTAGAGATCATCCCGGGCAAGGGAAGCGGGCAATTGAAAAAGAGCGTATTGCGTTTCCTGGAACAGCCGCAGATCAGGAAGCTGTACCGGCGTATTGAGAAGGATGATAAGAATTTTGGCAGGATATTTGTGCATTTCAGGTATTAGGGAGTTGTTATGATAAGAAAATATTTTTTGTTCTTGGTTTTGATCTTAACTTTATCCGGCTGTGTTACCCTGGATAAACCGCCTGTAGATGTCAAGCAGCTGCCTTACGGCAGTATCCACAACCCTATTGTGGATAGTAATATTCCCCTGGCTGAAGCTTTAAGAAAATACGCCCCGTTTGAGTTCAAGAAAAGGCAGCGGATCGTGGACGTATTGTACTATTCATTTGACTGCATGGTGCATAAGGGCCAGGTTATTATTGATGAAAGGCTGGTAAACGATATCCGCGAAGTGTTCCGCGTGGCTTTAGCCACAAAATTCCCGATTAATTCAGTCATACCGATCTCCCATGACCGCTTCTTTAAAGACGGAGAATGGAACCGTGACGGCCAATCCATGCTTTTAAATAATACCTCGGCGTTTAATTATAGAACGGTAACCGGCGGGAAATCGCTTTCCATGCACGCTTATGGTTTTGCTATTGATATTAACCCCGTGCAGAATCCCTATATAAAAGGGAAGGTTGTGCTGCCTGAAGGCGCAGTTTATAACCCGTCAAAGCCGGGCACGCTTACGCGCGGCTGTCCTGTTGTAAAAACTTTCAAGCGTTTGGGCTGGACCTGGGGAGGAGAGTGGAAATCTTTGAAAGATTACCAGCATTTTGAGAAAGCCGCCGGCGACCTATCCAAGCATTTATAGTTTAAACAGGGAGGAAGAGAATGGCCAAGAATATCGGAAAGAAAGACAGGCTGATCAGGCTTATCCTGGGGTTGGGTTTGATACCTTTAGCGCTTTTGTGGAGGTGCTGGCTAACCGGTATCGTGGGGTTGTTCCTGATCTTTACAGCCGCGATAGGCTTCTGCGGGATTTATCAGCTCCTTGGTATCTCAACTTGCAAGATCAAGGAGTAAGGATCTAATATATATTGTTTTCCCGGAACCATTTAACTATTGACAATTTGTAAAACGCTGCTACCATTGGCTTTATTGATATCCTGCCAGTATTAATACAATTAAATAAAGGAGAGGGGTGAATAAAAAATGAAAAAAGTTTTATTTGTGATTATGGCTATTTGTTTTATAAGTACATTAGCTTTAGCTGAAGAAGCGGTTAAGCCTGCTGACGACAAGGTTGTAGCGACGCAGGCGCCTTCAACAGCGGTTGTGGCGGCAAAGGAAACGGTAACGACAACTGGCACAGTGCTTACCGCTGAGCCGGTGAAAGAACAGGCGCCTTCAACAGCGGTTGTGGCGGAAAAAGAAGCGGTGGTCACTACTGATTCTGCGCTTACCGCTGAACCGGTTAAGGAACAGACGCCTGCCGTATCTACCGCGGTTGTCGCCGCCAGCCCAACAACAACTACTACTGATGCAGCGCTTACCGCTGAACCGGTAAAAGAACCGGCTCCCGCAGCAGCTGACTTGACGCAGAAAGTTACGGAAAAAGCAGAGACGACTAAATAGAAGCCGTTGTTTAAGTAGCCGCAGTAATAATTATTAATAAAAGGCCTCTTTTGGATTAATAAAGAGGCCTTTTTGTATAACGCGAAACAGTTTCCCCTTCAGGTTAGAAACTGTTTCCGATTTGTTCGGGACAGTGGGTAGGGCGTTTTGAACAATTAAAAATGCTTGGGTTATTTAATTTATGGAGTAAAATATAGCCATGAGAAGGATCGCGCTGGCTTTAATTGTTTTTCTTTTTTGCTTAAGCGGTTTGTGCCAGGCCGGCACAGTCAGTTTTACTTACGGTATCAATGCCGCCGATGACCCCATACCGCCGCGGCTCAGGTATCCGATCAATGAAATAGCCATATTGCCGCCTGGCGAGCCCCTGGAATTTACCTGGTGGAATGATCTTGTGGATACGCGCGTTTTTATCCTGAAGATCTATAAGGGCTATAATATGTACGCGGATAACCTTATTGTCAGGGAAGAACTTTCTCACAATGCCTCTACATACAACGCGGATTCCGCCCTTTTTAATGACGGCCAGGTTTATACCTGGTCGTTAGTGCGTGTCACAAGCGCTGGATATAAGAGTGACAGGAGTTTTAATTCATTCAAGGTGGTCAGGAATAATGGCTAAAAAAATACTCATTATTTCAGGCAGCCCGGTAAAAAACGGCAACACCGCTTTACTGGTCAAATGGTTCGCTGAAGGCGCCCGTTCAAAAGGCGCGCTTGTTACGGTGGTTGAAGCGGCGTTCTTAAAATATAAGTCCAACGGCTGCACGTCCTGCAGGGCCTGCCAGAAGATACCCGAATATGAATGCGTGATTAACGACGAGGCAAAACCTGTGCTTGCCCGGATGGCCAAGGTGGATGTGATCGTCATGGCTACGCCGTTATATTTTTACTCGGCAAGCGCGCAATTAAAACTTGTGATGGACAGGATGTTCTCGCTTTATAAATGGGATAATAAAGCCAACACAATGGCTTCGCCTTTAAAAGGAAAAACTTTTGTGCTTCTGGCAAGCGCTTTTGAGGATATCGGGCTGGATACGCTTGAGAAGTCATTTGCCATTACCGCGGACTATTCTGATATGAAATTTAAATCCCTGCTTGTGCCTAACGCCGGTGAATCAGGGGATATTAAGGATAAAGCCGCTATCCGCAGTAAAGCAATAGCCTTGGGCAGGAAGGTATCTTAAAGCAAACAACTTAAATTATATGCGCAGGTCATTATGGATATTCTTTCTGGCGGCAATAATATTTTGGGGAGGGATGAAGATGGCTCAACAAAATCCCGGTAAGGTGCTTATTTTTAACGCCCGCACGCAGCATACGATGGAAGTAGAAAGGGTTGTGAAAAGCGACGCGCAGTGGCAGGAGGTATTGACGCCTGAACAGTTCGCCGTGATGAGGCAGAAAGCCACGGAAAAGCCGTTTAAGCGCTGCGATATCCCTAAAACAGACGGCATTTACGCCTGCGCCGGCTGCCACAGCGACCTTTTCAGCGCCGGGAGGAAATTTGAGTCCGGCACAGGCTGGCCGAGTTTCTGGGAGCCGGTTTCTCCGCTGAATATCCGCCTTGTAGAGGATATGAGCATGGGGATGAACCGCATTGAAGTGTTATGCGCCCGTTGCGGAGCGCACCTTGGCCATGTTTTTGACGATGGGCCGCTGCCTACGGGAAAGCGTTACTGTATTAATTCCATTTCCCTGATATTCGTGCCTTTTCCGAACCCAAAGCTGGAAAAAGCCGCATTTGCCGCGGGTTGTTTCTGGGGGGTTGAAGAAGCTTTTCGGGAAGTAAAAGGCGTGGTTTCTACAAGGGTTGGTTATGCCGGAGGCAGCCTTGTTAACCCCACTTATGAGAATGTTTGTTCGGATAAAACAGGCCACGCTGAAACAGTAGAAGTTGAGTTTGACCCGCGCGTAGTTACTTATGAGCAGCTGCTTAGCGTGTTCTGGAATATTCACGATCCGACTACCTTAAACCGCCAGGGCCCGGATGTGGGCAGCCAATACCGTTCAGCAATATTTTTTTATTCCGCCGACCAGGAGGAAGCTGCGCATATATCCAAAGAAAAACTGGAGAAGTCCCGCCACTTTAAGAATCCTATTACCACTCAGATCCTGCCGATAGGAAAGTTCTATACGGCGGAGGAGAACCATCAGCGTTATTTCCAGAAACGCGGCATAAAACCTTCCAAGGCAACCTCCAGGATCGTTTCCGGCGGCCGCAGGATGTAAAAACATGCGTATATGGGACATAAGCCCGGCAAGGTTATGCCGCAACCATCTATTAGGCGAGCACAGGGAGCTGCACGCGGTCTGGGCTGTGATCACGCAAGGTAAAAAAGGCTACTCCCGCCATCCGGAAACATTAAGGTGGAAAGGCAAACTGAAGGCGCTTTTTAAGAGGCACGCGCTTCTTGTTAAGGAATTCTCCCGCAGGAAATATCGCCATAAAAGCGCGCTGGATGAACGCCTGGCTACCGGTAAAGCAAAACAGGATATATTTGTGCATCCCTGCCGCAGGCAGATGGCGATCTTGCGTAAAAAGAAATGTGATTGCAAGGTTTAAGCGGTTGCGTTTTCCGCTTTAAGGGGTATAATATTCCGATGTCAGGTTGTAAGGCAATCTGGAAGTTTTTAGCGTAAAAAGGAGGAACGATGAATAACAAAGTACTTTCTGTGGTTAACCCGGTTTTAGGCGGCCTGGGCGTGTTGATACTTTTAGCCGCGGCTTTTGATGTTACCAGTATCAACGATAATTTGATGATCTTTCTGGCGTTAGCCTGTTTTGTGGTTTCTTCGGTGATCAAACGTATCGCAAAAGGCACAAGCTGCTGTAAATAATGGATGATATAGCCTATTCGCAGAAGCAGAAAGAAGAGCAAGAGCAGTATGAGTCGCTGTGCCGCAGGTGCGGCGCCTGCTGCGGAGCGTATTCTGGTGATCCTTGCCTGAATTTGGAGAAAGAACCTTCCGGCAAATACCGCTGTAAGGTTTACGAAAACAGAATAGGCATGCAAAAGACTGTTTCAGGAAAGAATTTTGCTTGTGTCCCTATCCGTGATTTAAGGCCTAACCTGCCTTTTAAAGGTTGCGCGTATTACTAACAGAGGTGTTAAAAATGGCGGTCAAGAAAAATAAGGCCAGAAAAGCCAGGGCAAAGAATAAGATCGATTGCGATTCTTGCCGTACCCAATCTGATTGCTGCAGGATGGGCGCCTGGGCTGACCTGAATGAAGCAAAGAAGATAGTTACTTTAGGTTTGAAGGGTGAATTTTTCCAGTTGGAAAAAGACGATGAATTTCCTTCCGGCTATAAGCTGGGCACCAGCTATGAAGATGACCCTTGCACTTTTCTGGACGCTGACGGGCTTTGTTCAATCCATAAGATCAGCTACCGTTTAAAGCCGCAGGTCTGCAAGAATTTCCCTTATCAGGGTAAACGCCTGGATTACTTCGCCGATGTTTTATGCACCGTGCATAAAAACAATAAAAAGAAAAAGTAAAGAATAGCAGGAGGCAGGCATGCAGAAGACGGTTTTAGTGATGCTTATGCGTAACCGCAGGGAATCAGCGCTAAAGGTGCAAAAACTGCTTACGGATTTTGGGTGTATGGTAAAGACCCGCCTGGGCATCCACGATGGGGTAAGCGACAAGTGTTCGGATACCGGGTTGATCATCCTGGAGCTGGCCGGTAAGCCTAAAGACAAGGCAACATTGGCAGCTAAGCTGAACAAGGTACCGGGAGTAAAAGTAAAGACAGTGGGGATAAGTTTATAACAGCAAGAGGCAAGCAGGATGCAATACACGCAAGGTTATTTGGGCAGGGTATTTTTACTTAAGTTTGAGGATGATGATCTCCTGATCGATAATCTAAGCAGTTTTATCAGGAAAGAACGCCTGAAAGCCGCCTGCATGGTGTTCATCGGCGCGCTTAAAAAAGGCGACCTGGTCACCGGGCCGAAGAAGCCGGTGATCCCTCCGCAGCCGAATAAGGTGAATTTCAGGGACGGTTGGGAAGTGATGGGTATAGGCACGGTTTTTACTAATGCCAAGGGGCCGCAGATACATATCCATACCAGCATGGGCAAGAAGCAGAAGGCGCTTACCGGCTGCGTGCGTGGAAAATCCAAGGTTTTCCTGGTCGTTGAAGCAGTGGTTTTTGAGCTAAAAGGCATAAAAGCAGGCAAGGATATTGACCCTAAAACAGGGCTTAATTTACTAAAAGTATATAGTAGGTAGTAGGTAGAATATAGAATGTAGGGAATAAGTATTGTTATTCCGCGAGGGAATAGCGCAACGACATTTGTAATCCTCCTGCCCTTGAAAATCAGCGAAATATAGTATATACTTATCTTGTATTACCTGCCACGGTAATAAAGGCGTTAACAGAATTTTAGCCTTTATAACCGTGGTTTTTGTTTGCAGGAGGTTATTTGTTTAACCGTCACTGGGGACAAGACCGGCGCAGGTTCCAGCGTTTCCTGCTGAACCTGACAATCTGGTATAAGGTGCATAGCCCGGAACACCTGCGTTCACGGCTGGGGGATGGTGACATCGAGGCTACTACGTTGAACCTTAACCAGGCCGGCCTGGCCTTTGTTTCCAAACATCATATACCCGTCTGGTCAAAACTGATCTTCAAGCTCATCTTCTTCGGTTCCAATGAAGGCAACGTCCATATCAAGAGGCCGGTGGAGATATTGGGCGAGGTTAGGTCTTGTCTGCCTTATGATGAGGAGTTCAGGCTGGGCGTCTTCTTTAAGGATATGGATGATCAGGTAAAGAAAGAGCTTACCAATTTTATTGAAGCGATCGCCCGCCCCTATAAATAAACTTACTTTAAAATTTATTTTGTTGTGATACAATAACCTTAGAAAAGGAGATATACATGGATTTTACCCTGATCAGGAACGGTGTAAAGAAACTTACATTTGACGCGCTGCGCACAGATTGCGATAACTTCTTTGAGGGAGTGCTTTTTAAGGAGGAGTTAGATAAACTTAACAACCAGCTGCAGAGTTTTCTGGGTGAGCCGGTTTATCCTTCAAAAGCCAGGCCTCCGCTAAAAGCTCTGGAAGCGGCAAACGGTTTTGGCGGGATTACCTCCGGCCAGACGCTTTATTATAAACATGATGGTAACGACGCCGTGCTTGCCATGCTTTGGCCATGGAAGGACGGCTTACGCACGACATTAAAGATCGTCCAGCAGCAATAATAAAATGAGTTTTACATACCTGCAAAAAATCCCCACACCAAAAGATATCCTGCAAGAGATGCCTTTACCGGCGGCTTTGAAGAAAGTCAAAGCCAGGCGGGACAAGGAGATCATGGATGTTATCTGCGGCTTGTCAAAGAAGTTTTTATTGATCATCGGGCCGTGTTCTGCGGATAATGAGGCGGCTTTGCTTGAGTATGTTTGCCGGCTGGCCAAGGCACAGGCGGATGTAAAAGACAAGCTTATCCTTATACCGCGTATTTATACGAATAAGCCGCGTACAACCGGCGCAGGCTATAAAGGCATGATGCACCAGCCCAAGCGCTCGGAGGACCCGAATATCTCCAAAGGCATCAAGGCGATCAGGCGCATGCATATCAAGTCGCTTGAGGAATCCGGGCTTTCTGCTGCCGATGAGATGCTCTATCCGGGTAATTATCCTTACCTGGAAGATATCTTAAGCTATGTGACTATCGGGGCGCGTTCCGTGGAGAATCAGGAACACCGCCTGACCGTCAGCGGCCTGGACATCCCCGTGGGGATGAAGAATCCGACCAGCGGGGATTTTAACGTATTGCTTAATTCCGTGCAGGCGGCGCAGATGTCGCACACGTTTATCTATAACGGCTGGGAGGTCAAAACAAAAGGCAATCCTTTTACCCACTGCATTCTGCGCGGGGCAATGAACCACCATGGACAGTGCCTGCCGAATTACCATTATGAGGACCTGATGCGTTTTGCGGAGATGTATTTAAAACGCAACCTGTCTTTTCCTGCCGTGATCGTGGATACTAACCACGCTAACTCCAATAAGAATTTCCGCCAGCAGCCGCGCATCGCCGAGGAGCTGGTCAACAGCATAAATATTTCCAAGTCATTAAAAGGCATAATCAAAGGGTTAATGGTGGAGAGTTACCTTGTGGAAGGCGCCCAGGATATCACGGGGAAAGTCTTCGGCCAGTCGATCACGGATTCCTGCCTTGGGTGGCCGGATACCAGGAGATTGATCATGCGCCTGGCGCAAAATATATAAAGAGGAGATACGATGGGGTTAAAGTTTGATTTTAATAATATGTTTTCCGCGAATATCTCCGGCCAGGGGGTCAGTGAGGCGGATATCACGGAGTTGCTGCCGGATATACAAAAAGCGGACAAACACCTTAAAGATATCTTGAGCAAGAAGCAGAACCGGGTGAATTTAAGCCTGGAGTGGACGCAGCTGCCGCTTCAGGATAAACAGGTGGTTTCGATCATCCAGAAAATGGGCCAGGAGATATCCAGAAAATTTGAGAATGTCTTATTTTTGGGTATCGGCGGTTCTTACCTGGGGTTAAAAGCCGCGCAGGACGCGTTAGCTGCGCCATACTATAATGAATTCAAGGAGGCAAGAAAGAACTCTGCCCGCGTTTATTTTGAGGGCAATAACCTTGACCCGGATACTTTAACTACGTTATTAAAGAACCTGAACCCCAAGAAGACCTTTGTGGTAGTTATCTCCAAATCCGGCGAAACCAGCGAAACTAAAGCCGCGTTGATGGTTGTGGAGGAGTGGCTTAAGAAAGCGGCAGGAAAGAAGTACGGCAGGCAGATACTGGCGATCACTGATCCAGCGTCGGGCTCTTTGCGCGCCCGTGTGGAGGCTGAACATAAAAAAGACCACGCGAGTTTCCGGAGTTTGCCGCTCTTAAAGGGCGTAGGGGGCAGGTTCTCGGAGTTTAATATGGGCTTATTGCATTTGGCTGTGATCGGCGTGGATATCCGGGAAGTTTTTGCCGGCGCCAAGGATATGCTTAACCGCTGCAGCCAGCCGGAACTATTCAAAAATCCCGCTTATTTGTATGCCGCGCTGCACACCATACTTTACCGCAAGAAGTCAAAATCATTGGCTGTGCTTATGCCGTTTTCCGAAACGCTTAAATCCACGGCAGACTGGTATATCCAGCTATTGGCGGAAAGCCTGGGGAAAAAATATCATCGCAAGGTCACGGTAGACAGCGAAGGCCTGGAGAGCTGGGCTGATGATAAAGAGCATGTTTTTGGCTTAGGCCGCACTCCTATAGCCGCAAGAGGCACCAATGACCTGCACTCCATACAGCAGAACAATGTAGAAGGCGAGGATAACAAGGTGGTCACTTTTATCCGCGTGGAGAAATTCAACCATGAGATCAAGGTGCCTGGGAAAAATGATATTCTATCGGAGAAGAAATTCTCTGAACTGATCATGCTTGCCCAGGAAGCTACGGAGTGGGCATTGGCAAGCGTAAACCGGCCAAGCTGCGCGATAATCATACCGGAGGTATCCGCTTATAACTGGGGCGCGTTGTTATTTTTCTTTGAGATGGCTACCGCGTTTGAGGGTGAGCTGTTAAACGTCAATGCTTTTGACCAGCCGGGAGTGGAAGGCTACAAGAATTATATGTATTGCAAACTAAATAAACCCGGCGTTGCCGCAAGCGTAGCTGACGCGATCAAAAACAAGCCATTAGTCAAAAATCCCAAATACATACTTTAGGGACGGTTCTCAATTTGTTCTAAGAGTGTCCCCAACCAGGGGACACTCTTAGATTGAGTTAAGAACCGTCCCTAATTTATCCTGAAAATGTTGAAGATTGGTTCGTTAAAATTAAAATCTAACCTGATCCTGGCGCCTATGGCGGGGATAACTGACCTGCCTTACCGGATGCTTTGCCGCAGGTTCGGCTGCGAACTGGCTTTTGTGGAGATGATCAACTGCCGCTCTGTCTCATACAAAAGCAGGAAGACCAAGGAGATGCTCTCAACGATAAATGGCGACAGCCCTCTGGGCGTGCAGATTTTAGGTTGTGAGGAGCACTATATCCTAAAATCCCTGGATGTTTTGAGTAACTATAAATTTGATATCCTGGATTTTAACGCGGCCTGCCCGGCGAAGAAAGTGGTGCGCAGGGGAGAAGGCGCCGGGCTCTTAAAAGACGCGAAGAAATTTGAGAAGATCATAAAGCTGGTGGTTAAGAATTGCAAACTGCCGGTAACAGTCAAGATCCGTATTGGCTGGGATAAGGATTCCGTGAATGCCGCCAAGATCGCCCTGATCGCCCAGGAAAGCGGAGTAAGCGCGGTATTTGTCCACGGCCGCACAAAGGAACAGGGTTACAGCGGCACAGTGGATTACCGCGTTCTGCGTGATGTCAGGCGCGCTTTGAGCGTGCCGTTAATTGCCAGCGGCGATGTTTTTTCCGGCGAACTGGCGGCTAAGATGGTAAGGGAAACCGGCTGCGCCGGCCTTGCCATTGCCCGCGGCTCATTGGGTAACCCCTGGGTTTTTGCTGAGGTCAAGGAGTTTCTAAAAAGCGGCAAGGTTTTACCCCGGCCTTCCAGGGAAGAGGTGATCAAGGTAATGCTTGAGCATCTTGAGGCGACAATTGGTTTTTATGGAGAGAAGAACGGGGTAGTCATATTCAGGAAATTCTACAGCTGGTACACAAAAGGGTTCAGGAAAGTCCGCCGTTTACGCGAGCTGTCCTCGCGCGCAAAAACCCGCAGCCAGATGGAAGAGATAATCCGCCAAGCCTCTTAAAACATCCATAAACAAAAAACCCCCGAAGTTTCCCGGGGTTTCTTGTAGGTGATAGGCCTCTCTAGCTTTCGCTATCCTGCCCGTCCTCCTTGTTGTGTGTCACCACTACTTCTGACAAATTAAGTATGCCATATATTCCGCCTGATTACAAGGGAGCCAAAAATATATTTTTTTAAGGAGATATCGCTTTAATCTTAAATATGCTGATAGTATAATGGTCGCTGGTTACGCGTTCATTTGAATCAAAATGGTTTAAAACTTCTATGCCGGAAAATACGCCAGTACAATATTTAAAGGGTGTGGGGCCTAAAAGAAGCCAGGCTTTTGAATCCGTGGGCATAAGGACGCTGGAGGATCTTTTATATTATTTTCCGCGCCGTTATGTTGACCGCACGAATTTCTGCAAGATATCCGCTCTTGAAGAAGGCCAGAGCTATAGCGTAAAAGCGCGCGTCCTTGCCAGCCGCCAGCACAGGTCATGGCGCAGGCGGGGTTTCAGTATTACCGAGGCTGTTGTGTTTGATGAGGCAGCCAAACTTACCTGCGTCTGGTTTAACCAGCCGTATATCATAGATTCCCTTAAGCCCGGTTCCGTATTGATCCTTTACGGCAAAACCGAGCATTACGGCGGCCGCTTACAATTCAGCAATCCGGAGTTTGAACTGGTTACGGAAGAAACCGAAGAGATGCTTAATATGGGCAGGATCGTGCCGATATACAAACTGCCTGAAGGTTTTTCGCAGCGCACAATGCGCCAGCTTATCAAGAACATGCTCGATGAATTCCTGTCCAAGGTAAATGATTGTCTGCCTTATGATCTGCGCACGCGCAATAAGCTGCTTAACCTGGCGCAGAGCTTGCTGAATATCCATTTTCCGGAGAGCCTCACGATGCAACAGGAGGCATGCAGCCGTTTAAGTTTTGAAGAGTTTTTTATTTTTCAGCTACCTTTGGTCCTGCGCAAGTTAAAAAAGAACAGGCTCGCCGGGCAGGCTCATGAAACAGAAGGCAAGCTTACGGAGGATTTTATCGCCGGATTGCCTTTTAAACTTACAGCCGCGCAGCAAAAAGTTATCGCAGAGATCAAGGCGGATATGCGTATCCCGCAGCCGATGCACCGGCTCCTGCAGGGGGATGTTGGCTCAGGTAAAACCGTGGTCGCGCTTATTGCCTGCCTTATGGCTATCCAGGGAGGTTACCAGGTTGCTTTTATGGCTCCTACAGAGATACTTGCCCGGCAGCATTACAACAAGATCCTTAGCCAACTTGCCGGATTAAAGTATAAAGGCAAGGCGTTGAACGTGGGCTTGCTTCTTGGCGCGGACAAAGAAAAAGATAAGCTTATCCAGAAGATAAAAAGCGGCAAGATACATTTGGTCATAGGAACGCACGCTTTGCTTGGGGAGGATGTAGGATTCAAGGACCTGGGGCTGGTGATCATTGACGAACAGCATAAGTTCGGAGTAAGCCAGAGGGCGGTATTGCCGAAGAAAGGGCCTAATCCGGATGTTTTAATTATGACCGCGACCCCCATACCGAGGACTTTGGCGATCACTTTATACGGAGACCTGGATATCTCCGTGATCAATGAAATGCCTGGCGGCAGGTTGCCGGTTAAGACAATGCGTTTTACGCACGCGGAGAATACGAAAGCGTATGAGCTGGCCAAAGAGCAGGTGTTTCAAGGCAGGCAGGCTTTTGTGATTTATCCAGTTATAGAGGAATCATACGCCCTGGATATCGCCGGCGCAAAGAAAATGTTTGTCCAGCTTAAAGACGGCCAGTTCCGGGGCTTTCGTTTAGGCCTGATTCATGGTAAACTGAAGGCGGCAGAGCAGGAAGAGGTGATGCGTAAGTTTGAAAATAAAGAGCTGGATATGCTGATTTCTACGACTATCCTGGAAGTAGGCATAGATATCCCTAACGCCACCTGCATGATCATTGAATCTGCCGAGCGTTTCGGCTTAAGCCAGTTGCACCAGCTGCGCGGAAGGATCGGCCGGGGCAAGGATGAATCGGCCTGCTTGCTTATTTCGGATGCTAAAACCGAAGAAGCCAAAGCCCGGCTTAACGCTATGGTGCAGTTTGCCGACGGCTTCCGTATCGCGGAGGAGGATTTAAAGATCCGCGGGCCGGGAGAGTTTTTCGGCAGCCGCCAGCACGGGTTAACCGAGCTTAAGATCGCCAACCCTCTTACGCAAATGCAGCTTTTAAAAGCAGCCAGGGAGGAGGCAACGGCTTTATTGCGCCTTGATCCCGGCTTGGCAAACAGGGAGCATGGCTTATTAAAGGCAAAACTTACTGCCAGGTTCCCGGAGTATGAACAACTGATGCTTATAGGATAAAAAGGTTATTTTTCGTTATTGCGGGTAAAATAGTATAAAAATGCGCATTACTACAGGTAAATTCAAAAATAAAAAACTGTATTTTCCCAGAGGTATCCGGCCTACGCAGGATAAAGTGCGCAAGGCTGTGTTTGATATCCTGGGGGATATCAGCGGGTTGAGTTTTTTAGACCTTTTTGCCGGTTCAGGCGCAGTTGGTTTTGAGGCTCTTTCACGCGGAGCCGGGGAGCTTGTCTTAGTTGAGCTTAACCGTGATTCGGTTGACGCTATAAAGAAGAACATCAATATCCTTAAGGACGCGCCCTGCAGCGTGATCCATATTGAGGCGCAAAAAGCGGTCAAATTGCTGCATGAACGCGGGAAAACCTTTGATATCATCTTCCTTGACCCGCCATATTATAAGCTTAAGGCCCTGATTTACCAGTCTCCTGGTGATTTGGCGGATG
>JBAZNG010000029.1:0-13667 GCA_041649385.1 Candidatus Omnitrophota bacterium | reverse complement strand
TTTTAAGCGCACATGCGTCAGATAAAGCAAGGTGACAAAAACCAGCAAAATCATCATGCCGCTTCCCAGGTCCGGCTGTTCAATGATCAAAAACATCGGCATGGCCACAAAGACAAACGGCAGGACGAGCCCGCGGAATATCCCGAACTTTCCGGATAATAAGGAGATATCCTCAACGGATTTACGGCTGAAATAGCGCGCGAGGAATATGATCACGGCAAGCTTGGCGAACTCCGAGGGCTGGAAATTAAAACCCGCGAGCTTTATCCAGCGCTGCGCGCCTAAGCGCACTATTCCCAGGATAGAGACAAAAGCCAGTGACGCCATGCTTAATATGTAAAAAAAGTAAGTCGCGTCCCAAAGCCGGCGGTAATTGATACTGGCAAACAGGCAATATGCCGCCAGGCCTATGGCTATCCAGAGCAGCTGGCGTTTATAGATATCATCCCAGGGGTAGCCGGTTTTCTGCGAAGTGCTGCTGTATATGGAGATGACGCCGATCATGGCGATAAGCAAAGCAATTACTAAGATGAATATGAATGAGTTCCTCATTTTAACCCCTGGCTGGCCATTGACTCAATCACCTGTTTGGCTGCGACACAGGCGGCATACCCCGGGCCGCCGTTCTCCAAGAAAACTACGATCACGTATTTTGGTTTATCAAAAGGGAAAAATCCGGCGAACCAGGCGTGCGTCTGGCCGCGGGAAACCTGGGCAGTACCGGTTTTGCCGGCTACCGGCACAGGCAAGCTGTTGAGGACATTACCCGTGCCTTTTGCGCCTGAAACTACTTCGCGTAAACCCTGCCTGATTTTTTCCAGCGTGTTTTTCTTTAAACGCACATTGATCAGCTTGCGCTTATGGCTGCTCACATCAAAACCGCCGATGGATTTTACAACATAGGGAGTGCATAAATAACCGCCATTGGCGAAAACCGCCATGATATTTGCTACCTGCATGGGAGTAACCAGGCACTCGCCCTGGCCGATACTTAAGTTTGCCGTATCGCCATCATACCAGCCCTGGAAACGGTTAAGCTTGCGCCATAACGGCGAAGGGATAAAACCATTAGTTTCATAGCCAAGCTCAAAGTTAGTCGGTTTGACCAACCCGAATTTCAAGGCATAACTATGGATGTTTTGCGCGCCGACCAGTAAACCGGTATGATAAAAAAATGTGTCGCAGGAATGCGCGATCCCCTGGATAATGTCCTGGTTACCGTGCGTGTCCCAGCAGGAAAACTTCCTTTTACCTACCCAGAGAAAACCGGGGCATAAAAAACTTGTGGAAGAATTTATCTTCTTAAGCTCTAAAGCGGCTGAGGCGACGACGACTTTAAAAACGCTTGCCGGCGGATAGCTTGCGCTCACCGCGCGGTTCATTAAAGGAGCATGGCGGCTGTTAAAAAGTTCCGCGATACGCTGGGGCAGGCGCCTGACAAACACCGCCGGGTCAAAATTAGGATAACTGGCCATGGCGATCACCTCGCCATTATTAGGATCCATGACAATGATGCATCCATTTTTTCCGGCAAGCGCGCCTTCCGCCGCCTTCTGGGCAATCAGGTCAATGGTCAGCTGGATCTCCTGGCCGTTCTTAGGTAACTCAAAACCCAATACGCGCGTAAATTTTCCCTGGTGGTTCACCTCAACTGAAAGCCCGCCCTCCTCCTGGCGCAGGTAATAATCGTATTTCTCCTCCACCCCGCCAAACCCCACGATATCCCTGGTCTTATACCCGTAATCCTCCAGTTTAGTCAAACGCCAGCGGTCAATCTCATTAAGGTAGCCGATTAAATGTGACGCTAAAGTAGAATAGGGATAATACCTTACCGGTTTTGGCTGGATGATGATGCTGGGTTCATTTACCTTATACTCACCAAGGGCAATGGCTTTCTTGACATTTATATTGCTGGCGATAGTCACCGGCACGCTGGAAGAAATATACCCGCTTTTAAATGCCTTCCTTAACTGCTCTTTATCAACCGCCAGTATCCCGGCGACCGCGCGCAGGATCCTCTCTAGATCAGCAAGATCCTGCGGCAGGATCATCAGGTCATATGAGATCTTATTACCCACGATCAGCTCGCCCTGCCTGTCTAATATATTGCCCCGGCAGCCGAATTGCGGGATAAGCCTGATACAGTTGGAATCACTAAGTTTAGAGTACTTCCTGCCCCCGACCATATTCAGGTTGAACAGGCCAAAGAAAAGAAAAACAAACATAAAGATGATAAAAATACCAAGAAGTTTATGCCTATCCATATTTACCTATTCTGGATCACCTTGGCCAGCTTAAATACCAAGGGTGAAACTAAAGCCGTGTATATCGAACCAAAGACCACGACGCGTAAATAAATCCCTGCCGGGACTATTCCCCCGTAACTGCAGGCGATACCTGTAATGATATTCTGTAAAAGCGCGACCAGAAAAACCACGCCGACCTTAACCAGCATGTTTTCAGTAGATATCTCTTTGGCTACCCTGAATACGAGATAGCTCCATAAGGCAAAAGAAAAAGTATTCAGCGCCAAAGGATAGACCAGGAAGGCATCTTTGAACAGCCCGCAGAAAACACTTAGGAAGAACGCGTATTTGAATTCAAAGAAAAATACAGCGCTTAATGCGGCGACCAAAAGCAGGTCGGGTTTTATGTTAAACGGGGTCAAAACGCCTAACGGGCTTAATTGTAATAATCCTAAGCCGAAGGCCAAAAACAAAAAAAGCCATTTTTTCATGGCACAACCACCAGCAATTCTTCGATATTGGAAAGTTCGGCAGCCGGCTTGATCACGGCGTAGCGGTTAAGCCCGGAAAATTCTTTTCCTAAACCGGTCACTTTACCGATCACCAGGCCTTTGGGATAGCTTTGGCTTAATTCCGAAGTGACTACTGTATCGCCGACAGAAACATCAGCGTCTTCCGGCAGGTAACGCATAATCAGAGAGCCGCCTAAAGTCCCGTTGACCAGGCCTTCCTGGCGCGTGCGCTGTATAATTCCGGAGATCCCCAGGGCCGGGTCATTGATCAGGACGATCTTGCTTGCGCTGTCGCCGGCCTCTGTGACTTTGCCCACCAGCCCCTGGTAATTGATCGCCACCATGCCTTTTTTGACACCCTGATACCTGCCCTTATCCACAAGCAGGCTGGAGGACCAGTTATCCGGAGCACGGGCAATTACCCGCGCGGCGATCAACTTAAAAGGTGATTTCTGCTTAAAAGACAACAAGCTCTTTAACCTGGCGTTTTCCTGGTAAAGTTCCTTAAACTCCGCGAACTTTCCGCGCAGCAAATAATTTTCATTGCGCAGGCGCTCGTTCTCCAGGTAATTACGGTGGTAGAAAAAAAACCCTCTTGCCTCACGCTGCAGCAGGCAAAGCAAACTTATCGGTATTTTTGTGGTTTTTTGAACAGGCGCTGAGAATAAACTGATCAGATAGGGGACAGCGATGATAAAAATAAACGCGGCTAAAAGATATTTTAGGTTTTGCTTGGATATCTTAAACACATTCGGGAGGTTGGTGTTGGAACTTAATTGCGAGTTTCGGTCTTAACCGAAACAGTAACTTTCTTCAGGTAGTGGATCTCGCTTAAAACCTGTCCGGTGCCGTTGACCACGGCAGTCACCGGGTCTTCAGCGATATGCACCGGCAAACCTGTCTCTTCAGAGATCAACCTGTCGATCCCCCTTAATAAGGAACCGCCGCCAGCCATGACAATGCCATGCTCAATAAGGTCAGCGGCTAACTCCGGAGGCGTCCTTTCCAGGGATATTTTGGTCACTTCCACTATCGCGCGTAAAGGTTCCTGCAGGGATTCACGCACCTCTTCAGAAGTGATCGTAACGGTTTTAGGTAATCCGGCGACAAGGTCCCGGCCCCTTACTTCTATGTTCATCTCTTCTTCCAAAGGATATGCGGAACCTATCTTGATCTTTATCTCTTCGGCAGTGCGCTCGCCGACCATAAGGTTATAAGTTTTTTTAAGGTATTCAATGATCGCTTCATTCATCTCGTCTCCGCCAATGCGGATGGATTTTGAGAATACCGTGCCCGCCAAAGAGATCACGGCGATCTCTGTCGTGCCGCCGCCGATATCAATGATCATGTTGCCTACAGGTTCCTGTATAGGCAGACCAACGCCGATCGCCGCGGCGATCGGTTCTTCGATCAAGAATACTTCCCGGGCGCCTGCGCGTTCAGCGGAATCCTTCACCGCGCGCTTCTCCACTTCCGTGATACCCGAAGGTATGGCGATAACGATGCGCGGCCTGACCAAAACTTTACGATGATGCACTTTCTTGATAAAATAACGTAACATCGCTTCAGTGATCTCAAAATCCGCGATCACGCCGTCTTTCATAGGCCGGATAGCGATAATATTACCGGGAGTCCTGCCGAGCATGCGTTTAGCCTCCTCGCCTACGGCCAAAACATGCGATGTGCCGCGCTCAATAGCCACGACTGAAGGCTCACAAAGCACAACCCCTTCGCCTTTGACAAAAACCAAAGTGGTCGCGGTTCCCAAGTCAATACCCATATCGTTGGAAAAAAGGCCCAGGATGTAATTTATCAGTCTTTTCGGCTCAAAATTAAAATTCGGCATCTTCTCTCCTTAAATAAGCACAGTAGAGGGATTTTAACAGAGTTTAAAGTATGTGTCAAATAAAAAGTTATCAAAAATTAGTGTCTTCCAGGAGGTTTTTGGCCTTCTCAATAAAGTCGGGAAATGACTTTTTAACGCAGGAAACGTCATCAACGCTGGTCCTGCCGCTGGCGGAAAGGCCGGCAATGATCATGCTCATGGCTGTGCGGTGGTCAGAGTAACTTTTTACGCTTGCTCCGGATAATTTTCCTGAACCATCGATCAGGATATCCTCGTCATCGCCAGAGGGCTCAACCTGGATATCCGCGCCCATCTTGCGCAGGTTCTCAACCATGGAGTTTATCCGGTCAGTCTCTTTTACCCTTAATTCCTTTACTCCGTGCAATATCGTTTTCCCTTTGGCAAGGCTTGCGGCCACCATAAGTATGGGGAGCTCATCAACAACCAGGGGGATATCTTTGTGTTCAATGTTTATCCCCTTCAGCTTGCCGCCTTTTACCAGGATATCCCCCATTGGTTCGTTATCCCCGTTCTGTACGGATTTGGTCACCTTGATATCCGCCTTCATCTCCTGCAAAAGGCTGATTATCCTGTTCCTGGTGGGGTTAAGGCTGACCTTTTCTATACGTATGCGCGCGCCCGGGATCGCAGCGGCCCAGACAATAAAAAACGCCGCGCTGGAAATATCTCCCGGGATAAATATCCTGCCCGGAGAGGCCAATTTCTGTTTACCGGCCAGGGAGACCTTGTTCTCCCCTGCCTTGACCTTAACACGGAACAACTTAAGCATCCGCTCTGTGTGATCGCGCGTAGCCAGCGGTTCAATAACCTGGGTAAGGCCATCAGCGCAAAGCCCGGCCAGGAGCAAAGCTGATTTTACCTGGGCGGAAGCAACCGGAAGCGTATAAGTGATGCCTTTAAGTTTCCTTCCCTTTATTATTAACGGGGCATACTCTTCCGCGCCCTCTTGCCTTGCGCTTATCTCAGCGCCCATTAAACGTAAAGGCGCGTTAACGCGCTTCATCGGCCGTTTAGATAAAGTATCGCCGGCAACTAAAGTACTTTCAAAATCCTGGCCTGCCAATACGCCCGCAGCCAGGCGCAAAGTCGTGCCGGAATTATTCACAAAAACAGGCTGTTTGGGCTTAAGCAGGCCGCTTAAACCTTTACCGCAAACCTGGACCTTTGAGCCATGCTGCGAAATACTCACTCCCAATTTTCTGAAAACATTTATCGTTGCCAGGGAATCCTGATGAAGGGGGAAATTCTGCAGCTCGGTGGTGCCGGCGCACAAAGAACTTAAAATGACTGCCCGGTGGGCTATGGATTTGTCTCCGGCCAGGGTGATCAGGCCAGAGGGGATAGATTTTCTGCTGACTACAAAAGGCCTCATTTAGCCTTTTGGACTACCTTATCGTCCTCAAAGAATTTATTCTTGAAATCATCGCCAAACCCTGCGGCGGACATAGACTCATGCACCTTCTCCACCTGCACGTCGCCGACGAATACGCCATTATGGTAAACACCGAACTTATCGCCGATTGAAACCTTGTCTTTATTGCCGAGGTTAAAGACAATAAAATTGAATTCCTTGTTCACCACCAGCACCTTGCCCTCCAAAGCGCCACGCCGGGCAACTTCAGATTTATCTTTGGCGGCTGAGGCGGATTTATTCCTATCTGCCTTTGCTTTTGCGCGCCTGTCCTGTATGGCCTGGTCAGGATTAACCACGACTTTGCCTAACTCCACCTTCTTAGCAGACTCAAACTCCTTAAGTTTTACTTCCAGGTCGGATTTCTGCTGCTCCAAGTCCTTGATCTGGTCTTTTATCTTTTTGCCCTCATCCTGGGCGAGGTTCAATTTACCCTCAAGGTCTGCGCGCAGGTTTCTCTGCTGTTCAAGGTCCGCGCGGACCTGTTCAAGTTTCGCCTCTGCGTCCTGGCGGCCGGCTTTCTCCTGTTCCATATCGCTGGTCAGGGAGTTGATCTGCGCCTTTAACTCCTGGAGCTTAAGTTGCAGTTCAGTGGCGGTTTTCTTTGATGCGTCATACTTATCCTGCGTGGTGCGCAGATTTGAATTCAAACTGCCTATCTGCTCTTTGAGCCGGATATTTTCGCTATGCTCTCTCTGGTATAAAAAAAGGCTTACTACGGCAAGGGCGAAAAAAAGTACAGTTGTGGATATAAGGACAGCTACCGTTACTTTGCCTTTGCGCTTCATCTTATTCCTCCTTAAGGTATTTTAATTTAGATTACTATCTTTTAATATAACAACAGGTTAGAGAAAAATCAAGACAAATTTAACAAGCGCGCCCGCTTACATATTCTTTTTGACAAAATCATTGAATTCTTCGGGAAGCTTGCTGTCAAATTGCAGGAATTTACCGGTGCGCGGATGCGTAAACCCCAGGCTTTTGGCATGCAACGCAAGCCTGCTGAACTCATTGCGCCTTCCGTATTTTTCGTCACCTAAAATCGGATAACCCAGAAAAGCCAGGTGCACCCTTAACTGATGCGTCCTTCCGGTAAACGGCTTTAATTCCAGGAGGCTGAAATCCTTCCCGCGCTTTAACGTGCGGTAATGCGTTTTGGCGTATTTGGTATCTTCGTTGAAACTGACCGCCATCTTCTTTCTTTTTAGCGGATGCCTGCCGATAGGCGCCTCAATGATATTCTCGTCAAACTCCACTGCGCCGCTTACAATCGCTATATAAGTGCGCTCAATGGTGTGGCTGGCGAATTGCTCGGCAAGCTTTAGGTGGCTTGGGTTATTCTTGGCCACAACCAGGAGGCCGGAAGTTTCTTTATCCAGCCGGTGAACGATACCTGGCCTTCCGGGATTAATATCAGAAAGTTCTTTAAAGCGGCCAAGCAAAGCGTTGACCAGCGTATGCTTAAGGTTGCCGGGAGCAGGATGCACGACCAGGCCGCTTGGCTTATTGATCAGCGCAATGTCATCGTCCTCATAGACCACATCCAGGCCGATCTGCTCAGCCAGATTCTGCGCATCAAGCTTCTTAGGTATGGATACTTTTATCGACTGGCCGGCTTTAACTTTCAAATGCGGCCTGTCAGCCAAAACACCGTCAATAAAAACCTTTGCATCAACAATAAGCTTCTGCACAGCTGTGCGGGATAGGCCCAAGTCCTTTTGGTTGCTATAATCAGCCAGGAACATATCCAGCCGCAGCCGGGCCTGTTCAGGCAATACTTTTATTATGTGTTCGGTCATTATTTCTCTACTTTCGAAAAACCCAGGACAATAAACATGCAGATAGAAAATAAGAACAATCCAATGCTGAGAAGCTGAAAAAGGGTAAGGTTAAGAAGAATGTGCGGGCTGTCCCCGCGGAAGAATTCGATAACAAACCTTTTCAAAGAATAAAGCAAGAAATAACCTGCCAGGACCATTCCGGGTTTATGCGGCTTATCCTGGAAGATCCTCAAAATAATAAAAATTGCCAGGAGTAAAAGCGAGGAATAGATCTGCGTAGGCAGGCGCACCTCATCTAACGACGGAAAATAGACGCCGAACTCAGAGACCTTGCCGTAACAGCACCCGTTAAGGAAACAGCCTATCCTGCCGATCGCCTGGCCCAGCGCCACAAACGGTATGATCAGGTCCAAAAATTTTAAAACCGGCAGGCCTTTGCGTTTTAAATAAAACAGCCCCGCGGCTGAACCCAAAATCAGGCCGCCGAACCAGGCCATGCCCCCATGCTGCAGCATGAATATCTCCAGGGGGTTCTGCAGGTAAAACTGCCAATGATCCAGGACATAAAGAATACGGCAGCCGATTATCCCGGCGATAAAAACAAAAAACAGGAAGTTGAATATCTCATCAGGCTCAAACCCGTCTTTGCGGCCGCGCCTGGCTGCCAGAAAAGCAGCAACAACAAATGCGGCTACCAATAATAGCCCGTAGGAATATATTGTAAATGGTCCGATCGTGCAGATCCGAGGCATCATTATTTCTTAAACAGCGTATGATATCCGAAGAACACCGCTCCTATGGTAATGAAACTATCGGCAATATTGAAAACCGGCCAGATGCGGAAATCCAGAAAGTCGATTACGTAACCAAAAAAGACCCTGTCAATAAGGTTGCCTATCGCCCCGGCGAGCATGAAGGCCAGGGCGACTTTATATAAACGGGACATATCTTTTGCCTTCAGGCTTAAGGCAATGATGACGATAGCCGCTAAAGTAACGAGGATAAAGAAAACCACCTGTTCTTTAAGGATGCCGAAAGCAGCCCCCTTGTTATGCACAAGGGTAAGGTTGAAAAAATTGTCGATTATGCTGACAGGGGCATTTAACGGTAACAGCTTTGTAGCGAGGAATTTAGTAAGTTGGTCAAAAAAGATAATACTGGCTACGATGATAGGGATCATCAATATTTAGGTAACGCTTAACGTTTTTCCAGCCTTTCCTGGCACTTAACGCAAAGGCGCGCAGAAGGCAGCGCTTTAAGCCTCAACTTGGAGATCGGTGATTTGCACTGGTCGCAGAAACCGAAATTCCCCTCTTCGATCCTTTTTAAGGCATCCTCCAGCTCATAAAGAGTTTTTCTCTCATTGGAAGCCAGGCCCAGGGAGAATTCACGGTCGTAATTATCCGTGGCAACATCAGCCATGTGGTAAGTATAGCCGGAAATATCTCCGGAGGCTTCCTTCTGGGATTTCTTCAGCGTATCCTCGGAAATATGGTTAAGGTCATCCAAAAGCATTTCTTTCCTCTTTAAGACGATCTTGCGGAAATCCGCCAGGTCTTTTTTACTTAACTTCCTCAAAGGCTTATTATTGGCCTTCCTGGCGACTTTCTTAACGAGTTTTTTGCCGCTTCTCTTAACGGATTTCTTGCTCGCTCTTTTATTGGTTTTTTTGACGGATCTCTTGGTTGTTTTCTTTTTCACCTATTCTCCCCCTATGGCTTTCAAACAATTGCTGCAGATTAAGGGATGGCTGCTATTGGCTCCTACACTGTCAGAGTAATTCCAACAACGCACGCATTTTACCCCTTGGGCTTTGGAAACTTCCAGCTTAAAATCAACCTTACTTTGCGCATCAAGCGCGACTTCAACCTGCGAAACTTTAAATATCTCGCAAAGATCAGGCTTTAAGCTTTGTAAGAATGTATAACGAACCGGATTATTTGTCAATAGATTTATTTGCGCGTCAAAAGAACTGCCGATCGCGCCTGTGCTGCGGGCCTGTTCCAGCATCTTTCCCGCTTCCGGGATCAGCCCAAGGATCGGTTTAAGCTTCGCGCCGATATTCTCATTAGCTGCCAGGTCCGCCTGCTTAAAAAGCGGATCGCACTCCGGCCAGGACAAAAGATGCACGCTGCCAGAAGCATTCTTCTTATCTTTAGGCATATGCAGCCAGATCTCCTCGGCAGTAAAACTAAGTATGGGAGAAACGATGCGCACTAAGATATCCAGTACTTCATAGACCGCTGTCTGCGCCGAGCGGCGCTCTAACGAAGAAGCCGCGTAAGTATAAAGCCTGCCCTTGACCATATCCAGGTAATACATGGAGAGGTCTTCATTGCAGAAATTGTAGATCTCCTTATAGGCATCGTGGAACTGGAAGCTTTCATATGCCTTATCCGCGTTCTCTAAAAGCTGCTGCGAGCGCCAGAGTATCCATTTATCAATATTCCTTAAGCTGGCGTAAGCAACTTTATCTTTAGCAGGATCAAAATCAAATAGATTACTTAAGATAAACCTTGCGGTGTTGCGGATCTTGCGGTAAGCCTCCGACAACCTGCTTAAGATAACTGGGGATATGCGGATATCCTCGTTATAATCGCTGGAAGCTACCCACATCCTCAGGATATCAGCGCCGTAATCTTTGATGATATCAAATGGGGAGATGACATTGCCCAGGGATTTGGACATCTTGCGGCCGTCGCCATCCACGACAAAACCGTGGGTAAGCACGCTCTCAAAAGGGGCTTTTGCGTCAATAGCCATTGCCGGGATGATCGAAGACTGAAACCACCCCCTGTGCTGGTCAGAACCTTCCAGGTAAAGCTGGGCGGGAAAATTCAAAGCCGGCCTTTTCTTAAGCACTGCCTGGCTGCTTACGCCGGAATCAAACCAGACATCCAGTATATCAGAACCCTTGGTAAAATTACTGCCTGCGCAATGCGGGCATTTTACTGCTTCGCTGAAATCCTGCACCTTGCGCTCAAACCAGGAATCTGTTCCCTCCTTCGCGCAGAAAGCGGCAAAATTCCTGATCACTACGCTTGAGATAAATTCTTCGCGGCAATCATTGCAGATAAGCGCGGGTATCGGCACGCCCCAATACCGCTGCCTGGATAAACACCAGTGCGGGCGCAACTCTACCATCGCTTTGATCCGCTCTTTTCCCGCGGCAGGCACCCAGGTAACATTATTCTCAACGGCCTTAATGATCGCCTGGCGCAAGTCCTTATGGTCAAGGTTTAAGAACCATTGTTTTGTCGCCCGGAAGATCACCGGCTGCTTACAGCGCCAGCAATGCGGGTAAGCATGCTGGATCTTGGATTCAAAAATCAAAGCGCCCAGGGTTTTTAGTTTCTCCAATATGCGTTTGTTGGCGTCAAAAATGTTCATCCCCTTGAACTCCCCGGCGGAAGAATCATAATACCCCTTAGGGTCCACGGGCATAACCACCTCTAATTTATATTTTATCCCGGTAAGGTAATCATCGCTGCCATGGCCGGGAGCCGTATGCACTAAACCTGTGCCTTCTTCCTGCGAAACATAATCCGCCAAAACCACCCTGCCCTGCCTTATGCCGAAAGGATGGGCGTATTCTAAGCCCTCAAGTTCCTTGCCGCTGAACTCCGCGGAGATTTTATGGTTAGCGATGCCGGCATTGGAAATAAAGTTGTCCAGAAGGTCCTTGGCCACGATAAGTTTTCCAACTTCAGTATCAATGCAAAGGTATTTCAAAGCAGGATGCACGGCGATCGCCACGTTTGCAATCAAAGTCCAGGGCGTAGTCGTCCAGATCACTAAATAGGTATCCTGCGGCAGCCTGGCAGAGGCGTTAACTTTGAATTTGACATAAACAGAGGGCGAAGTATGGTTCTCATATTCGACTTCAGCTTCGGCCAGCGCGGTTTCGCAGCGCATGCACCAATTCACTGGTTTTAGCCCCCTGTAAATATAACCCTGGTCATTAAGCAAAGCAAAAACGTTTAAAATACTTTCTTCATAATCATGGCTCAAAGTAAGATAAGGGTTTTCCCAGTCGGCAAAAACACCCAGGCGCTTGAACTGTTCTTTTTGCGTAGCCACGAATTTCTTGGCGTATTCAGCCGCTTTCTTGCGGAATTCAAGCTGGCCGATCTGCGACTTACTGATCTTTAGCTCTTTAAGCAGCTGGTGTTCAATAGGCAGGCCATGGCAATCCCAGCCAGGGACATAACTTGTGGAAAAACCGCGCAGGGATTTATATTTAACGATCACGTCTTTAAGTATCTTATTCAAAGCGTGGCCGATATGGATATTGCCATTAGCATATGGAGGCCCATCGTGCAGGATATATTTTTCCGCGCCGTTTGCTTTCTCAGTGATCAAGCGGTAGATATCCTGGCTGCCCCAGGCTTTAAGCAGCTCCGGCTCGCGTAAAGCCAAAGACGCTTTCATGGGAAAATCGGTTTTAGGCAGATTAAGCGTATTCTTATATTCTTTATTATCGGACATATTTACCTATCAATATTTTCAGGTCGCGTTTTACTTTCCAGGGGATCATTTTTTTATCGGTGGTAATGGCAAACTCCAAAGCATTACTGCAGGCGCAAGGCCTTTCCGCTTTTATCTCCCTGACGACTTTTGCGAGTATCTTCTTGGAATTCTCAATATTCTTGCGCAGGTTGCCCAGGACCATCTCCAGGGTCACGGATTCATTGTTCTCTCTCCAGCAGTCATAATCCGTTATGCAGGCCAGGGTAGAATAGCAGATCTCCGCTTCCCGCGAAAGTTTTGCTTCCGCAAGGTTAGTCATGCCGATAATATCCATGCCCCAGGAACGGTAAAGCTGCGATTCAGCCAGCGTGGAAAACTGCGGGCCCTCCATATTGATATATGTGCCCTTCTTATGCATGTTCAACCCCAGTGATTTACCGGCATTATAGATAACCGCGCTAAGCTGCTCGCATACCGGATGGGCAAAAACTATGTGGCTGACAATGTTGTGGTCGAAAAAAGTCATCTGCCGGGCATGGCTTGTGCGGTCAACAAACTGGTCTACCACCACAAAATCCAAAGGGCGCAGTTCTTCTTTTAAGGAACCGCAGGCGGTCACCGAGATGATCCGCTCCACCCCAAGTTTTTTCATCGCGAAAATATTGGCGCGGTAATTTATGTCGCTGGGCGGAATACGGTGGCCCACTCCGTGGCGCGGTAAAAAGGCGACTTCCTTTCCCTCAAGCAAACCGGTAGTCAGCTTATCCGACGGCCGGCCAAAAGGCGTATTCACGCTGATATGCCTGACTGATCTTATACCTTCAATATTATAAAGCCCGCTGCCTCCGATAATGCCGATTTTTCCCATGTCTTCTAATCTCCCTTTACCTGGACAATTCCCCGGCGCGTTTTTTGGCTGCCGCCGCCGCGAGCGCCCAGGTGCCGCCGGCGCTCAAAACTTTAAGCGCTTCTTCAGTAGTGCCGCCTTTAGAAGTGACTCTTTTCTTTAATTCTGTCGCTGAATTACCCGTGGCAAGATGAATGCTGGATGAAACAGTGCAGACAGACAATTCAAATGCTGTTTGCGCGTCAAACCCAACTGCCAGCGCAGCTTGTTTTAAAAGCTCAACATACTCATCCTTCAGCCCTGTAGGCACCTCTATCCCGGTGATCCCGCGGGTTTCCAGGTCATAAAAAATATACGCCGGCCCGCTTCCAGAAATCGCCGTAGCCGCGTTGATCAGCCCCTCTTCGATGACCCAGGTATTACCAATAAGTTCAAAAATATTTTTAGCTGCATTCAGGTCTTCGGCCAGCGCGTATTTGCCTTTAGCTAAACAAGTCGCTGCCTCGCCGATAATCGCGGCCAAGTTCGGCATT
>JBAZNG010000028.1:0-13729 GCA_041649385.1 Candidatus Omnitrophota bacterium | reverse complement strand
AAAAATCAAGCAAATTACTTTAAGAATAAGCGCATCAATCTATCGGCCGGGCCGTAGTAATGATCGTGATCACCTTGTTTAAATCCAGGCGCGCACCTTTGTCTTTTATGTAGACCTTGAAAAAATTATCGCGGTCATCTATCACGCTGCAGTCAAAGTAATTATCTGGATGGGCCAGGTTATAGTTTATGAACCCGCGCATGTTCTTCAGGCGGAATTTGACCATCCGGGCCGTGCTTTGATTCCCAATATCGGGAGTAAATATGCTCTTCATGATCACGAAGAAAGCATCAGTAATACTGTTTGCTTTGTCCATCTTCGCGCGCATCAGCCTTTCTATAAAGAGATAATTGTCCGTTACCCCGCGTTTTTTTACATCAGGGTATAATTTCAGGAAGGCACCTGGTTCCTGATAAAGCAGGTAGATAGTGCTGCCCTTATCCAGGTGTTTATTTTTCTTATAATATGGCCGGCGGGTTAACTCTTGAATAAGCGTAAATCCCTTGGGGCAGGATAAGGACATACGGCTGAATTCTTGAGGGACAAGCTGTTGCAAATAAAGCGGGTCTTCTTCTGCCGGAATCAACTTTTCTTCAGGTTCCATACAAAGGATGGGGATGCTCCGGCAATCCCCTATACCGTAAGCGATATACTGCCTTAATATCCTTGGGCCGGCGAATTTTACCACAAAAGCCAAAGCAAGCGCCAGCACGATACCTAACTCAAGATATTTGATTACTATTTTAAGCTTCCTGGATTTTTTTAAGCTCATCTTCTTTAATGCTGAAGGAGTGCGCGCTGTCGGGGAATTTTCCCTGCGTTACCTCCAGTTTATACGCTTCTAATGCCTGCAAGATTACAATAGAAAGATCGGCGTATTTTTTTACGAATTTCGGAGTATAACGATCAAATAAACCAAGCAAGTCATTGATCACCAGGACCTGGCCGTCGCAATAAACACCCGCGCCAATGCCAATGGTAGGAATAACTATTGCCTTGGTGATTAACTCCGCTATTTTATCCGGCACGCACTCTAATAGCAAAGCAAAGCATCCTGCCTGCTCAAGCTCTTTGGCCTGCTGGATCAGTTTCCGGGCGCTTTCAGCATCCTTACCCTGGCATTTAAAACCGCCGATCTTATCTGCTGTTTGCGGGGTCAATCCAATATGCCCCATTACCGGTATTCCGGAAGCAATGATCTTCTCAGTAACCTCAAGGCAGCGCGCAAACCACTCAAGCTTTACCCCCGAGCAGCCTGCTTCATCAATAAAACGCCGGGCATTCTTTACGGCTTCTTCAGGATGTAACTGGTAGGAATCAAAAGGCATATCCCCCACCAGGAGGGCATTCTTAACAGCCCTGCGGACAGCTTTTGTATGATGGAGCATCTCCATCATGCCTACTTGTTTAGTGGAATCCAGCCCCAGGACCACATTAGCCAGGGAATCGCCGACGAGGACAATATCAATGCCCGCCTTATCCACCAGATAACCGATAGGGTAGTCATAGGCGGTCAACATGGTTATTTTTCTCTTGTTCTTTAAAGCGGATATTTCAGCAATATTCATATTATCCTAGCCCGGGAATAAAAATCTGCGCGATCTTAAAGTAAATGATCAAGCCGATCACATCGACAACGCTTGTGGTTATTGGGCCGGCGAGTACTGCCGGGTCAAGCCCGATCTTTTTAGAGAATAGGGGTAAAAACATTCCGGTGACAATCGCCAATAAAGCAATGAGCAGCATGGTAATACCGACAACCAATGCTAATACAAAATCTTTTTGCAGCAAAAATGCCCTGCCAAAAGCGACAGCTCCCACGATCATGCCCATGAACAGCGCGGTTTTTAATTCCAGGCGGATCACGCGCAGTATATTTTTTATATTCACGTCTCCGGTTGCCAGGCCGCGTATGATCGTAATTGATGTTTGCGCACCGGCGTTACCGCCTGTATCCAGCAGCATCGGGATAAAGAATGTTAAGGCCACCACAGAGCTCAATGTAGCTTCAAAGTTTTTCAGTACCGTGCCGGTAAGAAAATCAAAGATCAATAGCAAAATCAGCCATCCGGACCTTCTCTTTATCAGGTCCATGGCCGTAGCCTTGGAATAGCTGATTATTTCTCCGCCTTCCGGGCTCATCTTACCGATTTCATAAAACTCTTTAGTAGCCTCTTTCTCAATTCTCTCCACTATATCGTCAACAGTAATGATGCCGATAAGGGTATTATCTTTATTTACTACGGGCGCGTCAAAAAGGTCGTATTTCTTAAAGAGCAAGGATACGTCATTGGCATCAGCATCTACATCGACTTTGATCAGTTCAGCGCGGATCATAATTTCCCTTACAAATATATCGGGCGGGGCCTTGAGCAGTTCCTGCAGAGGAATGACCCCGATAAGCTTATGGTTCTCATCAGCGACAAAAAGAGAATAGATATTTTCCCTGTAATCGGTACGCAGGTTCTCCTGTATATGCAGGATAGCCTGTTTAGCGGTCATATCCCTTTTTAACTCCACGAATTCCGTAGTCATAAGGCTTCCCGCGGTTCCTTCCTTAAAATCCATGAGTTCACGGATGTTGATCGCATCTTCCCTGTTAATAAGAAGAAAAAGCTTGCGGAAAACTTTCTTCGGTAATTCTTTAAAAAGGTCGGCGCGTTCATCAGGAGCCATATCATTGATGATCTGGGCTACCTCCTGATTATTCAGGTTATTGATGATATGAGTTTGTTCGTTAAAGGGCAGGTTCTCAAAAAGCTCAACTGATTTCTTTGTGCTCAGCAGTTTGAAGATGATTATCTTCATATTGGGCTCTAAATTCCGCCATCCTTCAGCCAGGTCCATAGAGTTGATAGTCTTGGTCAGATTCTTTACCCCGACGAAGTCCTTCTTCTCCAGGAGTTCTTTGATCTCCGGCAAGAATAGGGCAAATACATTTAGTGGTTTACGGCTTCCGTTCTTCATGGCTTTCCTTTGATCAATCCTTGGTGATGTAAAATTTAGCTTTTGAGAATCTGTTTTTTAACATATTAATTCCGTTTTCTCCCAGGACAAAAATAGCCGTGGACAAGGCATCAGAGTTTAAACCGCTATCATCGATTATTGTCACAGATACGACGCCGCTTTTGACGGGATAACCGGTTTTAGGGTTAATGATGTGGCAGTAACTTTGCCCGTCTTTTAAGAAAAACTGTTCATAGCCTCCGCTAGTTGCCGCGGATTGGCCGCTAAGCTCAAAAATATCCGCCTTTTTATCTTTACGCGCAGAGCGGATGGACACTCTCCACTTGCGCCCGGATCTTTTGCCTAAAGCATAAACCTGTCCGCCGGCGTTGATCAGGCAGTTTTTAATATTGTTCTCTTTAAGTTTTTGCGCCGCCCGGTCCAAAGCGTAACCTTTAGCAATACCGCCTAAGTCGATTTTCATGCCGGAAAACCTAAATTTTACCACATTATTCTTCCCGTGCAATATGATTTTATCAGAACCAACCAGCGCGAGCTTTTCTTTAATCATTTGGCTGTCCGGGACGCTGAAATTACGTTCAGTAAAACCCCATAGGTCCACCAAAGGAGCAACGGTGATATCAAAAGCCCCGCCTGTTTTAAGGGCAAGTTCCTTAGCGCGTTTGATTATATAGAAAGTATCCGGCGAAGCGGTTATCTTGCCTGAACGGTTAAGCCTGGAGATTTCGCTATCTTCCTTGTATTTACTTAACAGCTGCTCAAGGCGCGAAACCTCGTCAAAGACTATCTTTCCGGCGCGTTCATCCGCAGAAATAACCTCAAAGAATGTCCCCATCAGGACGCGGGTTTGGCGGTAAAGTTTTTCTTCCAGGAATAACTGCCGCAGCGTTAAAGTAATTATCCATCCGGCTGCCAGAATGATCAACAGATATATCCGCGTATTTTTGCTATAAGCCATAACCTTTATGCGTAACCTGCTTCAACTGACTTAACCAGGTCTACCAGCATTGTATTGACTGGTACGGGGATGGATAACTCCTGGCCTAAACGAACAATTACACCGTTGATATAATCTATCTCCGTGCGTTTTTTTCTTAAAATATCCTGAAGCATGCTGGAGATATTCTTAGAGGTAGATTCGCATACCGCTTCTACTTTGGCCAGTGGATCGTCATAAATAAGTTTGATGCGTTTTCTTTTGGCAATGCGCACAGCCTCGGTCACAGCTTCGCGCAATATTTTTTTGCTGGATTCCACTTCGATAAGCTTGCCGTTAGGCAGCCCGGTCAAGGCAGAAAGCGCGTTGATCCCGGAATTAATGATTAATTTTGACCAGAGTAGCCCTTTGATATCCCTGGACATCTTGGTTGAAAATCCGGCTTTATTCAATATTTCACGTATGGAGCGCATTTCCACAGGTGTTTTACCGTCGATCATACCGATGATCGTTTCACCTTTGCCGGCATGGCGGATCTTACCGGTATCAAGCCAAGTAGCCCCCTCGCTGGTTACGCCACCGATGACTTTATCCTCCCCGGCTAACTCTGCGATAACTTCAATATTGCCTATCCCATTCTGTAACGTAAGGATTTTCGTGTTTTTTGTAATTACGGGCTTAAGCTGAAGGATCGCCTGTTTAGTATGGAATGATTTGACGCAGACTATAGCCAGGTCCACCGCGCCAATATCCTGGGCATTCTCCGTAGCTTTTACCTGCGTTTTGATGGTTCCTGTGGCGCTTTCCACGCAAATTCCATTTTGATTCAGTATTTGGGCATTTTGCCTGCTTTTATCCAGTATCCAGGCCTCTTCTTTGCTTCTGGAAAGGCCAGCGGCGAATAAACAGCCCATTGCCCCGGGGCCAACAATAACAATTTTCATAGACCCTCCCCCCTGCTGAACTAAACTGCTACCGCGAGCTTATTGATCATTTTTTGAGATTTCAACTCTTTTCCTAAGTGAAAATTCAGGAATGAATTAAGGATCACATCCAACTCTTTTTTTATCTCCGGATTCATCCCTAAGTTAAGGCTTGAGCGAAAATCATTTTTCTCGATATGCAATATTGTTGCGATCGTACCCCTGAATATGGAGCGGCTGGCAGGATCCCTGTGGCAGCAGTTTGAGCAAAGTAAGCCGCCATGCGCCATACTGAACTTTGATTGTGCCATGATCTTTGAGGAGCACACGATACAGGAATCAAAATGCGGTTTAAAACCGCTCAAAGCAAGCATCTTTATCTTGAATATCGTGGCGATCTTCCCCGGGTTATAGTTAGTTTCTAGTTCCTTGAGGCAATTGACGGCAAGCGAATATACCTCTTCATTCTTATCCTCTGGCTGCATAACAGAAGCGATCAGCTCCATCATAAAGCTTGCCAGCACGGTTTTCTCGATATTCTGCCTTATCCCTGTAAAATCTTGTACTTTATCCGCCTGGCTGACCAGATGCAGCGATGTGGTGGATTTACGGTAGAAGACAATGTCGTTGAGCGAAAAAACCTCGAGGTTAGATGCAAATTTACCCGGGTCACTCCGGATACCTTTAAGCACGCCGCTGACTTTACCGAACTGGCGGCTGTAGAAATCAACGATCAAAGAGGTCTCACGCAGGTCAATCTTTCTTAATACCAGCGCCTGGGCTTTTTCAATGGACATATTTTCTTTCGGTTTTGCGCATCAAATGCTTTGCGCGCTGATTATTGTCATTAAATCCGAGTATATGTAAAATGCCGTGGACGACATACAGGCGCATTTCATATAACGGGGTTGTTTTAAAGGTTACTGAATTATTTACAGCCGTCTGCGTGGAAACGATTATATCCGCCTGGATGTCGCAGGCGCTCATATTATTTTCAAAAGCCAGGACGTCAGTGGTAACAGGTTTACCCAGGAAACGTTGATTCAGCTCCTTGATACAACGGTCGTCCACAAAACAGATATTCACCTGTCCGGCCAGCTTATTTTTAGCTTCCCGCTTGAATACTTGCGTCGCCAGTTTTCTTATTCCCGCCGCGCTGATCGCAAGCCGGCATTGACGGTTGATCACGTCAATCTTGAGGTGCCTCTTCATCTCTTATTCTTTTTTGCCATTCTTAAGTAAAGCGCGCTCTTTTTGGTTCTCTTGGTAGGCTATCCGGCTGTGGTATATGCCGCTTAAGATCTTGATGAATACGCTGGAGATCTTCTCAATATCCTTCAAAGTCAGGTCGCATTCATCCAGCTGGCCATCGATAAACTTATTGTTAATTATCCTGTGCACCAGCTCTTCAATCTTTCCGGGGTCAGGTTCCTTTAATGTGCGTGTCGCCGCCTCCACAGAATCTGCAAGCAGCACGATAGCGGTTTCTTTGGAGTTCGGTTTGGGCCCGGGATAACGGAAACCTTCTTCTGTGACCTCCTGGTCTTCTTCTTTGCCTTCCAGGGCACGGCGGTAAAAGTAATAGACAAGGCTTTTCCCATGATGCTGCTGGATAAATTGCCAGAGGACCGGGCTTAAACTGTATTTTTTTGCCAGCTCCAGCCCTTCCTTGACATGATTCATAATGATCAACTTACTCATTGTAGGAGTCAATGTATCATGCATGTTGTTCTTAATGTTCTGGTTTTCAATGAAATACTCCGGTTTATGCAGTTTTCCTATATCGTGGTAATAAGCCCCGATACGCGCCAGGAGCGCGTTCGCTCCGACAGCGTTACAGGCTGTTTCAGAAAGATTCCCCACGATCAGGCTGTGATGATATGTGCCGGGGGCCTCCATGATTAATCGCTGCAGCACCGGCTGATGTGTATCGGCAAGTTCCAATAAGCTTATATTTGTGACCTTTTGCAAAAGATATTCAAATACCGGAAGTAACCCCAGGACAATAATGCCGCAGATGAACCCATTGGCCAAAATAACAGCGTACCTGTACGGCTGGCTGAAAGAAAAACTCTCCAGGAGAATCAAAGTGACCAGCTGTAATAACCCGGCGATCAAGCCGGAATGGATCAGCGTGGTGCGGCGGCGCGCGCCTTTTACCGAAAGAATTGCTCCTATGCTGGAGACCATGAAAATAAGCAGCGCCTTGAACGGCTCCGTAGTCAAAGAGGCTAATGCTACAGAATTAACCAGGGATAAGAAATATGGGATCTCAATATCATTAAAAAGCAAAGTTGCCAGCATTGGAACGATAATTATCGGCACGAAATAAAAACTTAAACCGCTTTTTAATACGAAGTATCCGCTGGCAAAGCCGACCAGGAGAAGAAAAGCGATCTGTGTAAGGTTATAATCCTTGATTTTACCGGCATTCATCGCTAAAAACGCGTAGAGAATGACCAATAAGGCAAAAACAGCCAGATTCAGGTGGATGATATAACTGAACAGAAAAACAAAAACAGCCAAAAGGACAGGTTTGATCTTAGTTTTATTAATTAGTTTTCTCATAAGCTTCAATGATCCTCTGAACCAAAGCGTGGCGCACTACGTCAAAACCGGTAAAATATATGAACTTGATCTCTTCTACCGGCTTAAGGATATCCTGCGCCTGCAGTAGACCTATAGGTTTTCCGTTAGGCAGGTCGCTTTGCGTCATATCACCGGTAATCACAGCTTTGGAATTAAATCCCAAACGGGTAAGGAACATCTTCATTTGTTCGGCAGTGCAGTTTTGCGCTTCATCCAGGATAACAAAAGCGTCATTCAATGTTCTGCCTCTCATATAGGCAAGCGGCGCCACTTCAATGATGCCTGTTTCAATGTATTTCTCGATACGCTCAGCTTCCATCATATCGTAAAGAGCGTCATAAAGCGGCCGCAGGTAAGGGGATATTTTCTCGCGCATATCTCCGGGCAAAAAACCCAGTGATTCACCTGCTTCAATAGCCGGGCGGGTTAAAATGATCCTGCGCACGAGTTGTTTCTTCAGGGCATCAACCGCTGCGGCCATAGCCAGGTAAGTTTTTCCAGTACCTGCCGGGCCAAGGCCAAAAACAATATCATGATTAGCTATTGCTTCTACATATTCGCGCTGGCCATTGGTCTTAGGGCTGATCTGTTTGGTTTCCGGAGCGCGCACCAGGCCTGTTTGCAGCGTTTCGATACCTTTTGTTCCTGCTTCTGCGGATTTCTTGAAGTTAGCGATCAGGTAGAAAAGGTCAGTCTTTCCTATTTTTTCGTTGCCCTGGCGCAAAGCGTCCAGCAAATAGGCAATAAGTTCCCCTGCCTTTTTAACATTAACGCTTGTGCCGCTTATTTTAAGATGGCCACCGCGCAAAGTAAGCTTAACCTTGAACTCTCTCTGAATGCTTTTGATATTCACATCATGCATCCCGAAGAGTTCCTGCGCTTCCTGATGTGACTGGAACTTGATTATTTTATCCATTAAATGAATCCGCCATTGATTCGCTGGCGGGCGAATTTGAGCACCTTATGCTCTTGTTTAGCGAAATCCCGCCAAATATGCCAAAATTCTTTTATGACAATTTTGGCATAGATTATGAGGCGGGAACTTGTCATATTTCCTAAAGGTATTACTTGAGATTTTCTTTGGGCATAGCCGATTCCTGGGTGGATGGGACAGAATCAACAGGGATATTCAATACCTGTCCTGGATATACTTTATCCGGGCCCTTTAAAGTGTTTTTGTTCGCATCATATATCTTCATCCATTTACGGGTAGTTTTATAGAACTTCATGGATATCTTCTGCAATGTGTCATTTTTTTCTACGGTGTATTTTTCAAAAGTACCAACGCTTTCCATCTCTTCGCCCTGGTTCTCCATCATGGTTGGAGCAGATTCCTCATTTAAGGAGGCAACGGGCAAACTTGCCGGGCATCCCGCGGGGGATTTCTTTTGAAAGCCGAGTTCAATCTCTACCACGCGCGTTGTGCGGGTAGTCTTTCTGCCTTCCGATGATGCCTCCGGAGCTTTACCCATAAGGTATCCCCGGTTGCCGGTGGAAGTATCCTGGTCTATCCTGTCGCGAGTAAGCGTATATGTCCTGGCTACGCAACCGGAAAGCGCCAATGTGCTGAGTAACACAAAAATACCTGTTAACTTAAGCCTTTTCATTTCTGTTTCCTCCTCTTTTTAATGTTAAACCCAATTCCTTTAATTGTTTATCCTCGACTTCCGACGGCGCGCTTGTTAAAGGACAAATGCCTGCGGAGTTTTTCGGAAAAGTTATCACTTCTCTGATGCTCGCCTCCTGGGCCAGTATAGCCAAAAGCCTGTCTAAACCAAAAGCAACCCCTGCGTGCGGCGGCGCCCCGAACTGAAAAGCTTCAAGGAGAAAACCGAACCGTTTGCGCGCTTCCTCCTGGTTGATACCGATGATCTTAAATACCGTTTCCTGGAGCTTATGCTGGTGGATCCTTATCGATCCGGAACCAAGTTCATTGCCGTTTAGGACCAGGTCATAAGAACGTGAAAGGACTTTTTCAGGATGCTCTTCCAACTCCCGAGGGTCTTCCACTGAAGGTGCGGTGAATGGATGATGTTCGCTTTCCCAGCGGTTCTCCTCAGTGTTAAATTTAAATAAAGGGAAATCCACTACCCAGCAAAAAGCAAAATCAGCGTTCAATTCTTTCCTTAGATCAGGCTTATCCGAATTATACTTTTGCATTGCTTCCGCGTAAGGGATTCTCTTAAAAGGCGTGGGGATATCGATATTTTTCAGTTCGCGCATAATCATCTTCATTAATCCTTCGCTTAAAGCAAAAATATCTTCCTCATTCACAAAAGACATTTCAATGTCCAGCTGTGTAAATTCAGGCTGCCGGTCAGCGCGCAAGTCTTCATCACGGAAACATTTGGCGATCTGGTAATACCTTTCAATGCCGCTGACCATAAGTATTTGCTTGAATAACTGCGGAGACTGAGGCAAAGCGTAAAAGTGGCCTAAAGAAAGCCTGCTGGGCACCAGGTAATCCCTTGCGCCTTCAGGGGTGGATTTAGTAAGAATGGGGGTCTCGCATTCAATAAAATTATTTTCAGATAGATATGCGCGGGATATTTTATAAAGCTTGCTTCTTAAAATAAGGTTATTCAGTGAACGTTCTCTTCTTAAGTCCAGGTAACGGTATTTTAAGCGCATCTCCTCGGTAATATCGGCGTTATCTTCAATTTCAAATGGCGGCGTAAGGCTGGAATTAAGTATTTCTAATTTTTTTGCCAGGATCTCAACCTCGCCTGTGGCTATTTTCGGGTTAATCGAGCTTGCCGGCCTGCTATTAACTATGCCGGTAAGTTTGATCACAAATTCACTTCTTAATTCCTGGGCAAGTTTATGCGCTTCAGGCGCTTCTTTTGGTATAAAAACTACCTGGGTAAAACCGTAGCGGTCACGGATATCAATAAAGATAAGCTTGCCATGGTCGCGCCGGCGGGCCACCCAGCCGCAAAGGATTACTTCTTTACCGGAATCTTGAGCATTAAGTTCACCGCAGGTGTGGGTTCTTAACATTTTACTTCCTTTTCTAATTCAGCAAGGGCAACCTGTTTTTGCTGCCCGGAAACCATGTCTTTAAGAGTGATTGTATTATTCTTGAGTTCATTTTCACCGAGTATCAAGACCATGCGGGCATTTAAATCATTTGCTTTGCGCATACAGCCTTTAAGCGATTTTTCCTCATAGTCTGTGTCGCAAGGTATGCCCATTTTCCTTATATCAGACAATATGCTTATACCTTTTGCCCTTGCGGCTTTACCCAAAGTGATAAGAAATACAAGTTTCGCTTCTTTCTTTTCTGCCTCGGTCAGTTTACTGACGAGCAATACGCGCTCAATGCCGAAAGCAAAACCAATAGCTCCAATATCCGGGCCGCCGAGCTCTTTGACCAGGTTATTGTAACGGCCGCCGGCGCCGATAGCGTCCTGGGAGCCTAACTCTTGATGGGTGATCTCAAATACTGTGCGATTGTAATAATCCAGCCCGCGCACCAAAGAATGGTCTATTTTGTAAGGAATACCCAAGAGATCAAGTCCTGAAAGGACAGTATTAAAATGCTCCAGGCAATCCGGGCAGAGATGTTTGTTCTCCAGCTTCAAAGTATCCACAATCTGCCTGCAAGGCTCATTCTTGCAATCCAGGATCCTCAATACATTTATCTTAAGGCGCTTTTGGCAATCCTCGCAGAGCTTATCCGCCTTATCCTTAAGGGCGTCTTTTAAGTTCTTGCTCAGCGTTTCTTTGTCTTTTGAGCAGCCCAGGCTGTTGATCCTGATCTTGTAACCGCTTACAGAGAAATTGTCCAATAGTTCCCTGGCTAAAGCAATAACCTCAACGTCAAGAGAAGCCTCCTGCGAACCAAGCACTTCGCAGCCAATGTGGTGGAATTGGCGGTAGCGGCCTTTTTGCGGCCGTTCAAAACGGAACATCGGCCCCATATAATAAACCTTCAGGAACCCGCTTGTCTTATCCAGGTCATTCTCAATATAGCTGCGCACAACGGAAGCTGTCCCTTCAGGCCGTAAAGCATAAAGATCCTCATTATTCTTAATCATGAACATCTGTTTTTGCACGATTTCAGCTGACGCGCCAAGCGAACGGTCAAAAAGGCAGGCTTCCTCAACTAGCGGCGGGCGGATCTCCTGATAATTATATAAAGCAAAAATACCCCGGGAGATCTTCTCGATTTCCTGCCAAATAGCTGTTTCCGCAGGCAAAATATCTTTTGTGCCCGGTATCCTCTTAAACATAAGTTTGATTTTATTGTTGGTTAACGGCTTCCCCTTTCTTAGGCGAAAGAGGACGGTTTTATTTTATTTTTTGTTTCATTTCTAATCCGGCTTTGAAAATAACCACTTTTCTCGGTGGGACAGGTATTACCTGATTGGTACGCGGATTTCTGCCTATGCGGCTTCTCCTCTGTTTGATTTTAAAGACGCCGAAATTACGTAATTCTATCTTTTCGCCTCTGATCAGCGCATCAATAATACAATCAAAGGTCATTTGCACTACTTTTTTAACGTCTATCTGTTTTATATTGGTCGCATCAGATACCTTAAGGATGATATCTTTTTTGGTCATCTTACACCCCCTATTCTTAAGTACATTAGCAGCAAAAAGTTACAGTGTCAAGAGTAAAATTGATTAGAGAACCAAAGAAAGCCTCTCTTCACCCAATAATTCATCAAGTTCCTGTATCAGCTTCTCTGATGGCTGTACATAGAGATTCTCTCCTACGACCAGCTGTACACGGCCCCTGGAAGAAGCCTGTTTGGCAGCGCTAGTTTGTTTAGTGCAAGGGCTAGTGTCCAGGCGCAGGTATATCGGTACGCTACCTTTATGTTCGGCGAGCATATTCTTCAGGGTCTCAAATATATTCTCCTTTATGCCTGAAAGGTTAATGCTCATTGAGCTGATTAGCTTATAGATCTCCTCAAACGGAAAAATGTCTTCCACGATAATCTTGGGCGTATCTTCCGTAAGGTTCAAGGTCCCGCGGATATGCGTTATGGTATTCAACTGGATATAGCGGCTTATTTTAGAGTAAGCGCGCGGGAATACCAGCGCTTCCACCGCGCCGTCAAGGTCCTCGATCTTCAAGATCGCCATTTTCTCCTGCTTAGCGCGCGTGGTTGTCTGTTTGATCTTGGCGATCAGGCCGACTATCTTAATCTGGTCCTGGTCCTTATGCTCATGCATATTGCTGGTGGAGCAGGAAGCAAAGCGCTTCAGTTGCTTGGCATACCTGGCCAGAGGATGCCCGGAGACATAAAAACCGATCATCTCTTTTTCAAAAGAAAGCAGTTGCGGTTCCGGCCACTCTTTGATATCAGGGATATTCAGCGTATCGACCGAAAAACCGCCTTTTACAAGGCCCTGGTCAAAAAATGAAAGCTGGCCGCTGGATCTCTCCTTTTGGTTCTTCTGCGCCCTGTCTAAAATAGTGTCTAAAGCGGCGAACATTCTGGCGCGAGACATTTTAAAATCATCAAGCGCGCCGCATTTGATCAGGCTTTCCAATACTTTACGATTAGCCAGCCGCAGGTCTATACGCTGGGTCAACTCCTCCAGCGACTTAAACCTGCCGTTTTGCTTTCTTGCTTCCACGATAGATTCAGCCGCCCCGGCGCCGACATTTTTAACAGCCAATAGGCCGAAACGTATCGTGGAATCATCTACGACACAGAACAAAGCTTCGCTCTCATTGACATCAGGCGGCAGGATCTCTAAACCCATACGCTTGGCTTCATTGACATATTCAACGACCTTATCCGTATTGTCACGTTCCGATGTAAGAAGCGCGGTCATAAACTCTACGGGATAATTAGCTTTCAGGTACGCTGTGCGGTAGGAGATCAGGGCATACGCGGTAGAGTGCGATTTATTAAAACCGTAACCGGAAAAATATTCGATCAGGTCAAAGATCTTGCTGGCCGTACCTTCTCTGATAGAATTTTTGATGCAGCCGTTGATAAAATTGGACCTTTCTTTTTCCATTACTTCCGGGATCTTCTTGCCCATAGCTTTACGCAGGATATCCGCCTGGGCTAATGTAAAACCGGCTAAAGCTGAAGCTATCTGCATGATCTGTTCCTGATAGACCATGATCCCGTAGGTTTCTTTTAAGATCGGCTCAAGCTTTGGGTGCTCATACCTGATAGGGATCAGTCCGTGTTTGCGTTTCATAAAATCATCAAGCATACCGGAACCGATCGGGCCCGGGCGGTATAAAGCTAAAAGCGCGATCAAGTCCTCAAAACGTTCCGGCTCAAGTTTTTTAAGCAAATCGCGCATGCCGGAACTTTCAACCTGGAATATGCCGATACTA
>JBAZNG010000027.1:0-14189 GCA_041649385.1 Candidatus Omnitrophota bacterium | reverse complement strand
CAGGTTTGATCTTAAGGCAGGCCCGTTAAAAGGGGTGATTTATCCGGCGGATAATGAAATAATATTTAAGATAGAAGATACCCTTTATCTATTTAAGAGCGGTCAAGGCGCGATAGAACTTAAATCCGTTACGCCGGCCTCCGGCGGTTGGCTGGTGGATAATTATGGGCGGTTTGTTTTTACCGCCGATGATAATACACTGACCTGCTCAATAATCTCAAAGGAAGGCCATTCTTTTCCCCCGGAAGGCTTTGCTGCTGGAAAGTTGCTTGAAGAAAGGCGCCTTGCCGCCGAAAGCCTGGGTGCTTTATTGAAACGTGCCCCTAAGGGAGAGGCAGGCAAAGAAAGAATAAGCAAATTGATCTCTGCGATAATTTCCTGCCGCCTTCCTGTTGAGGAGATATTTACGGCTGTTCAGCAACAGGTTAAGATCCTGCGTGATCCTGCCTGGAAAGAATTCCTTGTTTTCTTAAAGGATAATTATGGAAGCGAAGTGGTTGAATATAAAGGCGTTAAAATGCGCCTGGTGAATTTTCTTTATGGTTTCGGCCTGGCAGAGAGCAATTTTAAGGGCGGGGTTGTCGTTAAGCGCCGGAACCCGAGCGCAGAGGATCTGAAGAAATATGATATTTCAAGCGCCAATGTCGCGTTAGTGCCCGTAAATATCGTTAAAGGCCCGAGGTTATTGGATTTTTACCTATTGCTTGATAAAGATCAGCTTATCTGCGCCAAAGAGGGCGGCCAGATACTTTGGATCAGGAAGATATGCTGCGGCAACCATTTTTCCAACTCGCCCACCAGTTACTATGAGCATTTTGAAGGTATCCGGGCTTATCTATATAATGATAAGCTGATCATAAATGATTTTACAAATATCGTAGCCGTGGACGCAGGCAGCGGAGCGTATCTCTGGGGCATTACGGATCTTGTAAGCAGGAGGCTGCATACCGGGTTCCTGCAGAATGAATTCGCGTTAGTAAACGCCAATATGATGTTTACTGTTGATCCGGAAACTGGGATACGCCAGGAAGATTACAGATTAAAAGATAACGACGTCCAGTGGAGGGATGTTCATTTTGAGAATGATAACATTTACGGGCTCGCCGCGGATTTAAGCAGGATACAGGTATTTAACAGCCGGCTTAAATTAACAAAGGCTTTTGTTTTGCGTTTTGTGGACGAGGGGATATCCGACCAGGTAGAATGGTTTTTTACAGATAAGTATATTATCCTGCACAATGGTTTCAATGTCTACCTGATCGATAAAAAGACAGGTGTTTTAAAGAAAAAACTTTTTATCAAGGCTGATGCCGGTTTCCCCGTAAAAGTGGCTAACCCCAATGAACTCACGGGCTGGGTGATCTCTGCTCCGACGGACTACTATTGGTATAGCCTGGAGGTCTGCAATAACATGCTTTTGGTCATCGCGCCATTTCAACGTATCAGCGCTTATTCCCTGGACGAGCCGCTGGATAAGGCAAAATGGGTGCAGCAGATACGCATAGACAGCGGGTTGAATATTTATAAACTGGTTTCGGCAAATTACCGCGACCTGAAAACTTATTTTTTAGCGGACGGTTATCTTTTTTTCCCCTTCATCGCTTACGATAAGATATTCCTGGCCTGCCTGGATATCGATACTGGGGCGCTTGCCTGGAGGACGGTGCTTAAGCCCGCAGTTGAGTTGTTTTGCATGCTCAGGGCTGTCAAGGAATCCACTGGCACGCTTGATTTGATGATCTCTACGGTTGACCTGGGGGAAACTTCCGAGGAACGCACGATATTGGCGGATATTGATTCAGAAATATTCAAGGTCAACTCTAAAAACGGGGCCATCCTGAATAAGGAAAAGTTGCCTTCTGTCTGCGAGATCGGATTCAGGAAAAGCAGCTTTATCCAGACGCAAAATTGGGTGCTTTATAATATGCATATGAATAAGATTAAGGCGGTGCGTAAAGATGCCGATTAAGGGCGTATTAATGCGAGCGTGCATTTTTTTAATAAGGCCGGCGGTTTTATCCCTTGTTTTTTTTCTGGGGCAGGGTTTGGCCTGCGCCGCAGCCGAAGGGCAGAAGATGCCCAATATCGTGATCATTACTTTCGCCGGCTTACGCAACTCTGAAAGTATTGATGACCCTACGCATCAGTATATGCCGCATATCTGGAACCAGATGCGCAAGGAAGGCACTTTCTACAATAATTTAGCCTCCGTGAATATGGCGTTCCATGTGCCATCTTTAAGCGCGATAATCTCCGGCAGAAAGTACGCTTCTTTCATTGAAACGCTTTATGCGCCTTCTTTGGCGCAGTACCTCAGGAAAAAGACAAAGTTGCCTAAAACTAAATTCTGGGAAGTGAATATCTGGACGATGAACGACAGGGTTTGCGTGAACTGCCCTGGATTCGGGGAAGAGACTTACCCTGCTTTTATCGGGTTTATGGGGATTGACTGTTCGCAGGAGTTTATTTATGTGGCTACTTGGCAATTAAAGGAATTCATGCGCAGGTATAAGGATATACTAAACAGCCAGCCCCTCGGCCATCCGCGCCTGCCGTTTTACTGCCACTGGGACAGCCTGCCATTTTATGAAGCAATCCAGGTGATCGTAAAGCAGTTCCATCCGGTGTATATAGATTACATGATCTCTGATGTGGAAAGCGCGCATTTCGGCACTTTCAGCGAATACGTGTTGGCATTAAAGAAGAGCGATGAGGAGATCTACCGGATATGGAACTTGATCAAAGAGGATCCGTTTTACAAGGACAATACGTATTTTATCGTCACTGTTGACCACACGCGCAACGCCTATTATATGCAGCATAATGATTTCACCAAAGCCGACCGCATGCCTGTCTGGATGTATATTTACGGCCCCGGCATTAAGAAAGGTAAAACCATCTCAAGGCAGATAGAGCATACGGATATATTTGCCACGCTTGCTTATCTATGCGGGGTTACTGCACCTCAGACAGAGGGGAAGGTGCTTGAGGACGCTTTTGGAAAGCGTTAAAAGGCAGGGAACTTTCTGTTATTTTCTTTCAAAATAGCCACGCCTTCGATCTCCACGAGCCATTCTTTTCTGCAGATAGGCGCTTGCAGGAAAACGCAGGGCACACCCGGGAATAACCTTTCGATCATTCTTTTTACCGTTGCGGAGTGCTGGGCATATTTTACGTAGATGATCAGAAAGGCGATCTGCCTTAAAGAGGCGTTGCCTGATTTAAGTATTGCTTTGATATTGAATAAAGTGCGTTTTGTTTGTTTTATTATATCCCCGGGAAAGAGTATCTTTCCGGATTTGCTGATGCTTGCTGTACCGGAAATATAGATGTGCGCGCGGTCAGCGTATGATACTTTGCTGCCTCTTTCAAAAGTCACGTTATATTTATACGCCGGGCACATCGCTTCAGGCGCCCGCAGGTAAGTTACCTGGTTGTTTTTAAGCCCGGCTACTGAAAGAGCGTTCATGCTTACTTTTGTGCCGGCGATCGTGCCGATCTTGCCTCCAATGCCGGTGCTGGCGACGAAGTGTGTTTTGTCCGTAAGGTTTGCTTTTCTTAATGCCATTGCGCGCGCCGAGGCCATTTTTCCGTAGTTAGAATACAGGCCGTTAATATAGACCCAGGTGCGCAAAAGGTTCTTTGTCAGGGTTGCTTTGCGTAGTTTCAGGTCTTTTTGCAGTTGTTTTAAAACATATATTGTTTGCACTCCTGTATCAGGCATAGGGCGCCTGAACGGGTGGTTAAGGTTCAAACTCCAGATATAACTGTAATTTTTAAGCCGGGTTATGTAACAACCGTGTTTCCTTCCGGCAACCCGGTAAGAGGCCACGCTTTTGCGGTGGGCCGGCGGTAGTTTTACGCAGTAAGCGATCAGGGAAAATGCGGCTTTTGAAAGTGGCGCCTGCCGGATAATTGATATAGGTGCATCTTTAAGGCGCAAGAAAGATAATATCTTTTTATCCGTTTTGTTGCTTTTAGTGAATAACGCGATATAAGAAACTGACCCGCTATCTAACCCGGATGCTTTTAAGGCCAAGAGGTAGTTCGCAGATAATGCTTTTAGCTGTGTAGAGAAATTTTCGCTCCTGGCGCCATCCGGCTCCACAGTTATATAAAATTCGCTTGTATTATTTTTTGAGAGGCAGGCGTAAGTTTTATAACCGCATCCGGCGCTCTTTTTTACGCATAAGGCAAGTGGCATAAATTTATCTTAACATACTACTCTTTGTTAATCAAGCCTAAGGCGGCTGGATGAATCTTTCTGCTTGCAACCGCCTATTCTATTAGGTAAGATGATGCGGATAATCAACTAATCCCGGAATCAAGACTATGACGGCATTTTTAGCGGCGTTTATATTCGTATTATTGGCGGAGATGGGGGATAAGACGCAGCTCTTGTCCATGGCTTTTGCCTCCCGTTACAGCGCGCACAAAGTATTGCTTGGTGTTTTCCTGGCCACGGTGATCAACCACGCGCTGGCAGTGGTTTTTGGCAGGTTTCTTGTTCAAGTTGTGCCCCTGGATATAATCTCTTTTATCGCTTCTTTGTCTTTTGTGTTCTTTGGTATCTGGACGCTTAAAGGCGACCAGCTTAAAGATGAGGATAAAGTTACTGGAAACTTCGGGCCGGTGATCACCGTAGCAATAGCGTTTTTCCTGGCGGAGATGGGGGATAAAACGCAGCTGGCCACGATCGCTTTGGCGGTCAAGTATAAAGGCATACTCAACGTGCTTATCGGTACTACCCTGGGCATGCTGGCCGCCGATGGGATCGGCATCATTGTCGGCGTCGTATTGCGCAGGCATATCCCGGAAAAGGCAATCAAATGGTTTTCCGCTTGCTTGTTTATTTTATTCGGCCTTTTGGGGATGTACAATATCTTGGTGAAATAATCTTTTAAGTCAAGGAGGGCTGATGAACACATTCATTTTATTATTCCAGTGCCGTGATCAAAAAGGTATTGTCGCCAGGGTATCGGAGTTTATCCTTAAGCATCAGGGCAATATCATTACAGCTGATCAGTACAGCACTGATCCGGATGCGGGATATTTTGTCATGCGCGTTGAATTTAACGCAGAACAGGCAAGTAAGGCCACCCTGGATATTGATTTTGTGCCTGTTGCGAAACAATTTGGCGCGGATTGGCATATTTATGATAAAGCGGAAACTTTACGCATGGGCATATTGGTTTCTGATCAAGGGCATTGCCTGGCGGATATCTTATACTTATGGGGTTCCGGAGAGTTAAAAGCTGATATCCCTTTTGTGTTAAGTAATTGTTCCAAACATGAGAAACTGGTCAAGCAGTATAACCTGCCTTTTTATTACCTTCCGGCGGATAAAGACAACCGCCGGGAAGAAGAGATCCTGGCGCGCGCGGTAAAAGAAACGGATTTCTTGGTTTTGGCGCGCTACATGCTGGTTTTCTCCGGAGATTTCCTGCGCAAGTACTCAAAAGACATAATCAATATCCACCATGGTTTCCTGCCTTCTTTTAAAGGCGCTGATCCTTATGGCAAGGCGCTGGAAGAGGGGGTTAAGGTGATCGGCGCTACGGCGCATTTTGTAAATGAGAAGCTTGATGAAGGGCCGATCATTGCTCAGGAGGTTGAGAGCGTATCGCATAAAGATAACCGCGATGACCTGGTAAGAAAGGGCAGGAACCTGGAAAAGAAAGCTCTGGCAAACGCGCTGTTTAGTTATTTAGACCATCGTATCATCCGCCACGGAAATAAGACGATCGTTTTCTAAGAAGGAGGTATCCATGGCCAATAAGAAGGTAGCGGTTATTGGAGCCGGTATCGGAGGGCTAGCCAGCGCCTGCCGGCTTGCCCACGATGGTTTTAGCGTGGATGTCTATGAGAAACTCCCTATCTGCGGCGGCCGCAATAACATAATTGAGGATAAAGGTTTTAAATTTGATACAGGCCCGAGTTTTGTGCTGATGCCGGATTTCTTTGAGGAGGTCTTTTCCTATTGCGGCGTAAAGATCAAAGATTACCTCGATTTGCGTGCGATCGACCCCAGCTATAAGATATTCTTCCCTGATGGTGATTCTTTCACTGTTTTTAAGGATAGCCGGCGCACTAAAGAGGAGATGGAGCGCATAGAAAAGGGCAGCGCGCTTGGTTTTGAGGCGTTCATCAAAGAAACCAGCCGCATCTATAAGGTCATCCGGCCGCTTCTTTACTCCTGCGTAACCTACCGGTCACTGCTTAATCCCTACTACTGGGGTTTAGCCGGAAGGATCCAGGCATTTAAATCTTACTGGGGGCTGGCGAAAAGATATTTCAAGAGCGAGAAACTGCTCTTTGCTTTTACATTTGAGGCGATGTTTATGGGCGTTTCGCCCTATCAGGCGCCCGCTTTTTACAGTATCATTACTTATACCGACCATGTGCAGAAAATATTTCATCCTATGGGAGGGATGTATCAGATACCTAAAGCGCTTGAGAAACTGGCTGCTTCATTTGGGGCGCGTTTTCATTATAACTGCCAGGTAGAAAGTATCAGGAATAAGGATAATTCTATAAATTTTACCTGCGCAGGGAAGCAATATTCCAGCGATTACGCTGTGGTAAACGCAGATTACCCTTATACACAGGCCAAACTGCTTAAACGCAGGAACCCGCGTTATAAATACTCCTGTTCGACTTATCTGATCTACCTGGGCCTGAAAAAGAAGGTGGATAATCTAGCGCACCATAACCTCTTTTTTGCCAATGACCTTAATAAGAATCTGGACCAGATATTCAAGGATCATATTCTGCCGGCTGATGCCTCATTTTATGTGCATGTGCCGACGGTAACGGACAGTTCGCTGGCGCCTGAAGGCAAGGATATCCTCTATATCCTTATTCCTGTGCCCAATTTAGAAGGCGCATCTGTCGGTTTAGGGGAAGGCGAAGCCGCTTTAAGAAAATTCGTTTTTGAGAAGATCAACCGTTGCTGCGGCTGTAACCTCGAGGAACTTATTGAAACAGAGCATCATTTTTACCCGGAAGATTTCATCAAGCGTTACAATATAGAATTCGGGGCGACATTCGGCCTGGCGCATAATTTAACGCAAAGCGCGTTTTTCCGCCCGGCTAATTTTGATTCAAAGATCAAGAATCTTTATTATGTGGGGGCAAGCACGCAGCCGGGAGGAGGGTTGCCTGTGGTTATCGCCAGTTCGCGTATTGTTGCGGACCTGATCAGCAAGAGATAGTTTTGATCTTTTGGATGACTTCCTGGATAGTTGATTCCGGAGTGGAAGCCCCTGCGGTTACGCCGATACTTTTAGCTTCAGCCAGCCAGTTTTTATTAATCTCGCCAGCGGAATTAACCCAATAACTGTTTTTGTTCAGGGACTTGCTTATTTCATATATTCTTTTAGTATTGGCGCTTGCTCTTGAACCGATAATGATCATCAGGTCGTTTTCTAAAGGCATACTCTTCATTTCATCCTGTTTTGTCTTCGTGGGCTGGCAGATAGTATTACGAAAATCAAGGTCTTTGACCTGGGTTTTAAGCAAAGCGACTATTTTTAAGACATTTTCCAGGTTCTGGGTGGATTGCACAATCACGCCGGCTCTTTTGATGCGTTTGATCGCCGCCAGATTGATTTTCTCCGGCCGGTCGATCACGATCGCCTTGCTGCTCAACTGGCCGATGATCCCGCGGACCTCATCATGCCTTTTATCTCCTACGATGATCACCTGCCTGCCATTATTCTCCAGGCTTTTAGCGATCTTATGTATCTCTTTGACCATAGGGCATGTGGCGTCCACGATCTTGTAACCGAGCGCTTTTGCTTTGCGCAACACCTTCCTGGAAGTGCCGTGCGCGCGGATAAGCAGTGTTTTCCCTTTACCTTTAGATAGGCGTTTGATTTTTCGGATCCCGTTTTTTTCTATCTCTTTGACCACATTCTCATTATGCACGATATCGCCGAGCATATAGATGGGATTTTTTAGTTTAGCTGTGGCCAGCGAGATATTGATCGCCCTTCTTACGCCAAAACAAAAGCCGGCTGATCTTGCCCGTGTGATTTTCATAGGTATTTCCCCTGAATGAATACCTTTGCGGTTAGTTTTATCTTTGCGAAGGTGTTTACATGCGCGCGAACGCTGAATAGATCATAGCCGTTTTTCTCTATGGCCTCCAGTATCCGGCAATAGAATTCTTTCATTGCCGCGGCTACAAAACGGCAGCGCGGGTCTTTGATCAGCCTGATACCCGGTGAACTTTCTTCATAGTATGCGCGGCAGCGCGCTATCTGAAAGCGCAACAGCTGGATGATCTTTTCATCCACTTTGCCTTTTTCTAGCGTTGCTGCGGATACGCCGAATTTGTCCATCTCGTCAATAGGCAGGTAGATCCTTTGCCGCGCGAGGTCTTCTTTAATGTCCCGGAGGATGTTGGTCAGTTGCATGGCGATGCCTAATTTAACGGCGTATTCTTCAGCGTTCTTTTCCTTGTAGCCGAATATCTTTAAGATCATCAGCCCCACCACCCCGGCCACTTTATAGCAGTATTCCCGCAGGCTTTTAAAATCCGCGTAGCGGTTTACGCTGATATCCATACGCATACCCTCAAGCAGTGTTTCAAAATATTCTCCAGGGATAGCGTAGTCATTTACTGCCTGCCGGAAAGCAAGAAGCAGCGGTTGCTTTAGCTGTTTTTGACTGTAAGCAAGCCGGATATCGTCCTCGAGTTTCTTAACGAGTTTTTCTTTGTCGCCAAAGTTTTCCGAATCAACGGTTTCATCGCTTTTCCTGCAAATCGCGTATACGGCATAAGCGGCTTTTTGTTTATCCGCGGGAAGAAAGAGGGAGGCAAAGTAGAAACTCCTGGCAAATTCTTTTGTCACCACCCTTGCCTGGCGGAATCCCTCTTTGAGCGCTTTTTCTTCCATAGGAGTATTCTACAATCAAATAACTTAAAATCCAAGCCCAATTCTTTTTTAGAAACAGTTTCCAATCCAATCGGGAAACTGTTTCCCCTTTGGTTTGGAAACTGTTTCTAAATTGTGTTGATAACGCGCGTTTTTAGTAATAAAATATGTTTATGTCTAAATATATGGCAGTATTGTTGCTTTCTTTATTCATCCCGCTGCTTTTTAGTTTTTGGCCCGGCCTTAAATTCTGGAAGAATATCAAACCGCTTAGCTGCTCGATTTTGATCGTTTTGTTTATTTTTGGCGCTTGGGACAGTTTTGCTGCCTGGCGCGGGCACTGGTCTTTTGCGCCTGATGGAGTGTTGGGCTTTAAGTTCATCAACCTGCCTGTCGAGGAGTGGCTGTTTTTTGTGGTGATCACCTTTTGTTGTATTTTTACCTGGGAAGCGCTTAATTATATCAAGAGAAAGCTTAAATGAAAGAATATACGCTGATCGCTTTGGGTTCAGTTATACTGGTCATCCTGGCAGACAGGGTGACGAAGATAAATATATTGAAAGAGAGGGTTTTTTATCTGTTTTTGGCAGTCATCCTCGGATTCAAGCTCTTGGTCAATGGTTATCTTACGGGCGAGAATATTGTGATATATGACCCGGCATTCTTCCTGGGTTTAAGGATCGGCAGCATACCTTTAGAGGATTTTCTTTTTGGTTTCAGTATGGTGGCCACCGGGATAATCTCCTGGGAATTCTTTAAGAGGAGGATTAAATGAAGAAATCCCTGATAACGTTTGTAATAATTTTTTCTGTTTTTCAGGTTGTTTACGCTGCTGACTGGAAGAGCTTGCATGAAAAAGCCGATACTCTCTCTTTGCTGCAGGCGCAAGGGGCAGTAACTAGAAGCCCTGATTCTTTCCCCGAGAGATACATCTTAGGGCTGGTCTATTTGAATATGTATAATTCCGACGCCTCTTACAATACTTTCTTACGCCTGTATACCGGCTTTCCGGGGAATTTTATGGCTAAATGGGGACTGGCTGAATCCCTGCGCCGTAAACATGCTTTGGACAGGTCCCAGGAGTTATTAGAGGAGATAATCAAAGACGAACCGGGATTTTCACCGGCGTATTTAAGCCTGGGGTATGTAAAATATCTTAAAGGCGATTTTGAGTCGGCCGTCAGGCTGGCTTTAAAGGTAATCGAGCAGGATCCTGGGGCGGTTGATTTAAGCAACCGCGTGCGCGCCTATTGCCTTTATGCCGGGAGCAAAGGCTTGATCGCCCATTACGGAGGCATGCTTTCTAAAGCGATAAACGGCACAGCCGTCAAGCACAATTTAGATAAAGCGGAAAAGCTGCAGCCGAATTCAACGCAGGTGCTTTTTGGCCTGGGCAGCTATTATCTTTTGGCTCCGGTGATTGCAGGGGGCAATAAACATAAAGCGGAGATCTATCTGAAGAAAGCGGTTGTCCTTGAGCCGCGTTTTGCCGATGTCTATGTAAGGCTGGCGCAGCTTTACAAGATCAGAAAAGACAGCGCAAAATACAAACATTACCTGAAAGTTGCTTTAGACCTTGACCCGGGTAATGAACTGGCGTTGGATACTCAAAGTAATACCTGTAAGTTCATCTGTACGGGGGGCAAGGAGTAATCAGATCTTGAGGATCTTGCTGGAAAACGCGTTGAGGGTATTTTTGTATTCCTGGCGCATCTTTAGAGTGGAGATCTCTTTGCCTGCTTTAGTGAACAGGTTTTTGATCTGACATTTGGCATAGGCAAACGCTCCTGTTTCCCGAATAAGGTTTTTGATTAGTTCAAGTTCTTTCCGCCCCGCGTTATCAGAAGCCATCACTTTATTGATCAAAGTTTTATTACGCGTGCCTGCTTTACGGAAAGCATACCAGATAAGCAGCGTTCTTTTTGCTTCCTTAAGGTCGGTAAGGCTGGATTTGCCGGTTTCTGTTTCCTTGCCAAATATGCCGATAATGTCGTCCTGGATCTGGAACGCCCGCCCTAAACACATGCCATAGCGGTATAATTTTTCTACCTCTTCAGGCCCGGCACCGGCAAGTATCGCTCCCATAGTAAGCGGCGAAGCGAAAGTATAGTTAGCGGTCTTATAATCATATACTTTGTAAATATCATCTTTGGTGACCTCCGGTATTGGTTTTGTACCCAGTAATAACTCAATGAATTCTCCGCTGCCGGTGTAGAGGGCGGCGCTGATAAGTTTCTTAAGAGCTTCTTCTTTGCGGCCGGGTTTTTCCCTGATCGCCAGGAAAGCGTCCAGCGCCAAAGCGTACATTACATCGCCGATAACTAAACTTAAATCTTCGCCGGAGAACTTCAATTTCCTGTTTTTAACGAATCCTTTATTAAGCAAGGCGTGCATAGAGAGTTTGCCGCGTCGGGTTTCGGATTTATCAATAATATCGTCATGCACGAGCATGAAATCATGCAGTAACTCTAAACTTAAAGCGCTTCGGTAAAGACCGCTGGCCTGTTTCTTGGCAAAACCCAGGTAACCGATGCAGAAAAGCACGGGGCGCACCCTTTTACCGTCGCGGGAGATGAACTCTTTGATACTGTTGAAAAGCAGGGGGGAAAGGGCGGAAAGCGAGTATTTTTTATCAAACTCGCGAGTATAATTTGTTAATTCATTTTCAATCCTGTTTTTTATTCTCAAAAACATAAAATTATGTTAACATAGGCGTATTACTAAAGCAAACAAAATATGCTTAAGAATATCGTGCGTGCCTTAAGGTTGCCTTTTTTAAGCGCGAGCATCCTGCCCTATTGTTTTGGGTCGTTTTTGGCAGCTAAATCCCTGGATATGCGAGCGTTTGTCCTGGGGTTTTTTTGTGTTTGCGCCACGCATTTAAGCGCTAACTTGATCAATGATTACGCTGATTCCCGAAGCGGAGCGGACTGGCTGGATAAATCCTATTATCCGTTTTTCGGCGGTTCAAAACTGATCCAGGCAGGGGTGTTCTTTGAGAAATTTTATTTTTATGGAGCGTTTATTTTCGCGGGCCTGGCTTTAATCAGCGTTACGTTACTTTCTTGTTTGCTTAAAAGCCCTTTGGTCATTGCCATCTATCTTTTGATTATTTTCTTAAGTTGGCAGTATTCGGCTAAGCCCTTAAAGTTTTCTTATTCGTACCTGGGGGAGTTATCTCTATTTTTGCTTTTTGGACCGGCGCTGGTCGCCGGAGGGTATTTTATCCAGAGCGGGATATTGTTTGACTCCAGGAGCGTCATTCTTTCCTTGCCCTTCGGCTTTATGACCACGGCGATCCTTTTTGCCAATGAAGTGCCTGATTATAGTGAGGATAAACTTTCTGCAAAACACAACCTGGTAAGTATCATCCGGACTGAGCGCGCCTATCAGGTTTATTCTGTGCTGGAAGCGGCAGGGTTTATCTTTATCGCGCTGGGTATTTACCTGGGTTATCTTGGCTTTGTCAGCCTTTTTACATTCATACTTGTTTTTCCTGCAATGCAGGCAGCAATGATAATAAAAAATCACTACGCTGATAAAGCGGCTTTGCTTAGATCATCCGCTTTAAGTATCGGCGTCCAGGCTTTGGCAAGCCTGTTATTGATCGCAGACAGGTTATTATGAAGAAGATCGTAGTCATCGGAGCGGGTTTTGCCGGGTTAACCGCTGCGATGAAGCTAAAAAAATGCAGCATCAAGAAAGGCTTTGAGGTCACCCTGGTCAGCGACAAAGATGATTTTACTTTTCTGCCTATGCTGCCTGATTGCCTGGGGCAAAGGATAAAGCTGGAACATTTGGCATTTGAGGCCAGGGCCTTAAGCCATAGGTACGGGTTTGATTTTGTAAAGGATAAAGTTGTTTCGGTTGACCTGGAAAAGAAAATAGTATCCACGACCGCTTTGGAATTGGATTATGATTACCTGGTCATTGCCAGTGGTTCGCAAACTAATTTTTACGGTAACCGGCAGATAGAGGAGCGCGCATTTAAGCTTGATGATGTTTTTGATGCGCGCCTGATCCGGGGTATCGCGGCAAAACATGACCGTGATGCGTATATTGTTTCCGGAGCAGGTTATACCGGTATTGAGGTAGCTACGCATTTAAAGGCCTATTTTAAAAAAAATAACCTGAATAAACGCGTGATCATTGTAGAGCGCGCCCATTCCATACTGGCAATGCTTGAGCCCTGGATGAGGGATTATTGCCTGGATAACCTTAAATCTTCAGGCATAGAGGTTTCTACGGATACGGCAGTGACATTGGCCGGAGAGAAGGATGTTGCCTTAAGCGACGGCAGGATATTTGATAATGCTTTGCTTATCTGGGCGTCAGGCGTCAGGTGCGCGGATTTTATCCAAAACCTGCCAGTGCCTAAGAACCAGCAGGGAAGGATCATCGTTGACCGGTACCTGCGGTTGAATGATTCCTGTTTTGCCGCCGGAGATGCCTGTTATTTCAAGGAAGGCGATAATTTTTTAAGGATGGCTGTTCAGTTCGCGATCATGGAAGGTTTATCTGCTGCTGGAAATATCATAAGAAGCATCCAGGGCAGGAAACTTCTTAGTTACCGCCCGGTTGACCTGGGTTTTATCATACCGATGGCTAATTACAGATCCTGCGGCAGGATCTTAGGAATAAATATGAAGGGCCGCATACCGACGGCAATGCATTATTTGATGTGTATCTACAGGGTTTACGGATTTAAAAATAAAATAGGTATTATAAGCGACCTGATAAAAGCCTTGTTTTTATCAGGCAAAGGAGGGCCAAGATGATCGACCTGGCGATCTTAGTTTTAAGGGTTGCTCTGGGGGTTATGTTCGTGGGGCATGGTTTACAGAAAACGTTTGGTTTATTCGGCGGCCCTGGTATCGGTGGGTTCAGCCAGATGCTTTCCGGGATGGGGTTTTATCCTGCGTTACTTTGGGCTTATATCGCCGCCTATGCAGAACTTCTGGCAGGCGCGCTTTTATGCCTGGGCCTATTTACGCGTGGGAGTGCCGCATTATTATTGATCTTGATGATTGTGGCTACCTGGAAGGTCCATTTATCCAAGGGGTTCTTCCTGGCGCAGGGAGGGTTTGAATACGCTTTTCTTATTTCCGCTGTCTGCGTAGCTTTGATCTTATTGGGGCCTGGCAGGTTCAGCATTTTGAAGTTCTTTAAGTAATAATTGATTTCCTGCTACCGGATCCGGTTGGTCTATTCCGGGTGTTTAATTTATTGACCGCGCGTTTAGTTGTGTTATATTTATTCCCATGCATAAACTGATCAGGAACTTTTCTGTTTGTTTCTTATTGCTCC
>JBAZNG010000026.1:0-14709 GCA_041649385.1 Candidatus Omnitrophota bacterium | reverse complement strand
GCAGAGATCAATTTGCTTATTCTTTCTTTGCCTGCCTCTCCCTTAGGGGCACGTTTCAATAAAGCACCCAGGCTTTCGGCGGCAAGGCGCCTTTCTTCAAGCAACTTTCCAGCAGCAAAGCCTTCCTGGGGAAAAGAATGGCCTTCCTTTGAGATTATTGAGCAGGTCAGCGTATTATCATCGGCGGTAAAAACAAACCGCCCATAATTATCCACCAGCCAACCGCCGGAGGCCGGCGTAACGGATTTAAATTCTATCGCGCCTTGACCGCTCTTAAATAGATAAAGGGTATCTTCTATCTTAAATATTATTTCATTATCCGCCGGATAAATCACCCCTTTTAACGGGCCTGCCTTAAGATCAAACCTGCGGAGTTCTGCGCCAGATTTACGATCGTAAACTTTCAAGACAGGCGGGTTTTTTTCCAGAACAACATTTTGGCCGTTCAATACAGCCAGTAAATATACTTTATTTTGCTCAAAACGCTCCTGGGTTTTAAGCTCGCCTGTCGCCGGGTCTATCACGTAGAGGCGCTCCGACTCCCGGGGTTTATAATAAATGGCTTTATCCTTGCCTAATACCATAAACTGCGTATCAAAAGATACGGAGCGCTGATCACTTATCTTATCTTTAAAATACGCCTTCTCCCAGAAATCCAATATGCTGTATTTTTTAGGCGCGTACTTTCGCAACCACAGGATACGGCCTCTATCGGCGGACAAACACGCCGCAACTCCATGGTTTGTCCCCACAAAAATACGTTTACCATCCTGAACAGATAAAGTGCAAACCGGCGAAAGAATGCCGGAGACCCCGATATAAGTATTCCATTCCAGCTTGCCGTTATCGGCGTTAAACCCTGAAAACCAGATCTCCTCTCTGGCATTGATCAAACCAACAATAACTGTCTGTCCTAACTTTACCGGCTTGGCGCATAAAGTATATTCGCCAAGGCTTACTGCCCATAAGACCTCTGGCTTAAGCGCATCAACCGCCTTGATCGCTGCGAGTTTACCATTTAACTCCGTGAACACAATGCCCTGCGCAAGAAGGAATTCATTGCCATAAGCGTTCTGATGGGGCGGCCGGGATGTCTTCAGAAATTCTTCCCCTGTATCGCTTTCAACCGTTAAGCTCCATAATCTTTTCCCTGTCAAAAGATCCAGGCAGAAAACCCTGTATTCATTCCTAAGCAACACCATTGTTTTATATACCGCGCAATACAACGGGGTTTCTTCGTATTTCTTCACCCACTGGCGCATATCAAAAGAAAAGTCTTTAAGGTTATCGCTGGGCAGGCCGAAAGACCAGATTCTGCTGGCGGAATTATTTATTCTATCCCATGGAAGATTTTCCTTCCCGGAGGAAAATGCATCTGTATCTGGAGCAAAAACAGGTATTTTCCTATTCACCCAAAAATAGTCGTCTTTTTGCAAAAGGTCATTCGGCCTGAATTTAAGCTTGAGGTTATTTATATAAACATGGTCGGCTTGCGGGTTAAGTTCATATATCTTAAAGTTATGCTCATCGGGATAAAAAGGATAATCCATATCACGGGGAGTATTGTTAAGGAACACCTCATCATTAAACAGGTATAGGCTGTTCTTGGTGTCTGTGGATGCAAAACAGTATCCGGGTATAAAAAGAAAAATGTGGAGAAATATTAAGGGTAGGAAAAGAAATGCTTTGTTCCTGGTCATCTATTTATAACTCCTTGAATGAGATTATAGCAAGCTGAAAGGAAAATGAAAGGAAAAATTGGCTGGATGCCTGAAGACTAATCAGGTCAGTTCTTCAAGCGGCATAAGAAAAGCTTTAACGCCTTCTGCGCCGATCTTCTTGCGTAACTGCCTTACACAGGTAAGTATCTTCTTTGCTTCTAACTCTTCGCAGGCAACATAAAGGATGTTATTCAGCCCGGGCCAGACATCCGTGCCAAGATGCGTACCGGAAGCGCTGCCTTTACCGAAAGTACCAACAACTTTTGTATAGTTTTTAACCGCGCACGCTGACAATACTTCCATTACTTCAGTATCCACCGCTTCATTATAGGATATCATCACCATTTTCAACATTTAAGTTTTCCTCCTTGAGTGGAAGATCGCATAAAGCGTGGGAACAAAGACCAAAGTAATGATCGTAGAGACCGACAACCCACCCATCATCGTAATACCTAAAGGCTGCCATGTCTCTGAGCCTTCTCCGCGGGAAAGCGCAAGAGGCAATAAACCTGCCAGTGTCGTGATCGTAGTCATTAAAACAGGGCGCAACCTGTCCTTGCCTCCGATAGTGACTGCATCATACATATTCGCGCCGCGTGCGCGCAATATGCCGATATAACTGATCAAAACAATAGCATTATTGACTACAATACCCATAAGCATGACCACGCCGAGAAAAGTAATAATGCTTAAGGTCGTCTGAGTGAGGACAAATCCCAGGATAACGCCGATAAATGTAAAGGGAATTGCGAACATAATGATGAAAGGATCGAGCAAAGATTCAAACTGCGCAGCCATAACCATATAAACGAGGCAGATACCCAGGATAAGCAGAGATAACAAATCTACGAATGCCTTTCCCTGTTCTTCGGCAATGCCGCCGACATTGACCATAGTATCGGGCGGCAGGGTTATTTTACTTACCTCTCGTTTTAAGTCTTCTACGATCTTGCCGGATGAACGCCGATACGCATTACACTCTACCCTGACGACTCTTTCCCTGTTCTGCCGCTGGATCTCCTGCGGGCCTTTTGTTTCATAAATTTTCGTAAAATTGCTAAGTTTAATGTATTTCCTGCTGGAACCGCTCTGGCTGGTCAAGGCCTGTAAGGCATTAGAAGTCATATTATCCTCCGGCAAAGGTACAACCACCGAAAGATTATAAATATCCTCTAATTTCGTGCGCGAATCATCCTCAAGCCGCACATAGATATCATAAGTCTCGCCCTTTTCCCTGTATTTAGTTGCCGTTGAACCCTGGACAAGCGTCTTCAGGGTGCTGGCAATAGTATTCATATCCAGGCCCAGCATAGCGGCTTTTTCCCTGTCCACTTCTATCCTTAACTCCGGCCTGTCCGATTCACGCGATACCGCAACATCTACAGCTCCGGGGATCTTCTCTAAAATCGCCTTGATCTTCGCGGCCAACGCGTCAGTCTGTTCAAATGAATGCCCAATAATCTCCAACTGCACGGTTTTGCCGCCTGTTCCGGTGACCAGCCGGCTTATTGGGTTTCCGCTGGAAATATCCGTCTTCATCACTCCCGGTATCTTCTTGATCTTATCCCTGACCACTTTGGCCACATCATTAATGGAGCGTTTCCTTTTATCTTTAGCGATAAGCTTGGCTCCAGCAGAAATGATGTTCGTTCCAGAAGCATTACCCATGGATTTGCCCACGCCGGATACCTCTCCGCTTCTTACATAATAATAAAGCTTCTCGGGAATATCCTGCTGGAATATCTCCTCGATCTTCTGCGCCACTTTATCCGACTCTTCCAGCCTTGTGCCAATAGGCATATGGATGGTCAGACGCAGGTCACCGGTATCCTCCTCCGGGATAAACTCATGGCCTACGAAACGGCTAAGCCCAAGCGTTAAAATAAACACCGCCAAAAACCCGCCGATTACCAGCTTTTTATGCCCCAGGCACCAGCCAAGGGCGCGGCTATAAGAACTCTCCCAGCTCTGAAACCATCTCTCCGATATGCCGTAAAACCTGGAGAAGAACTTGTTCTTGGGTTTGGCGTCGCCATTAACCTTAAGCCACTTTGAACAAAGCATAGGAGTAAAAGTAGCCGCAGTAAAAAGCGAAGCAGCTAATGTAACACTAACGATAGTCGCCAGCTCCCCGAACATGATGCCCACTACGCCGGAAAGGAATAATAAAGGCATAAATACAACCACTGTTGTCAAGGTAGAGGCGGCAATAGATAAGAACATCTCATTGGTGCCGAAAATAGCGGCTTCCTGCGGCCTTTGCCCGTGGTGTAACCTGCGGTAAACGTTATCCACGACCACAATGGCGTTATCCACGACCATACCGGAAGCAATAGCAATAGATGACAAGCTGATCGTGTTGATCGTCTTGCCGCTTAAGAAAAGATAGATAAAAGTGACAACCAGAGAAAACGGTATGGTCAAAGCGATGATCGCGCTCGGCGCAAATGACCTCAAAAAGAACCAGACAACAAAAATAACCATGACAATCCCCAGCCAGACCGATGACTTCAATGAATTAAGGGAATTGATAATGTCTTTGGACGTATCGAAAATTACCGTCATCTGCACATCCGAAGGAAGCGTAGATTTAAGGCTCTCTATCCTCTTCTTGACTTTTTCTGCTACCTCAACGGTATTTACGCCGCTCTGCTTCTGTACCATCATGATCAAACCAGGCTGATCATTGATACGCACAAGGCTGGTTATCTCCTTGAAACTATCTTCCACACGCGCCACATCCTTTAAATAGACGGGGTTACCGTTACGCTTGCCCAGGATAACCAGGTTTATCTCATCAGGAGAGGCAAATTCACCAGGCAGACGGATCAAATAATCGGTAAGCCCGGTTTTCAAATTGCCTACCGGCTGGGTAATATTCTCTTTAGCCAATATATCCTGGATATCTAACGGCGAAAAACCATAACCTTCCAGCTTTGAGCGCTCGACCCAGATATTGATCTGCCGCTCTAACCCGCCACCCTGGATCTGCACCGTACCTACACCGGGGAGCTGGCGCAGGCTATCGCCGATCCTCTGATCGATCATATCGTAAAGTTCCGTATAACTCTGCTTGGCGGTAAATCCTATGAAAATGATCGGGATATTGGAAGTATTGAATTTAAATATATACGGGTTATCCATTTCCGCGGGGATATCCGGCAAGTGCTGTTTGGTAAGGTCAATGCGGTCGCGCACATCATTAGAAGCCTCATCAAGGTTTGTCCCCCAGAGGAATTTCAATGTGATGATAGAAGCGCCTTCGGATGATGTTGAGGTGATCTTCTCCAGGCCCGGCGTTGTAGCCAGCTGGTTTTCCAGCTCTTCAGTAACTTTTATCTCCACGTCTTCAGGGCTTGCCCCGGAATATGTAGAGATAACACTGATTGAAGGAGATTCTATCTCCGGCAAGTTATCAATACCTAAACGGCTTATGCTGTAAAGAGCCAAGATAAGTATCGCGCTGAAGATCATCAGGTTAGTGACTGGTTTTTTTACTCCGAATTCCGGTAAACTCAATTTTACTCCTCCAGAGAAACTGCTGCACCATCAAAAAGCCGCTGCTGGCCCATAACTACCACCGCATCGCCGGGCTTAAGCCCTTCAGTAACCTCATAATACGGCCCCTGGCGCAGGCCAAGAGAAACTTTCCTGAAAATCGCCTTGTTGTTCTCAATAATATAAATATAATTATCCGGCTGTTTTCCCATTACCGCCTCTTTTATGATCACCGGCACGTCTTTACGCTGCGCGAGGATCAAACTTACTTTGGCGAACATCCCGCTTTGCAGCTTGTGATCGGGGTTATCCAGAGTGATCTCAATAGGCGCTGAACGAGTAGTCAGGTCCAGGACCGGGCTGATCTTAGTTACTTTGCCCCTAAAGTCCTCCTTTGGCCAGGCATCCACCTTCACCAAAGCATCCTGGCCCAGCATGATCCTGGGCAGGTATTTTTCTGTGATAGCCAGCTCGATCTTGACTTTATCCATATTCACTACCAGCGCCACGGAACTCTGCGTGGTGACATTTTCGCCGATATCCAGGTAGAACCTCCCGACGATGCCGCTGATCGGGCTTTCCACAGGAGCCTGCTCAAATTTCAACCCTGTCTCATCGCGGTCAATATAACAGATGGCTTCGCCCTTTTCTACCGGGCTTCCGTCTTCCTTTATCTTTTTAATGATCTTACCGCTTACCTTAGGATAAACAACAGCTTCATCCTGCGCCTTAATGTTACCCACATAATCAATTGTTTCATCTAACTGCTGGAGGGTGACTTTAATAACCTTGACGGGGATAGCGTCCTGGAGAGCCTCTTTGCTTTTATTCTGACAGCCGGAGAAAATTAAAACAGAAATAATCAAAAGTGACAAAATGATCCTACATTTCATAAAAACCTCCTGTAGCCTTATCAAAACTGAATTTAGCGATAGTATAATCATAGATCGCCTGATTTTGATTAAAGAATGAGACCGCGTATTTCAACCTGGCGTCATGATCATCCAGAAAACTTATTTCACCCTGCGCGTATTTTTGATCGGCAGTAAGTAAATTTTCCTTGTATAAAACCAGGTCCGCCTCGCTGGCCTTAAGCTGCTCAATGGCGTTTTTCAGGCCAAGATAGGAATTCTTTACTTCCAGGCCGATATCCTGGATCGCCTTTTCCTGGCTTAATCTTGTGTGTTTTAGATCCACGATCGCCTGCTCAACTTTGGATTTAGTCAACCAACCGTCAAATATCGGCCAGGAAACCGTCAATCCAATGACGCCATAATCATTCCAGTTCTTTGTATTGATCGTGGAAACAACCGCCCGTGAGCGGCTGTAATAATCCCAGGACGCGTAAATAGTCGGCCGGCCTCCGGCTTTAGCCACTTCAATGGCGCTTTTATCCGCCTTGACCTGGGATTCAAACTGCCTGATCTCCGGCCGCGCCTGCATCGCCTTTAAGAAACCTTGTTCAAAAGCCACTTCTTTAGGCTCAAACTCAAATTTATCCTTTGGGGTTATCCTGACATCCTTATCAAGATATAAGAAACTATTTAGAAGCATCTGTGTATTTTCCAGTTGCATTTTTGAAGAATCATAGGCTTTCTCAACGGCGGCTAAGGAAGCTTTGGCTTTTAAAACATCCGTACGGGAAACCTCTCCGTTCTTAAAACGCGCCTGGATATAATCAAGGTGCTGGCGGCTATTTTCCAGGATCTGCTCATTCAGCCTGACATACTCATCGGAAAGCAGTAAAGTATAATACGCCTTAGCCACATTAAAGATTGTTTCCAATTTGGCTTTATCCAAAAGCGCCTGGGTAACCTCAAAATTGTAACCATTGTATTTTATGCTGTTGAATACCTTGCCGCCGGTATAGATATCCTGGCGCAGGGTAAATTGCGAAGTGACCTCAGTAACGTTCTTATTATAATAACCTTTTGTGTAATTCCACGCTCCGAGAAAATCCAGTGTCGGGAAAAGCCCTGCCTGCGCTTCAGAGATCTTCAGCTTCGCTTTTTCCACATCCTGGGCTTTAAGCAGGATATCGCGGTTTTCCCTTAAGGCGATGGTAAAGGCCTGCTTAGCGCTTAAAGGCACAGCCTCGCAGAAACCTGCGGCAGGCTGAATAACCACTGAAAATAATAATAAAAAAATAAACTTGCGCATTATCTATTTTCTTCCTTCTTTAATACTTCCCCTACCTTGATCATTACGCGCAGGTAATCAGCGCGGTCATCTTCAGATATCTGGCTGAATATTTTATTTACTACCTGCGTCCTTTGTTCACCCATGCGTTTTACAAGCCCAGCGCCTTTAGGCGTCAACTCTATCCTGATGATCCTTCTATCGCTTTTATCATAATCCCTCTGCACATAACCCTGGCGCACGAGCCGCTGTATCGCCCCGGTCATCGCCGCGGTAGTCACCTTCATAAAAACAGCCAGCACCGTCATTTTCTGCGGCCCTTCTTTATTAAGAAACTCCAGTATAAGCAGCTGGGGTAAAGTGATCTTGCCTTTATAAACTTCATTAGCCTGCAGCCGGGCAAAACCCCTGAATATCTCCGGCATGAGATGATGCATCTGCTTGGAAAAATCCGTAATGGAGATACCTGTCATACTTACCTCCTTAATATTTAACTTTATTAAATATTAACTACATTAATAATATGCCACATAAACTATCATTTGTCAATAAGAATCTGCTGGATATCTATACCTCCTTACAGAAACGCCAATTTATGTTATAATGCGCATAAATCCATTACCGGCCCAACATATGCGCAATAGAATCCAGGTCCCTATTTTGATATTCGCCGTATTGACGCTGGCTTATTTCCTGACGGCTACGGGTAATATTGAAATAAGCGACACCTACTTCTCTATCCAGACCGCCCAAAGTATAGTTTCAACGCATTCTTTGTCCGCGGAAGGTTGCCGGAAAGGCTACTGTTACCAGTCAGCCAAGGACGGCAAGTTTTACTCCCGCTACGGATTAGGATTGGCTTTTATTTTTACCCCCTTTATCCTACTGGCTCAAGTTGTCAGCCGGTTTACGGGATTACCATACCTATTAACCAGCCACTTCCTTATTTCTTTCTATAATGTCTTCTTTGGCGCGGGGGCTTGCGTGATAATGTTCTACCTGGCCAAACTATTCAATAACTCTAAACGGGTATCTTTGGCCATCGCCCTGTTATTAGGATTAGGCACATTCTGCTGGCGTTATAGCGTATGGGACTTTTCAGAGGTAACGCAGTTATTTTTTCTGCTTGCCAGTATTTACTGCGCATTGAAGAATTCACCTAAATACTTGATAATAGGAGGGTTTTGTTTCTGCTATTTAATTTTATTAAAAGCTATCTATATACTCTACGCTCCGCTATTCATTATTTACATATTCCTGGGAAAAACAACCAAGGTAAAAGACGCCTTTAAACGTTCAGGCATATTCTTATCCGTCATTCTTTGCGGCTTTGGCTTACTCCTCTTGCTCAATCAGTCCAGGTTCGGCAACTTCCTTGAATTTGGCTATGGATTGGAAGCAAACAGGTTCTATCTTGCCGGCATTAAACGGAATATCCCAAGGTTGTTATACTGGCTTGATAAAGGGGTTTTGGTCTACAATCCATTGTTCATACTGGGTGCGCTGGGATATTATAAATTCTTCAGGTTGTTCAGAAAAGAGGCTGTTTTCTTCATTTCCATTATCACGCTTAACCTTGTTTTAACGGCTTCCTGGCACGCCTGGTTCGGCGGCTGGTGCTGGGGGCCAAGATTCCTCGTGCCTGTAGCACCTTTATGGCTATTGCCATCTTTCCTGTTCTTCTATAAAAAAGGCTTTACCCGGATCATACTCATATCACTGATCTTCATATCTATACTCATCCAGGGCCTAAGCATACTGCAGGGTAACCTTGAATACCTGAAGGTCTGTAACGCCAATAACCAGGAGGGCCTGCGTAAAAATATGCCTGCCCAGATCGTTGGTTCAATGATCATGCTAAAACACAAGATCGTTAAAAATGATAATTTGTATGAATTATCTGAGTTCGGGGTTGATTCGGGTTCAATTGTAGATACCAGTGGTTCTATCCGTTACTCCGGGTTTGACCTTTGGTACCTTAACGCAGCAAGGTATTTTAATAGGCCTGCGCTGAAATTCCTGCCTTTTATCTTCCTGCCTTTTATCGTGATCTTGCTGATACGCGCATTCAAGATAAGCGCCGAAGATCAATAATCCCGGGTTCAGGTTATAGAAAAAGGGCCCTGCAAATCAATGCAAGGCCCTTAATGTTTTAAGGCGTTAAAGCTCTCCTGCCCCCTACGCTGCCGGCTGGCCTGCTATTCTGCGGTACACGCAGGCCTGGGCTACCGAAGTAACAGGTATGGAAACGAATAAACCGACGAACAAACAGAGTATGCCAAGAAGCGTGATGACGAATGACAAAAGATAAAATCCTAAAAGGTCCCATTTAACGCCTTCAGTAATGCGCGAGCTTTCTTTAAGGGCTTCAATAGGGTTGGCGCCTTTATCAACGATTACATAACCGAATTGCCCGAATTTAATCGCCCAAAATATCCCCGGGATGACCAAAAGTATCAACCCGCCTGCCACGATCAGCCAGTAAAGAAAAGAGGCGAATACGAAATCAATGAATGAGTTTAAAAATGAGAAGAAATCGCCGGAACCTGCCGCTTCTTTATTGCTTAATTGCAGCGTTACCTTGGTAAAAATCATGGAAACCAATGTCTGCAAGACAAAGAACGCCACAAACACCACCAGCGCCGTCAAAGGGAAATATTTTACGCTTTCGGACAACTTATTGTGTGCTACGCTGACTAAAAATGAAGCTATGATCAAAACTAAGAAGATGAGGAAATTGCTTTTCATAGCGTTCCAGCCAAACCCGAACACCTCTTGCATAGTAAACTTTTTTCCCATCACTTTGCGCCCTCCCTTCTAAGATACAATTACTTTTCCTTAATCGCGGCCTTTTCTGCCGCGGAAACCCGGTTTTTTCCTTATGCCAGGCCTGCGCTTATCCCTGCCCAGTGGTTTATTAAAACTACGGTATTTAGCAAAACCTACCTCGCGGGGATTGCGCTCGAATTTCGCCTTGAAAACCCCGGCGCCTTCCTTATGCCTGGGAAAGCACTCCTTGCAGTATACCGGGCGGTCCCCGGTAGGCCTGAAAGGCACTTCGCACTCTTTTTTACAATCCGAACATATCGCTTTAGTAAAAGTCCTTTCCCTAAAGCTGCTTTCGCGGTTTGGCCTGTCAAAACGGCGAGGTTTATCAAACTGCTGAAAAGGCTTAACATAGTTACCCGCCCCGGAAGGCCTTTCTGAAGATTGGCTGATCAAGGTATCAATTTTCTTTTCCAGGAAAGTCAACTGCTGTTGCATCTTATAAATCAGGTCTGTTAGATTAGTTTCCACCTGGGGTTCAACAGAAACACTCTTGCGTTTATAAACTCTTTTCATTTTGCTCCTTATCTGGCGCGGTTAACCTTATCCATCCTTTGATACGTATTATACAGCCCCTTCTGATATAAAGCAAACACCTTCATTAAATGCAAAAGCCTAGCGATTTCGCCGGGCTTTAAAGAGTGGCTGCGCATCTTAGAAGAACTTGGTAGTTAAACTAACCATGTTTACGCAAAAGCCGTCTCTCTAATTCCTCGATCATCCTTTTCATTTCAGCTATTCTATGTTCCTTGCTGCCGGCTGCTCTTTGGATCACCTCTAACTGCCTGATCCTCTCCTGAAGCCCATACAATATCTCCTTGGATTCAGTGATATCCTCAATGGCGATCAGGATAAGCTTGGTCTTATCGGCCTTTTGGTAAATTTGCCGGGCATTTAACAACATTATCCGTTTACCTACGCCAATAAAATCATGTTCAACCTCAAAGTTGTCAAAAGTCGTGGTTTTAGGAAGGATATCCTCCAGTAACTGCCGCAGTTTCGGGATATCCCATTGGCGGTTGCCTAGATCATAGATCAGCTGCTTCTCCGTCTCCTCGGGCTTTACCTTAAAAATATCGTAAAAAGACCGGCTTGCTGAAACCACTCTTAAATCCCCATCCAGCACTATTAAAGGCTGATGCACAGTATCTACAATGCTTTCAGCGTATTCACGCGCATCCTGGATTGCCTGCGCTTTTGTGTCTTCTTCATATCCCATATTCAGCCCCCTGGATAAATTTAACTTACCTTAGTTTCTCGGAAACCTCATAGAGTATACCTCCTGCTATCTCCGGCTTAGGAAACAGGTATTTTCTCGCGGAAATAACAACCTGGGCCTTGTTGGCCGCTTTCTTTATGATCCTTGCGTATACTTGGGCGGAATTTATCGTCGCGCTGATAGTGCCCTTCGCTTTATCTTCCCTGGCGACCTTGCCCTGCCGTTTTAAAACCCTTAAAACTTCTTCATATGCATTATTAAAAGTCGCGCTAAAATCCTGCTGGACGCTATCTCTCCCAATGAACGTTACAGCCACTGCCACCGGCAAAACCGCCACGCCAGTCAACATAGCGGCCCCATATATCTTCGCGCCCTGTATCCCGGCCGCCTTCATCGGCTCCGCTACTATAAGCGCTGCCAGCTGCTGAGCGCTGGTTATGTTTTTGTAACTCTTGCGTATATTCAGGTCATAAACCTTAACAATAGGTTCTTTCGCGTGGACGTAATCCTTTGAAACTATCCTTCCTATGCCAAGCGTAAGCATATCGATCTGCATAGGCATTTGTTCAGCGGGTTTACTTTTCTTTTCCTTTCCCTGTTTTACCACCTTCAACTCATCGGCATTCAATTTACCTTCGGCATTCCTCTCAAGGCCGATCTCTTTTATCTCTATCTCCACGTTCAATAAATGCAGCTTCTTTTTCAGCAAAGCGCCTAAATCATACTTTACTCTGATCTTTGGCAAATATACAAGAATGCCCTGGGAAAAACCTTTAGGATTATACATCTTGAATCCGGATATCCGCGCGGACTGGCTAAAGACGCCTAAAGAAAACCCATCAATATGCACGGGAGCTCCGGTGACCTGGGTGGCCACAACTGTTATCACGGACTTGATTATCTGGTCTTTAAAAACACCGACTGCAAAGATGACAATGAAGATTACCGCTAATATAACCATAGTCTTTTTCATAGTCATTCTCCTTTTGCTATTATCTTACCCCAAACAGAAAGCCCCTGCAATTGGTTTATTTGCAGGGGCTTTTGAAAACCAGACCCTCCATCAACTGTTATATGGCAGTTGAGAAGAAAAGATTACACCTTTCTGATCAGCTCTTTGGCGACCTTTTCTCCTGACAAAAGCATTCCGCCAAAGATAGGGCCCATTCGGGGGCCTCCAATAACAGCGTTAGCGCACATCCCGCACACATAAAAACCCGGGCATACCTCTTTGGAGTTCTTTACGATCGTCTCCTCGCCGACTTCAGCCCACATTGACCCCTCACCCATAAGCTTGCCTGATTTTGTTTTTAAACGGATACCGGATTTTTTCTCAATGATGCGCGCCACTTCGGCAGGATGGCCGGTAGCATCCACCACAAATTTTGCCCGCATCGTAATGGGGTCAACATGTAGGTTCGCCATCTCAACCGCGGTCCAGTTCAATACTAAACCACTTACCCTTTTCTGCCGGATCATTACATCCTCAGCGCTCAATAAATTGAATATCTTCAGGCCCGCTTTTACCGCTTTAGAGCAAATCGTGGATACTGTTTCAATGGAATCAGACAGGTAATAGCCCTTCTCATATTGCCTTGTTTTGATCCCAAACTCATCCAGAATCTTTTTAGCTGATCCCTGAAAGACTATTTCATTGAACATCACCCCGCCGCCCCACATACCGCCGCCGATAGAAAGTTTCCTCTCGAATAATACAACCTGCTTACCGGCTTTTGCTAAATAATACCCGCAAACCATGCCTGCGGGGCCGCCGCCAACGATCGCCACATCAACATCCAATGCTTTGACGAGTTTCTTGCTGTATGATTCGATGATCGCCCGGGAAATCTTTATTTCATCTACTCCCATAACTCCTCCTTGTTAACTGACAAATAAAAAACCCTTATGCCGCTCGCATAAGGGTATGATCGATTACTCCTTTCCCTCCGCTGGCATTATCCAGATCAGGTTATTAGGGTAATCCGCTAAGTTAAGTGGAACTCTCAGGCCGTTTAACGACCTCCCCTAGATTATTCTTCAACTCAATTTGTTATATTTTATCACAAGAAATGCAAAAGTCAATTTGTTCATAAGAAAAGCCCGGCATTTCTGCCGGGTTTTCAAGATTGGCTCCCCCCGTCCCCCAGAAATCCGAACTTTTCTATAACGATCTACGCAGCAATGAATTACAAAAAGAACGGGGAAAGATGGAATTTACTCTTATGATTAAAAGAAACAACATCTCATCATTTAGAAATTTCGATACTAGAGAAACTCCTCAATGTTCCCTTCCAACAGCCAGGGACTTCGACAGATGTCATATATCCGTTCTCTTTGGCCTCTAGATATGAAACAATATTATTAGTATATTCGCACTCAAATACATATGTTCCGACATTATTAAAAACATCCTTTAACAAATCTTTAACTGCCAACTCATTTTTAGACCCGGAAATAATTAAATAATCTCCCACCACCCCTTTTATCTTTCGCGCATAAAAATCGCTACTCTTTAGTTTATCTGCCATATGACTCCATGAATCTATGATAGCCACCCAGGGACTTAAAGGTTGGTTTTGGTTTAAGCGGTCGTTAATATCAACACTAAATGCTATTTCTTCCCCTGGCAAGATGGAAACAAAATTCTTCCGCTTAGCGATTGGCATATTCGAATATGTAATTTCCGGCTCAATCCTGACTTCTTGACCATTCGGCTTTCTAATTTTACATTGAAGAGTCCACTCCGAGTTGATTTGATGTATCGAATCTGGCTGGAAAAGAATGATTTCTTTCTTACTGATATTCCTCAAAATCAATTTCAGATGAATTGGTTGAAACATTTTATAAAACGACTTATCTGTGCTTATGATTAACTGCAAAGATTGGGTAGTTGGAAATTTTTGACTAGGAGCATGCGTTTCCTGAGCTTCTACTGGGTTTGTTAAACATAAATTTGCAGATAAAATTAAAATAAGCAGATAAAACTTCATCAAGTTATCTCTCCACTGCAGTCCGTATAACTTTTTACAATGTCAAGTTGGGGTAAAATCCGAACTCTTCACTTTTTTATTTATTCAATGATAACTCATTATATTACAGGCCTTAATAAAAAGAAAGCCCCGGTTACGATGAAATAACCAGGGCTTTAATCCGAAAAAGTTCGGATTTTCAATTACTCCCCCTCATGGATGGTTTCGCCTCTGCTCAACCACTCCTATCTTCCTCATGGACTACGAACCTGTCGCTCCTCACTGCGTTACTGGCTCCCCCTCATGGGTCGTCGGCCTACGGCCTCCTCCTCAAGGG
>JBAZNG010000025.1:0-15054 GCA_041649385.1 Candidatus Omnitrophota bacterium | reverse complement strand
TGCCCGCGCGGGCAAAGATAGCAGCGTGCCCGCGGAAGTTGCCGAATATATCAAGTTACTGCATACAACGCTTTGGCTGACCGGCCTGCCCTGCTCCGGAAAGACCACATTATCCAAACGGTTAAAAGAAGAACTGGATAACCGGGGTTTTAAAGCCGTGCACCTAGATGCCGATGATATACGCACTAAGCTTAACGCTGACTTGGGGTTTTCTCCTGATGAGCGGAAGGAAAACCTGCGCCGCGTAGCCCATGTGGCTAAATTATTCAATGAGAACGGTAATTTTGTGGTAACAAGCTTTGTTTCCCCGACAAATGAATACCGCAAGATGATCAAGGATATCATCGGGAATTTTAAGCTCGTATTTGTTAAATGCCCGGCCGAGGTTTGCGCAGGGCGGGATGTCAAAGGGATGTATAAAAAAGCCAAGGCCGGAGAGCTTAAGGATTTTACCGGCGTTTCCGCTCCTTTTGAAGAACCTAATGACGCAGACGTTGTTGTGGATACTGAGCGGCTGGGTGTAGAAGAGTGCGTCGCAAAAATCCTGAAAAGTATCGGCATACAGGCGATGAAAAAGAGCATATTTTATTCATGGGGGAGAAGATAGGCTCGCTCCCTGGCTAAAAGAGGGCGTTATAAAGAGTGGATAATAAACTTAAAATACAGTTTGCCGCGCGCTCTGCGGAGTTTGACCTTTCAGCGAAGTGGATCACTGACCCTGGGTTGATCAGCGCGCATACTGAGCTGGCAGGTAAGCCCCAGGGAAAAGCTTTGGATCTTTGCTGCGGCACAGGGCGTATAGGGCGCGCGCTTAAAGAAAATGGCTGGAATGTACGGGGCCTGGATATCTGCGCGGAAATGGCCAGAATATCCAGCCAGCATTTTTGCGTGCTTCAGGCTAAAGCTGAAAAGATCCCTTTTGCCGATAACTCCTTCCATTTAGTGACCTGCCGCCAGACTTTCCAGTTTTTAAATGCCGCAGAAGCCCTCTCTGAGATCAGGCGGGTGTTGGTGCCCGGAGGCAATCTTATTTTAAGCCTTACCGTTCCTTTTTCCGATATGGATAAAGCCTGGCTTTATGAGATACACCGGATCAAACAAGCCTTGCTTTTAAAATTCTATACGGCGGATGAATTGCAGGCAGCTTTATCCGTCTCAGGGTTCGGTCTCCTGGAAAGCAGGTCTCTGCAGGTCCGGGAATCCATAACCAAATGGATGCGTTATGCCCCGGAATTGCCCACGGAAATAAAAGAAAAAGTCATCACCGCCATCAAAGATGCTCCAGAGAGCTATAAAAAGCTGCATCATGTTGAGGAAAAAGGCAGCCAGCTTATGGAAGAGTGGAACTGGGTGGTTCTAAAAGCAGTTTCTTCTAAAGAGTAAGCGCATCTTTTTAAAGTATGAATATCTACCCTGACAATACACAAACATACGCCCGGTTGTTAAAAATAGCCGGCGCAAAGAATTTTAAGAAAAAACATAACCTGAAGATCGGCATTCTTGTGCCGCCCTCATGTTTTGTTGTTCCTTGCGGCTGGGAGTTTGTGCACCGGGCGCCATTTGAGGGCCCTTCCGTTATCGCGGCTGTTCTAAAAGGAATGGGGTTTACTGTGGCTGTTCTTGATCAGCGGGAAGATTTTGACCCGGGATCTTTGGCCGGCGGCCCTTTAAAGAAGGTGGATATCCTGATGGTAGCCACCTATGAAGATAGTTTTCCTTTTATTAAACGAGCTATCCAGATCGCTAAAGATGAGGATAGTAACCGGCCGGTTATCCTGGGCGGGCCACTAGTCACTTCTCTGCCTAAATTGATCATGCAGAATACCCTGGCGGATTTCGCGGTGATCGGCGAAGGCGAACTTACCACGATCGAGTTATTTGACCATCTGATCAAAAGTAAAATAGCTCTTCCGTTAAAAAATATCCGCGGCTTGAGCTGGAAAAATGCGCAAGGCGGCGTTATGATCAATCCCCGCCGGATACAGATGCATAACCTTGACGCCGTGCCTTTCCAGGATTTTTCCGTATGGCCCAGCGTGCAGAAAACAGGCGTTGTGCCGGAGATATTCATGACCTCCAGCCGCGGCTGCCCTGGCCACTGCACATTTTGTTTCAGGGCTATGCCGCTTTTACGTTATAAATCCCCGTTAAGAGTACGCAGGGAGCTGCTTTATCTAAAACGCTATAAATACCGTTTTGCCTGGTGGAGCGACCTGACATTCATAGATTCTAAGCCTCGCGTGCATAAACTTTTAGACCAGGCTTTTCGGGGAATAGATTTCCGCTGGAGCTGTTTTACGCGCGTAGACGGCCTGGACCAAAAGATATTAAAGCATATGCGGGAATGTAACTGTGATATCGTCATGTACGGTTTTGAGTCGATTACCGAAAAGATCCTGGATTATTTCCGCAAGAAGGTTTCACGTAGCCAGATCACCCGGGCGATTTTGCTTACGCGCCAGGCGGGTTTAAAAGTCGGCGGGCTTTTTATTATCGGCGCTCCGGGTGAAACAGCCGCCAGCCTTAAAAGGACGATTGCTTTCTGTAAGAAGTTCAAGGAAGTAACCCGTGTTAAATATATGTCCGCGCTTCCCGGAACGCCGCTTTATTATGATGCTTTAAGAAGAGGCGTGATCAAAAATGAGCTGGAGCATTTGTATTTCCTGGCCAAAGAGCGCTCCGTAGAAAGCGACCAGTTCCTTGATTTTACCGGCCTGCCGGAAAGCGTTCTGCGCAAAGCCTACCGGCAGATCAACCGCCAGATAGAAGTGCGGCCATATGAGTATGATAATCCGGAAAACGATTATCTTCAGAAGCCGCATGCGTTTAAGAAGCGGCCGTTTATTATTTCCAGCTAAAGTTTTTTATCTTATAAGGAAGGCTATGAACCGCTACAAGCCATTTCAATTTACCGCGATACTTATTCTTGTTTTATTTTCCGTTAATTCTTTTGCGCGTGCCGCAACGCAAGATGATCACCTCTTCCGTTATAAGGATTATAACATCGTGCTCGTCTATATTGATACTTTGCGCGCCGACCACCTGGGTTGTTACGGCTATTCCAGAAATACCTTGCCTAATATTGATAAACTCGCTTCAGAAGCAATTATTTTTACCAACAATTTTACGCCGGTCACTTACACTTTAGCCAGCTTTATGTCTATCATCACTTCTCTTTATCCAAAATCGCACGGAGTGCTGGAAGCCTATAAGGACAAGATCCCATCCGGAGTAAAAACATTGCCCCAGATTTTGCGTTTTTATGGTTATAAAACAGCGTGGTTTGGCCCGAATCACGACGCGCACCTTGACCCTCGAGTCGGGTTCGGCCTTGGGTTTGATGAAATAAAGCTTTCCAATTATAGCAGATATAATCCTGCTGCCCAGGGCCGGTTATTGTGCGCATGGCTTGAGGCAAACAAAGATTCAAGGTTCTTTTTGAATTTTCATACCTACAAGCCGCATGACCCGTATTTTCCTTCTTTGTCATACAGGGAGAGGTTTAGTAAAAGAAAACAACCTACGATTCCTGTTACCGGAGAAGAGCTTGGCCGGGCGATTTTTGAAGATGCGCAGAAAGCAATAGCCGGTAAAGAGCCCTGGTTTACGGAAATAGTGGGCCAAGGGTTGCTGGATAAGATCATCGCAATGAGGATCTTTGAGGGCGGGTTTGCTCCCTGGAAATTAAGTTCGCTACGGGCTTTTTTTGCCAAAAACGACAGAGAGCTCATAATGGCGCAGCTGGAAAGTTATGTTTACTGGTCAAGTATCAACCTGGAAGATCCTGAGGTAAAGAAATATGTCGTCGCTCTATATGATGCGGCTATCCTTGAATTTGACAGCGCAGTGATCGGGCCTTTGGTGGCCAAGCTAAAACAGCTTGGCCTCTACGATAAGACAGTTATTGTCATTTGTTCAGACCACGGAGAGGAGTTTTTTGAACACAGCGGCCATGGCCATGGCCCTACGCTTTATGAAGAGGTTACGCGCGTGCCGTTGATCATCAAAACACCCTGGATCAAAAGAGGGAGGAAGATTGACGCATTATCCCAGACCACAGATATCATGCCGACGCTTTTAGACCTTTTGGGGATGGTCATTCCTGCACAGGCGCAGGGCAAGAGCCTTGCCGGTTTGATCAATAATACGGAATTCTTACCGCCGCATAAATATGTTTTCGGCCAGCGCATGGATAAATCGTCCATACGCTCCGGGAAATGGAGCCTTATCTTGAATGATGAAGAACCGGGGGAATTGTACCAGATAAATTTAGATCCCCGCCAGCAGCATAATCTTTATTCGGAAAAAAAGAAGGTATCCGCAAAACTGACCAGAGAATTGAATGGCTGGGAGAGCTCATTAAAACGTTATCAGGACAAAGAATGCGCCTTTCCGGATAAGATTGATGTAAAAACAAGGGAGAAGATCAGGAAGACAGGGTATTGGTAGATAGGAACACGATCATTAAGCCAGGCTGTTTCGTAACGCCAGGGGAAAGTTTTACGGTATGTTGAGAAAAATTATCCATCCGTTAAAAATATTTTTATTCATCTGCTCAGCCAGCTTTATCTTGGCTGGATGCGCAACTTCAAAACCAAGGCCAGTTGATGCGAAAGGCTGTAATGTGATACTGGTGATCATTGATGACCTAAGGCCGGATCATCTGGGTTGTTACGGGTATAAGCGCAAGGTCTCCGCGGCCATAGACGCAATAGCCGCAGATTCAGTGGTATTTGACAATGCCTTTAGCCAGGCGCCCTATACCTTGCCCAGCACGATCTCCATCCTCACGTCTCTATATCCTTCATCTCACGGCATGTTCCTTATTTATAAAGATAAATTGTCTAAGCGTGTGCAGACAATAGCGGAGATATTCAGCGCTTACCAATACCGGACAGCCTGGTTTTCTTTGTTGAAAACTCCCCACCTGGATGTGGATATCGGGTTTGGCCGCGGTTTTCAGGATAAGGTGGAATTAGGCATAGAGTTTGAAGGCCGGCAAGAATTGTTATACTGGATTGAGAAGAACCGGAAGCACAAATTCTTTTTAGCTATGGATATACGTCGGGTGCACGATTTTTTCCGTTTTATACGGACATCTTCTAAACATAAAGCAGGACATGCCGTGGCTGAACAGGGAAGCAGTTCGGGAGACGTAGAAAGAGATTTTTATCTGAAAATTGTAAAGCTTGCCTTAGAGAAGAAAACTCCTTTTAATGACCCTGCCCTGGTTTCCGGGCACAGGGATTTATTTAACGGTATTTACTCTGCGGAAAAGGTTGACCAGATCAAGCAACTGTTCCCGGAGGGCAAAAGGCAACAACTGGATAATATCCGGGATGGCCTTTTTTCAGCCTGGGTGCGTAGCGAAGCGGGCAAGGATATCCAATCCTGGATCAACGCTTACGACGAAACGGTATCTACTACAGACCGGGAGTTAATCAAGCCTCTTTTGAGGGAACTAAAGAGGCTGGGGCTGTATGATAAGACGCTGATCATTATTACGGCTGATCACGGCGAAGCGTTTGGAGAGCATAATGAATATGGCCATAATTCGCTTGTTTATGAAGTTAACCATGTTCCACTGATCATTAAGATGCCGTATGCCAGCAAGCCCTGGAGAACCAAAGAGCTGGCCCAGGGAGTGGATATTATGCCTACTGCTTTGGATCTGGCAGGCATAGCAATACCTCACCAGGCGCAAGGCAAGAGTTTGTCCGGGTTACTTAGGCAATCAAATACTAATGGGCCTAATGAATACGTTTTTGAGCAGGGAAGGAATAAAAGTTCTATCCGTTCAAAAGAATGGCGGCTGATCGTTCCCAACATGGAAAAGCGCAAAAAAGGCATCAAGCACCTGTATCATTTAAGCGTTGACCCGCATGAGCGCAATAATTTATATTATTTTGAACAAAAGATAGCCTCTAAGATGCAAAATGAGCTTGACCGTTGGCAGGGTTCCCTGGTTTCTTATAAAGACAAAGAATACGAATTCAGCCCGGAGATCGATCGGTTAACGCGGGAAAGGATTCGCGAGACAGGATACTGGTAATGGATTATAATGGTATTTTAAAGTACGTGAATTTTTAGAGTACGCTGAATTTATTTGTTAAAACAAATGGCGATGAATAAGTTACCGGAATGCGCTTACAATTATTGCAATGGCACAGACCCTCAGGAGGCTATCCTGAAGAAGGTCTCTTATGCTGAAAGCATAACACCTAGACAAGAAACAGTGGTATTGATCATTCCGCCTTCGCCACAGAAGCCTACACCGGGAAGGGAGTTCTTGATCACCGGGCCTTTTGAGGGGTTCACTTATATAGCCACTTTAGTCAGGAAGCTCGGGTATAAATTGAAAGTCATTGATTGCCGGCTGGAAGATAACCCTGAACTTCTTTTGTTGGAAGGCGTAAAAGAAGCTGATATTATCGGGTTCTCCACATATTGCGATTCCTTCTTGTTTTTGCAGGAAAGTACCCAGGCGATCAAGAATAAATACCCGGATAAACTGATATTCCTTGGTGGGCCGCTGGTTACCTCATTACCGCAGGTGCTGCTTAAGCAGACAAGCGCGGATTGCGCTATCCTTGGAGAAGGTGAGCTTACGCTTATTGAGTTTTTTGATAAATATCTTGCTGAAGGTAAAGTGTCTTTTAGCCGGATAAAAGGCCTGGCTTACAAGGAAAAAGGCCTGGTTTTTATCAATCCACCGCGGCCGCAGATCAAGGATTTGGACAACCTGCCGCTATTGGATTACACGGTCTGGCCCAACTATGAGAGTATTGTTAAGAACGGGCAGATCCTTATTTCTTCAATGAGAGGATGCCCGCAGGAGTGTTCATTCTGTTTTAAGACCATCCCCAGCTTAAGGCTAAAAAGCCTGGCGCGGTTTGAGGAGGAGGTGGCTTATTTTAAGAAAGCCACTCGTTTTGATTACACCTGGCTTAATGACCTGACTTTTAATGTCATTCCCAGGCGCGCCATCGCGATATGCAAAATCCTTAAAAAGCATGCTGTGCGTTACCATTGTTTTGCCCGCGTGCAGAAAGTGGACAAAGAGTTAACGGATACTTTAAGAGACACCGGCTGCCTGGGTATATGGTTTGGCATTGAATCTTGCGACCAAGAGATCCTGGATCATAACAGGAAGAATATAAAGATCGAGGAGATAAACAGCGCAGTGCGCATTGCACAGGATTCCGGCCTTGCCGTACGAGGGCTTTTTATCATCGGTTTGTATGGAGAAACAGAAGAAGCATTGGAGAAAATGGTCGCTTTTATCAAAAAAAGCAGTTTTCTCCCCTTGGTAAAATACCTTGTGCCTTTTCCCGGAACGAGCCTGTACAAATACGCCGTCAATTCCGGTAAAATAAAGGATGTGGAAGGTTTCTTGAAGATGCTCTCTTCGAGAAAGGTGAGTGATTTTGATGATGAGATCATCAATCTTACGGGGCTAAAGGAAGAAACGCTTAGGAAATATTTCCATCAGATCTGGGAGATCACTAAAGAAAGGGAGTTGTGTTTTGAGCAGTAAACGGATAAGTGGAAGCCCCGCGGCCCCGGAAATGCATTTTGCCAAGAGGGCGGGTAAATACAACCATTCTTCATCCTGGGTGGATGACGGCCAGCTCATTGAGCGGATATATTCTTTGGCGAGCGTTTCCCCGGAGGCGGTTATCCTTGATATTGCCACTGGCACTGGTAAGATCGCCCAGGCATTCTACGGTCGGGTGAAAAAGGTCGTAGGCATGGATATTTGTCCGTTGATGTGCAGCCAGGCTTTAAGTTTTCTGGATGGTATGGTTTTTACGCCGGCTGAAAAACTGTCTTTTAAGGATGGAGTTTTTGACGCCTGCGTATGCCGCCAGGGTTTACAGTTCATGGAATTAAATTGTGCTGTTTCAGAGATAAGCAGGGTGTTAAAGCCCGGAGGCAGGCTTGTTTTGTGCCACCTTACCGCCTATGGCAAAATAGATAAAGATGAGGCTTTTGCCATTCAGAGGCTGCGCAATCCTGCCAGGAAGAATTTTTTCCTGCCGGAAGATCTCCCGCGGCTTTTGCCCGAATATGGTTTCCAGCAGGTAGAGTCATTTGAATACTTAAGCGTTGAATCCGTTAACCGCTGGATAGATAATGGCGCTTTAAGCGTTCAAGCCCAGCAGAAGATCAGGCAGCTTTATAAAGAAGCATCAGCGGATTTTTGCCAGGCGCACAACCTAAAGTTTGAAGGCGACGACATTATTGATACGATGAAGATGCTGCTTGTGAAGGCAGTTAAGAAAGGGTGATAATGCGTAAGAAAAAACATATTTTACCGATAGCCGTTTTAGCGGCCCTCTGTTTGCAAAGTATTTGTTTTGCCGATTCCAGAACCAGCAAGATAAAGCCCGGTTCTTACGCCGGGTATAATATTTTGTTCGTTTCTTTTGACGCCTTGCAGGCAAAACACACAAGTTGCCTGGGGTATTTTCGCGAAGTCACGCCTACAATCGACCGTTTTGCCCGGGAAGGTTTTCTTTTTAATAATGCCACAGCGCAATCCAGCTGGACAGTCCCATCCACAATGAGTTTCATCACTTCTTTATACCCATCCCAGCATAAAGTAGTTAACAAATACTCTGTTTATACGGAAAACCAGAAGGTTTTCGCAAACCTTAAAGAACTTTCCCCGCAAAGCTTGACTTTGGCGCAGGTGCTTAAGGCTAATGGTTATGCCACGGGCGGTTTTACAGGCGATGCCGGCGTGGGCGCAAAGTTTGGGTTTGCGCAAGGTTTTGATAAATATTTTGAAGGACCCGTGTTTGGAGGAATGGATAAAAGCATACCGGAAGCAATCAACTGGCTGCAGAATAATTCTTCCCGAAAATTCTTTATTTTTCTTCATGGTTATGACGTGCACGGGCAGTTTGACCCTCCGGGAGGCTTTACTTATAAATACGTGGACCCTCCATATCGCGGCAGCTTAAAAGGCGGTAAAAATGAAGAAGCGGCTATCCGCGAAGAGGGATTGGAAAAAGGCAGTGTTTCTTTAACTGCCGAGGATGTGCGTTTCTGGAGGGCCCTTTATGATGAGAAGATCAGCGATATTGATAAACGTTTTGCTGGGTTTATCCAGGAACTGGAAACAATGGGGTTATTGGATAAAACCATTGTTATACTTTTCTCCGACCACGGCACGGAATTCTATGAACATAAGCGTTTTGACCACGGGTATTCATTATACGAGGAGTTGATCCATGTGCCGGTAGTTATCTGGTTGCCCAAGATAAAAGGCGGGCTGGTAATCGGCGATCAGGTGAGGGCGATTGATATTATGCCTACGGTTTTGGACCTGCTTGGCGTTAAAGCTCCTATTAATCTTAAACAGCAAATGCAAGGCAAGAGCCTTCTTCCTTTGCTCAACGGTAAACATATCAAGCTAGACGCTTTCAGCGAAACGGATTACCGTTTTTATGCCTGTAAAAGGTCGATCAAGACACCCGATGGCCTTAAATTCATCTATTCACTGGATACGGGGGAAAAAGAGCTTTATGACCTTAAGAAAGACCCCGGAGAGCTGGTTAATCTTCTTAAGGCAGACCCTAAAACCGCTTATGAGCTTGAACAAAAACTTTTTTCCTGGATGCAAGGCACAGGCCAGGATGAGGATCATTACAAGAAGCTTTTAAAAGGCGTGCTGAAAGTGAAAGAATATTAGCGCATCTTCCAAATCAGCCAGGCTAAAACAGTGATAAGAAAAAGAAATATTCTTTTTGTTTTGTTCGGGGTGTTTTTATCCATCGCCTGTGCGCTGGCTTACTTGCGGCCCTGGGCGAAAAGGCCCAATCTCATCCTGATATGTTTAGACGCGTTACGCGCAGACCACCTGGGTTGTTATGGTTATTCCAGGGATACCACTCCTAATATAGACAGGTTGGCTAGTGAAGGGGTTGTTTTTGAAAAAGCTTTTTCTCAGTCCAGCTTTACCTTGCCGAGCATAGCTTCATTATTCACATCTAAATATGTCTCCAGCCACAAAGCGGACAGGATCGAAAGGCGACTTGCCGATAGCCAGATAACCCTGGCGGAGGTATTAAAAGCAAGCGGTTATAATACGGCGGCATTTATTTATAACGCTACGCAGTTTGATCCGGTATTCGGTTTAAACCAGGGATTTAACACGTATTCCATAGGGGAAGAGAGCGACCGTAAACCGTCTTTTGCCAAAACCCTTCCGGCTTGCCTTGATTGGTTAAAAGCCAACCGCCAGAAACCATTTTTCATTTTTCTGCATTCTAATGATATCCATGAGCCTTACCACTCCGTTTATGAGAATTTTTTTGATCCGGCATACCGCGGCAGGCTGGATAATGAGTATATGGCTTCCGGCACGCCGTTTCATAAAAATAACCTAAAGCGCACGCCCCGTGAAGTCGAACATATTATTGCCCATTATGACGGAGGGATAAAATACGCGGATACTTTTATCGGCAAGCTGATTAAGCAGCTTGAAGAGTGGGGATTATTGGAAAAAACGGCGATCATCATATTTTCCGACCATGGCGAGATATTATCGGACCGCGGGAAGCAGTTTTGCCATGGTTTCAGCGTGCATGATGAAGAGGCGCATGTTCCTTTGATCATCTCCGGGCCGCAGGTTAAAGCTTTGAGGGTTTCCTGTCAGGTTCAGCTGATCGATGTTATGCCGACAATTCTTGACCTGTTGCGCATCAACAGAAAGAATTTAAAACTGGAGGGCAGGAGCCTTGCGCCGCTTTTGAGGCCTGGCGTTAAAAATTGCCCGCATAATTATGTTTATGCTGAATGCATAAAAGGAGAAAGCCAGGAAGAAGGCTTTATCGACCGTGAGGTGATGGTGCGCAGCGCGTCATGGAAATTGATCGGCAGTTTCTGGAGATTCAACAAACCTCTTGCAAAGTATCCAAAGTCAGTACAGCTGCATAATTATTCCATTATTTCCACAGACGGCAAAGACGGGTTTGAGCTTTATTACCTGGAGAATGACCCCAAAGAGGCCAGGAATCTTTACTATGATGGGCCAAGCAAAATAAAAGCGGAGCTTTTAGATAAGCTTGTCTCTAATTTCTAAATTTATTTTTTATGGCCAGGAAATTATCGGGTAGGATAATTATATTATTTTTCAGTTGCCTGCTGTTTATCCCGCATCCTGTTTTAGCGGCAGGAAGCCAAGGCCAGGGAAAGTATAACCTGATCCTCATCGTGATTAACTCCCTGCGGCCAGATCATCTTAGTTTAGAGGGTTATCCCCGCGCCACTTCCCCGCAAATAGATATTCTAGCCAGAGAGGGCATTTATTTTAACCAGGCATTTTCTCAGTCCTGTTGGACGCTGCCGAGTTTAGCGACGATCTTTACCTCGCAATACCTTTCCAGCCACAAACTTGATGCGCGCGATAAAAAGGTCAGCCCAGACAAAAGAACCTTCACGCAAACTTTAAAAGAAAATGGTTATGCCACAAATGCTTTTACCTGCGGGTTGGACGCGGCAGCCGTATACGGATTAGAAAAAGGGTTTGATCGTTATGATGTTTACAGCGGTAGTAAGCCTGTGGGAGTTTTTTCCGATATGCTGCCAAAGGTAAAACGCTCACTTAGGGAGAATCAAGGTAAAAAGTTCTTTTTATTCTTGCACAGTTACGACACGCATCCTCCTTACAGGTATAATCAAGGGGAAAGTTTTGACAAAGGGTATAAAGGTATTTTTAATGATCTACCCATGGATTATAATACTTTCAAAGGCATTAAGGATCATGTGTTTTATCAGAAGGGTAAGCAGGCTTACATCAGCGAAGAGGACTTTGGCCATATTATCGCCTGTTACGATGATGCTATAAAGCAGGCGGATAATTTTATCGGCTCACTTATTGCCGAACTAAAAGCTTTAAGCCTTTATGATAAAACAGTGATTATTCTATGCTCAGACCACGGTGAAGAGCTTGGGGATAGGGGTACTTTTAACCGTTTTGGCAATCAGAATTTATACCAGGAAGTTGTCCGGGTGCCTTTGATCATCAGATATCCGGGACTTTCTAAAGCCAGGCAAGGCAGGAGGGTAAGCTCTTTGGTAGGGCTGGTAGATATAGCGCCCACAGCTTTAGGACTTTTAGGCATTCCGGCTAAAGGCAATGATCTCCAGGGAATAAACTTAAGCATTCTTATAGAAAGCCGGCCGAATAAACAAAAACGTAAGTTCATAGCCAGCGAATCATCCCGGGACAAATGGGCGCTTATCCGCAGCGACGGATGGAAACTTGTGCATTCTCCTGGAAATAATGAATTATATGACCTTAATCGCGACCCCGGAGAGCAGGTAAACCTTTCGGAAAATAAACCGCAGATACTTGCGGATATGCTGCAGGAGTTCATTATCTGGCGCCAGGGGCACTCCGATGATAGCCAGGCTGATAACCGCATAGAATTTGACCCAAAACTGATCGATAACTTGCGTAAATCAGGATACTGGTAAGCGGATAAAATTAGCAAAAGGCTAAAAGATTGGTTATAATGTTTTGAAAGCATATTTTAAGAAGAGCATAGAGGGGGATTGTCATGGATGAGAAAAATAAGCGAACAAGCTTTTACCAGGTTTTACTTAAGCTGATCGCAGGTAACTCGCAATGGTGGCTGACCCCGATGCTTATAATCATTCTGTTAGCTATTTTGGTCATTCTGTATTTGATCCAGTACAAGCCTTCGGATTTTATCTATAGTTTATTTTAATGGAAAAGAAGAAAGCCAAACTCACCTTATTACAAAAGGCAGGCCTTATATGCTGCGGGGTTATTTTCGCGTTATTGGCTTTGGAAGCTGGTTTGCGCCTAGCCGGCGGCGCGATGTTCTTCCTGGATAATTTAAGGAACAAACCGCATGCATCAGATGGCTTTGAAACCAAAGATACCTTTGTGGTGCTCTGTTTGGGCCCCTGTTATACTACGGGCATAGGCGTAATGCCGGAAGAAAGTTACCCATTTCGCCTGGAGGCTATCCTCGCCAGGCATTACCCGGGCAGGCGTTTCTTGGTGATCAACCGCGGCGTACGCGGCAAGAACCTGTCGTTTTTTGTGAACAACATGGAGCCGTTGATCAAAAAATACCATCCGCACCTGGTTGTTTTAAACGTTAACAGTAGGTTGACTATTGATGATGAGAACCTGCTTGAGTCTATTAGCGGCTCGTTAGATTTTACCCAGCGCTTGAAGGTCAAAACAGGGGTGTTTGTTAAAAGCCTGAAAGTATATAAGATGTTTTCTTTGTTTTTTTCTCCTAAGCAGGTCTGGGCACCGGCAGCCGACGAAAAAAGCTTCCAGTCATATTCAGAGACAGCTAAAGAAAGCCTCTCCGGTATAGAGATACAACGCCTACAGAAGGCCGTGGAGAATAATCCCACTGACCCGTTAGCCTGGTTTGAATCTTCCCGTTCATATGCCTGGCTTGGATTGTATGAGATCGCGGCGCAACAAATGAATAAGGCAATTGCGTTAGACCCCAAAGACGGCAGGTTCTACATTGAATTATGCTGGGATTATTGTTTTCTGGGAGAATACAGGCTGGCCCTTGAGGCGCAAAAGAAAGTTTTTGAGGTTGACCATAATTTTGGCAGCCAGCTTAAAAAAGAGATACGCGCTATATGGGAACAGGTAACATTGCATCCGGAAGATTGCAAGCTTTATGATGCGTTGGGCCACAAGTATGCTTTATTGATGGATTATGATTCCGCGATCATTTTTACCAAAAAAGCGTTAAGCCTGTGCCCGGCGATCCGCCATGACTACGCGAAATTAAAATATTACCTGGCCGCGCAGCAGATTTTAAGAAATAAGCCGTATAAAGATGATCGGTTTGCTGTTGTGCCGGTTGTCTCCGATGGTGTTGCCTGGAGGTTCACCAAAGAGCTGCGCGCATTGCTTAAATCGCCTGAGGCAAAGCTTTCTGCCCAAGGCTTAGATGGCCCTAAGATATTCGAGCGCTTACTTGAATTTGACCTGGAGAAAGCAAAAAGAATAGCAGAAAGACGCAAAATAAAATTGCTTTTAGAGAATTCCGGATCATCTCTAGAGCAGCAGGAGATCATCAAAAATGTCTCTGGCCTGTTAAAGGTGCCTCTTGCGGATATTTATTCGGCGCTAAATGATTTTCCAAACCCAGGGTTGTTATTCAAGACAAATCTTCCTTATCAGTTTAACGCCAAAGGCTATGATTTTATAGCCGAGCAGGTTTTTAAGGCGCTTCAGGCAAATAACTTGATCAATGGATAAAGTAATCCCATATTTTGTAGCTGCGGCTTTAAGTATTCTAGCCTATTGGCTGTTTATACCGGCAAAACACAGAAGATTTTTTTTACTATTTTGCAGCCTTTTATTCATTTCAACTTACAGCATCCTGTACGCGTTATATTTTCTGTTTAACTGCCTGGTTATTTTTTATTCAGGCCTGGCGATCAACAGGCAGCCAAATTCTGGCAAGAAGGCCCTCTACTGCGCGGTGATCTGGCTTCTAGGAAATTTGATATTTTTCAAGATATGCACATGGCAAAGGTCTTTGTCGGAAGCGCTCTTTGGAAATGAGTTTATGAACATTTTATTCCCCGTAGGCTTATCTTATATTGTTTTCAGGATGATCCATTACCTCGTAGAGATACACAGGCGCAATATCGGCCCCGGGCGGTTCGTGGATTTTGCTAATTACGTTTTGTTCTTTCCGACTTTTTTGGCCGGGCCCATTGAAAGGTTTGATGATTTTTATCAAAAATCCCAGGATAGCCAAAGGTTTTGTGGCCAGAAATTTAATTATGGTTTGTTCCGCATTATCATCGGTATACTGAAGAAGGCTTTTGTCGCCGATACCCTGCTCAGGCTATCAGCGCCTGTTTTTATTGCACCTGAATCATTTCCAAAGGCAACGGTGATTTTTTGCATATATGCTTTGGCTTTCGGTGTATTCTTTGATTTTGCGGCGTATACGGACATAGCTATCGGCGTTTCAGCTTTGTTCGGTTACAGCATTATGGAGAATTTTAACAAGCCATATTTAC